>DGXO01000068.1:17422-38720 GCA_002395605.1 Bacteroidales bacterium UBA4230
TGTAAATATTCTGCCATGATGCAAGTTGTGTTTAATTGGTTAAATCTTGCGGGACCCTCCCGCAAAAAAGCCTGCAAATTTACGCAAATAATTTTGAACGGCCAAATCTTTTTCCGGCTTGTCTTTTCCGTCTTTCCCGGCGTGACCTTTCCCCGTCATTCCCGGCTTGACCGGGAATCTGCTTTTTTTCATTATATTTGTATGCTAAAATCTATATTATATGAAAATCGGCATTTGCAATGACCACGCAGGCGTGGAGTACAAGTTCAAACTGGTGAAGATGCTGCAAAAGCGCGGCATCGAGGTTGTGAATTACGGCACAGACACCGAGGAAAGCGTAGACTACCCGGATTATGCCCACAGGCTGGCCCAGGCCGTGGAGGGCGGGGAAGTGGACCTTGGCATTGCCCTTTGCGGCACCGGAAACGGCATGGCCATCACCCTCAACAAGCATCAGGGAATCCGCGCGGGCCTTGCATGGGGCACCGCCATCGGCCATCTTGTGGCTCAGCACAACAACGCCAACGTACTGGTTCTTCCGGCACGTTTTATCAGCTACCGCCTGGCTTCGGCCATTGTGCGTGAGTGGCTGGACACCCCGTTTGAGGGCGGCCGCCACCAGAGGCGCATAGACAAGATGCCCGTGAAATGAGTTTTTCCCATGACATCTCTGATTACCCGGACGGAATAGTTCTTGCGGTGGATAAGCCGTACAGGTGGACTTCGGCCGATGTAATCCGTAAACTCAAGTACGCCGCCATCAAGCACTTCGGGAAGAAAAACCTGAAAGTTGGCCATGCCGGCACCCTGGACCCGCTGGCAACGGGCGTGCTGCTTGTGTGTATCGGCAACGCCTGCAAACGCGCCCAGGAACTGCAGGACCACGACAAAGAGTACATAGCGCGCATACGTTTTGGCGCCACCACCCCTTCCTACGACCTTGAGAAGGAGGTAGACCGTACCTTCCCCTTTGAACACATTACGGCCGAAGCCGTCCGTGCCGCCCTCCCTGCGTTCCTTGGAGAACAGGAGCAGGTTGCCCCGCTCTTTTCCGCCAAAAGCGTAGATGGCGTCCGCGCATACGAACTTGCCCGTAAACTCTACCGCTCCGGCCAGACTTCCGCCATTGACGCCGCTGCATTGGAAACCCTTCACCGTAGCCGGATAGTCATCTCCGAACTGGAACTACTTGACTTTTTCCCGGGAGGGACCGAAGTGGAGCGAAGCGAAACGGAGTCCCCCCGGACTCTGTCACTATCTCCATCCAGCCGCATAAACGTAGCTGACACATCGGCCCTAGGCCTGCCGGAGGCCGTGATACGCATTGCATGCTCCAAGGGCACATACATCAGGGCTTTTGCACGTGACCTTGGGGAGGCCCTGGGCTCCGGCGCGCACCTTTCCGGCCTTATCCGCTCCCGCAGCGGCTCCTTCGGCCTTTCGGACTCTCTTTCCGTTGATCAGGCCCTCGCCCTGCTACATTAGCCCTGGCGCGTAACTTCTTATTAATCAGGATATTACACAATGTCGGGTGCACCTGTAAGTGCACCCGACATTGTGTATATTGCTAATAATCAGCTATTTGTGCGCCAGCCGCTATTCGGCCGCCAATTTGAAAATTGCAGGACTCAAATGGCAGTAGCCGGAAGGATTCTTGTCCAGATAATCCTGATGGTATTCATCGGCAGGGAAGAAGCATTTCAAAGGGAGCAATTCAACGGGAAACGATTCAACGCCAAGGGATTGCCTGATTTGGGAAAAGACAGATGCAAGTTCCTCTGCATCCTTTTGATTGTCATAGTAAACACCTGTGCGATAACGGGTACCAACATCTTCTCCTTGTTTGTTGAGGCTTAATGGATCAATGATTTTAAAAAAGAGTTCAGTCAGGTGGCGCAATGAAACAACCGATGGATTATATCTTACATGTACACATTCGGCATGTCCGGTGGTATCTGTATAAACCTCTTGGTATGTTGGATTGTCAAGGTTGCCATTGCAAAAGCCTACTTCTGTAAACTCCACACCTTCAACTAGTTTAAAGAACTTTTGAGCTCCCCAGAAGCACCCGGCTGCAAACCAGATATCCTTTTGTGGTCCTATGATAAGGGATGCCATCTTTTCCAGATACTCTTTGTCTACTTCATCAAAGGTGCCGATTTCCTTGCTGTCAATATCCAGAACGGCAATAATCTTGTTATTGTGCCATATGGGAACTACAATCTCACTTCTTGATGCGGCAGAACAGGCTATATGGCCTGGGAACTTTTCAACATCGGGAACTACAATTGTGTGCTGCTCCTTCCATGCAGTACCGCACACACCGCGTCCGTATGCAATTCTGGTGCATGCTATGGGCCCTTGGAACGGACCAAGCAGCAATTCATCTCCTTGTACACGATAGAAGCCTGTCCACCAGAACCCCATTCCTTCATGCAGCAGAGCTGCAAGATTGGCCATATTGGAAATAATATCGGCCTCACCAGAGAGCAGTCCCTGTGCTTGCAGAAGCAGTGAATTATATTGTTCTTCCTTTGTCATTTTGCAGAAAATTTTGCCGAAGATAGTGAATAATCCTCAGATTGCCAATTTCTGGCGCGTAATTTCTTGACTATCAGCGCGTTGTTGATAATCGGGTGCACGTGAAGGTGCACCCGGCAATCAGCAATTCGCTGTAAATCAGTGGGTTAATGGTCAACGGCAAAATGTGGTGGTAAACGACATAATCCGTAGAAACGTATATTTTTTTTCGCAGGATTAATAAAATGTTGCAAAATCTAAGGGGATTCTAAGAAAAAATGCAATATAATTGTACCCTCAATTATTTGCTTTATGAGGGGCCACAGAAGAAAATACAATCCGGATGGATTCCAGCACATCTTCCAGCATGCCATAGATTACAGACTGCTGTTCTATTCAACGGCAGACAGGCTTGTTTTCTTTACCATCTATTCCGTGATGGCTGTCAAGTATGGAGTTATAGTTTTGGCTCTTGCCTTGATGTTTAATCACTTTCATACCCTTATACAAACGGCGTCCTCAAGGGTGATGGCGTTGTTTATAGGAACAGTGACATCAACTTTCGCCCACGCCTTCAACAAAGACATCGGCCGAAAGGGTGCCGTCTTTCAGAAAGCATACGGTAATTCCATAAAAGCATCTGACAAGAAAGTCAGGACATGCATTTCATATAACTATAATAACTCGGTAGAAAAGGGCTTGTTTGCCAGGGCCGAAGATGACCGTTGGAATTTTCTGGCATATATAGGAAGTCCAAACCCATTCTCGGAAAAAATTGAACTCAATAAGGCGTCCAAGAAATTGCGTGCGTCCCTTAAAGAGGTGGATGCTCATGTCAAGGATATGGTCTATCTGAACTATAAAACAATTCGCCGTCTTTTCAAGGGATTGTCTGCCAAAGAACATGAGCAGCTTCTGGATTACATCATAAGCCGATATTTGCCAATTGACAAGGATACGCTGTTAAGTTTCTACAAAGGCTACGAAGAGATGGTGATGGCAATAAATTCAAATACGGGCTCCGAGTACGATATCAAGGAGGAATACAACAATGATTCGGACAGAATATACACGCAAATGCTGAATCTTGTGGAAAAGTCCAGCTTTGCAGAAAAGCCCCATTCTGTTATCATGGCCGAAGAAAAGAAAAAATGGCAGATTGCTGCTATCTTAAAGCAAAGAACCGGAGCCAAGGATTATCAAGTTGCCAGAGTGCTTCATATTGGCTGCCCGAAAAGTCGTTGACAATGAGACGTTTATGAAAAGTCGGGTGCACGGCCAGGTGCACCCGGGGAATAGGAAGTGACAGATTATGAGGCTATTACTGGTCACGGGCCGAAAGTCGGTTGCAATTGTGCACGGAATCCGCTAAATTTGCATCTTCAAAACTTTTGTCACAAGATGGAAAGAAGAACACGCGTAAGATTTGCCCCTTCACCTACCGGTCCGCTTCACATGGGCGGCGTGCGTACGGCACTGTATAACTATCTCTATGCCAAGCAAAAAGGCGGAGATTTCATTATCCGTATAGAGGACACCGACTCCCACCGCTTTGTGCCGGGAGCGGAGCAGTACATCATAGAGGCCCTTAACTGGTGCGGGATCATCCCCGACGAAGGAGTGGAGAACGGAAAGGTAGTTGAGGAAGCATCGGCAAAGCATCCCCATGCCCCTTACCGCCAGAGCCAGCGCAAGCCCCTCTACCGCAAGTACGCAGAGGAGCTCATAGAGAAAGGCTGGGCCTATTACGCGTTTGACAGCGCCGATGAACTTACCGCGCGCCGTACAGAGGCCGAATCCAAAGGCGAGACCTTCATGTACAATGCCGCCACACGCGGCAGCCTCCGCAATTCCCTGAGCCTCCCTGAAGCCGAAGTTAAGCGCCTTCTGGATACCACCACGGACTGGACCATCCGCTTCAAGATGCCCCTTAACCGCATTGTCAAGATGGACGACCTCATCCGCGGCCACGTGGAGGTGAACACCGATACCCTGGACGACAAAGTGCTTTGGAAAAGGGCCGATGAACTCCCCACTTACCACCTTGCAAACATCGTAGACGACCACCTCATGGAAATCACGGAGGTTATCCGCGGAGAAGAGTGGCTTCCTTCATTGCCCCTTCACTACATGCTCTACGAGGCCTTCGGCTGGACAGATACCATGCCCCGCTTTGCCCACCTGAGCCTGCTTCTGAAGCCCGTCGGCAACGGAAAACTCTCAAAGCGTGACGGCGACAAACTTGGTTTCCCCGTGTTTCCCCTTGCATGGAAGAACCCCGAAACCGGAGAGGTGTCCCACGGCTACCGCGAAGACGGATACTTCCCCGAGGCCTTCGTGAACCTTCTTGCCATGCTTGGATGGAATCCCGGCGACGACCGCGAAATGTTCACCCTGCCGGAGCTTGTAGAGGCATTCTCCCTGGACAAAGTCCAGAAGGCCGGTGCCAAGTTCAATCCTGAAAAGGCAAAGTGGTACAACAAGGAATACCTCAGGCTGAAGACCACCGCCCAGCTTACGGACCTCTTCATCCCGGTGCTTGAGAATCACGGCTGCAAAGTGGTGGACTGCCCTTGCAATGCCCTTACCGCCGGTGCGTCCTTCGAGGGCTTCGGCGCAGATTTCGGAAACCACATCTTCACCCGTGAGTACGTGGAGGCAGTGGTGGAGCTTGTGAAAGAGCGTGCTACCTTCGTGAAAGACATGTGGGACATCGCCGCCTACCTCTTCGTGGCCCCCAAAGACTTCGAGGCCTTTGGCATAAAGGCCGGCGCCGGTCTTCCCCAGAAAGCCTCAGACGCCAACAGGCCCGTGGATCCCCGCGCCAAAGTGTACGACGACTCCAAGACTGCGCCGTTCCTTGCCAAGGACGTAGACAAATTCTGGAATCCGGACCACTACGAGCACTGCTTCGAGGTTTGCCAGTACATCTCCGGTGCCGAATTCGGCTTCGACGACCTTGACGTTTACCGCGGCCCCATCGACGCCCCCACCCTGGAGAAGGTCCTGGAAGACTACATCAAGATGAGGGAATACCCCATGGGCAAGGTCATGAACAGCCTGCGCCTGGCCCTCACCGGTGCGGCTTCCGGCCTTGGCATCGCCGCCATCCTCTCCTTCATCGGCCGACGTGAATTTGCCCGCCGCATGGGTTATGTGGCCGAACGCCTCGGGCGCATATAGCCTGGCGCGCAACTGCCTGAATAACAGCGACATACTGAAAGTCGGGTGCACCTGCAGGTGCACCCGACTTTTCATAAGTGACAGAATGTCAGTTAATTGAGCGCCAACGGCCCGCTAGTGCTTGCGGCGAATGGCGGGGATGTTTTCAAGGTCTGCGATGCGCTCGCCGGGTTCAACGCAAAGGACAGGCTTGACGTCGGTGGCAAAGTTGAAGCTGCGGGCGTTGTCGGAGTTGTTGTAGCCGATCTTGATGGTCTCTGTGGCGCCGGGGAGGGTTACTTCGGCACCGTGTTCGGCCTGGTCCCAGACAAAATTCTCATCTATGATCACAAGGTTGCCAAGGTCCTTGTTGAGGCCAAGGCCGCCAAGGTCCATGTGGAAGCCGGTGACAATTGCGGTGATGCGCACCTTGTCGCCGAAGTCGGGGTCGTCGTCCCAGATGATGCCCTTCTTGAAGTGGTTGGCATTGCCGGTGTAGGCCGTGATCATGTCGTCAATCTTCTCGAGGTCGCTCATCTTGGCGCCGTGCTCGTTGTTGCCGGTGGTGATGTTGAGGAGGACGTTCTTTGCTGTCTTGAGGTCGAAGTCGTTGAGCAGCGGGCTCTCGAATGCGCCCTTCACAGCATCCTGGAGGCGGTTGGGGCCGGAGCCTTCGCCGCTTCCCATCAGCGCCATGCCGGAGCCGCGCATCATCTTGCACACATCCTGGAAGTCTACGTTTATGTAGCCGGGCTTGGAGATGACCTCAATGATGCCACGGACAGCGGTAGCCAGAACTTCATCGGCCTTAGGGAAGGCCTCCTGGATAAGGGTGTCGCCGAAGAACTGGTACAGTTTCTCGTTGTTGATGATAAGGAGGGAGTCTACGTTCTTCTCAAGCTCGTGGATGCCGTCCACGGCCTTTGACTGGCTCTCGTTGCCCTCGTTCTTGAACGGGATGGTGACTACCGCCACGGTGAGGATGCCACGTTCCTTGGCCATCTTGGCAATGACGGGGGAGGCTCCTGTGCCGGTGCCGCCGCCCATGCCGGCCGTGATGAAGAGCATCTTGGTACCGCAGTCAAGCACCTTGGCGGCAATCTCGTCCTGGCTTTCAAGCGCAGCGTTTCGGCCGGCGGTGGGGTCCGTACCCGCGCCGAGGCCGTTGTTGCCCATCTGGATCTTCACGGGGACCTCGCTTATCTGGAGGGCCTGGGCATCTGTGTTGCAAACAATGAAACTGCATCCCTGGATGTTCTGGCGGTACATATAGTTCACTGCATTGCAGCCGCCGCCGCCAACGCCGATCACCTTGATGATGGAGTTCTCACTGTTCCAGTTGTCCGGGAAAATGTCTTTGTCTATGTTCATAACTTGTTCCTCCTACTGTTTATTAGCCTCGTCGTACCACTTGAGGGCGTTTTTTTCCACTGTGTTCCAGATGATTGAAAGGAAGCCGGTCTTTTCTCCCTTGGGTTTTGAAACCTTCTTCTTCTCCTTGACCGGTTTCTTGGGCTTGTCCTGAGGCGCGGCCTCGCCGAACTCCTCCGGATTGAACAGGAGGTCGGGTTCCACGGGGGTCTCGTTGGTCACTTCCACCTCAATGGTATCTTCCTCTGCGGGTTCCTGGGGTCTTTCAGGCACGGTGACGCAGTCCGGAAGCTTGTCTTCCTTGGCTGCCAGCACCATTCCTATGGCCGAAGTTGCCGCCGTGCTGTAAACACCGCTTCCAACGGATGCGGAGAACATGTAGCGGGGATAGCCCTTCCTGACATCGTAGCCCGACATCTCCTTCACAAGCGGAACGAAATTAGCAAGTTCGGCCCCGCCGCCGGTAATCACTATGCCGCTGCGGAGGGAATTCTGCAGGCCGCTTTCCTGGATGTAGAAGAGGATGGCGTTCACAATTTCGCGTGCACGGCTGTCCACAACCTCTGAGATATACCTCACCGGAACCTCCTTGTAGGGCTCCGTAAGGCGTATCTGGAGCACTTTTTCAGAAAGAGATGCCAGTTTTCCGGGCAGGCAGGCGCCGAAGCGCTTCTTGATTTTCTCGGCAAGGTCGTCGGTGATGGAGCACTCCGTGCGGATATCGTTGGTGATGCTCTTTCCGCCGAAGGGGATGGAGGCGTAGTGCCTCATGATGCCACCCTGGTAGATGGCGATGGAAGTCACTCCGGCGCCAACATCAACAAGGGCGACGCCGGCCGCCATTTCGGCCGGGCTCAGGACCGTGCGCGCAACCACATCCGGAAGGAAGTACTTCTTGGCCACGGCTATCCCAAGCTGGTTGAAGATCTTGTCCAGGGAAACCGTTGCACTCCTTTTGCCGATGAACACCTTGAAATTGCCCTCCAGGGCGCTTGAAAGCGTGCCCACGACCTCATTTTCCACCAACTGGATTTCGTCGTCGATGGAGAAGGACTGAGCCACCGCACCGTACATGATCTGCTTCTCCGGGTTGGGGAGGGGATAGGTCTCAAGGGCGATGGACTTGAGGGCCTGGACTTCCTCGGCGGTAATGTATTCGTCGGGGTTGGTGCGCTCGATGCGTCCGGAGGCCGTCACCTGCGTGACCTCGCTGCGGGGCATGCCCACCACCACCTGCATGATGTGGATCATGAGCTCGTCTTCGGCCTCTTTCACGGCCTCCTTCAGGCGCTCCGAAGCCTTCATGGGGTTAGTGATCATGCTGGCCCTGATGCCGTCCGAGGGCGTTTCCCGGTAGTAGACAATCTGGACGTCGTCGCCGTTGACGTGCGCTACGCAGAGCCCGAACTTGGAACTCCCCAGGTCAATCGATGCTATGTATTTCTCTTCCATATGGTTAGTTTGTTTTATTTTCTGCAAATGAGCTGCCCGCCGAACCTCAGGTCTACGGTGCTGTAGTAACCTGCCTCCTTGGATGGCGCCACGGCCTCATAGTAGTTTTCCATCAGGCGTATTTTCTCTTCCACCCTTACCGGCTGGCCGAAGAGGAAGCGCTCCTTCCCCTCGCGGGGATAAAGCACCAGGTCTCCGTCCGCAGATGCCGTTATTTTCCTTATATTCTTCTCCCAGACCGTGCCCCTCATGTGGGTGACAAGATTTAGGATCCGGTCCATCCAAGCTTTTTCGGCCGGGACCTCAATGGCGCCTTTATAGCCTCTGGGGACATTCAGCGGCAGTTTTCCGTCAACTACCGGCACATCCACGCTGCCGCGCGCCTGAAGCGGGAAGATGAATCCCGTGGCGTCGGCGTAATACGCGTTGGAGCCGGTGTCAAAACGCACCACGGGCTCCCTCTGGGACAGCTCTATGTGAAGGATGCCGTCGTCCGTGAGCCAGGCCTCGCAGTTTTTCACCGCGCTGTGGCCGGTCACAATCTTTTCTATGCGGGTAAGGTTTACGCTGTCAAGCGGCAGCCCGGCATAGGCCCTGTACTCCTTGTCAAGCCATTTTTCAACGTCCTCGCGGCCCACGAAGTTCCTCTGCAGGGAGTCCGTCACAATCACGTCCAGGGTGCCTTTACCCTGGCACGTGCGCGTGCGGAGGTTACTGCGTGACACCCTGAGAGTAAAACTCCAGAGTATCATGCAGGCCACAATGAGAAGAAGGCCTAAACCGCGTCGGACTATAGGCTTCATATCCTTTTCTTGAGTAATTCAGTTATAGGCTCAATGAACCTGTCGATGTTTCCTGCGCCGAAGGTGACAAGGACATCCAGGGGCTCATTGGCGAGGTAATCCATCAGCTCCTCCTTTTTCAGGAGAACCTTCTGAGGCGCCGTCACGTCCTTGAAAATAATCTCCGAAGTCACTCCGGGGATGGGCTCCTCGCGGGCGGGGTAGATATCCAGGAGGATCAGTTTGTCCACCTTGGAAAGGGCGGCGGCAAATTCCCCCGCAAAATCCCTTGTACGGGTGTAAAGGTGCGGCTGGAAGATGGCCGTCAGCTTCCTCCCGGGGAAAATGTCCCTCATTGAAGAAATGGCCGAAGCAAGCTCCGCCGGATGATGGGCGTAGTCGTCAATATATGAGAGCTGAGGCGTGTTCACATGCACCTCCAGGCGCCTTTTAACTCCTTCAAAGGTGCCGATAGCCGCCTTCACGGCTGAAGGCTCCAGCCCGTAAGACAGGGCTATTGCCGCCGCCGCGACGCTGTTTTCGGCATTCACCCAGCCGGGCACGCCAACGCGGATGTCCTCAATCACGCCTCCGGGATAATGGAGGTTGTAGTGGAAGTAGCCGCAGCTGTCCGGATGAGGGTTTTCGGCATAGAAATCGGCCGAAGAATCCGTATAATGATAGCTGTAGAGTTTTGCCTTGGTGTCGGCCTGGACAATTGGAGTGCCCTTTTTGGCTATGAGAACGCCGCTCACCTGGGACGCGAACGCCTTGAAGGCTTCCACTACGTGGGCGTAGTCTCCGTAAATGTCAAGGTGGTCCGGGTCAACCGCCGTAATCACGGCAATCTCCGGGAAAAGCTGCAGGAAAGAGCGGTCGAATTCGTCGGCTTCGGCAACAACCGTGGGCGTATGGGACATCAGGAGATTAGTGCCATAGTTACGGGAAATGCCGCCGAGGAACGCGCTGCAGCCCTCTCCGCTCTCCGTGAGGATGTGGGCGGTAAGGGTGGAGGTTGTGGTTTTTCCGTGGGTTCCGGCAACGGCAAGGCACCTCTGGCCCTTGGTAATCTCTCCAAGGGTGCGGGAACGCTTGAGAAGGG
This sequence comes from Bacteroidales bacterium UBA4230, assembly GCA_002395605.1. Classification (GTDB taxonomy): domain Bacteria; phylum Bacteroidota; class Bacteroidia; order Bacteroidales; family UBA932; genus Cryptobacteroides. Next base: position 27,812 of record DGXO01000068.1, read on the forward strand.
CGTATCCGCCTTCGCGGGCCTTCACCATTTCCCCAAGGTCCTGGGGCACTGCCGGAGTATAAACCACCAGGGTCTCATTTACGTCGGAGGGAATGAGGTCCGGCCTGTCCTCGTAGTGCACGGAGATGCCTTCGGCCTCAAGCTGGGCCGTGAGCTCCGACGGCGTACGGTCGTATCCAGCCACGCTATAACCCTTGAACTTGTAGTAACGTGCCAGCGCGGACATTCCAATTCCGCCAATTCCTATGAAGTATACGTTTTTCATACTAAACTGTAAATCTCGTCACAAATAACCTGTGCAGCATTCCTAAGGGCCATAGCCTCTGCGTTTTTGGACAGCGAGGCCATCTTGTGGGGGCTTGAAAGCAGGCCCACGGCCGTAGGAAGGAGCTCGTCAATGGCCTCGGAGTCCTTCACCATGAGGGCGGCTTCCCTGCGCACAAGGGCCATTGCGTTGTGCGTCTGGTGGTCTTCGGCCACGTTGGGGGAAGGCACAAACACGGTGGGTTTTCCCATGGCGCAGATCTCGCTTACGGTGCTGGCGCCGCTCCTTGAAATCACAACATCTGCGGCCGCATATGCAAGGTCCATCCTCTCAATGAAAGCGAAGTGCCGGATCCCCAGGATGTCCGGATGGGCGGCCATGAACTCGTCTGTCTGCGCCTTGTAGTATTTTCCGCACTGCCATATCACCTCAATGTCTTCTCCGCCGGGGCAGCCGTCCTGGATCCAGTGCATCATTGCCCTGTTGAGGGTGCCGCTTCCAAGGCTGCCGCCAACCACAAAGAGGTGCTTCTTATTGGGGTCCAGGCCGTAGAATGTCATAGCTTCGGCCTTCTGCTCCGGCGTGGAGGGTACGGAGACATCCTTCCTGATGGGGTTCCCGCTCATGACTATCTTGTCGGCCGGGAAAAACTTCTCCATTCCCTCATAAGCCACGCATATCTTCTGGACGCGGGAGCCCAGCATCTTGTTGGTGAGGCCGGCAAAGCCGTTCTGCTCCTGGATTACGGCGGGAATCTTCATTCCCGTGGCGGCCCAGAGAAGGGGAGCGCTGGCATATCCGCCCACGCCCACAACTACATCGGGCCTGAACTCCTTAACTATCTTCCGGGCCCTCCTGAGGCTGCCGATGAGCCTGAAGGGCACCTGGATGTCGTTGATGATGTTCCGGAGGTTAAGCTGCCTCTGGAGGCCCACCACGGGAAGGCCTACAATCTTGTAGCCCGCCGCTGGAACCTTCTCCATTTCCATTTTTCCTTCGGCCCCAACAAACAGGATTTCCGTTTCAGGGTTCAGTTCCTTAAGTTTGTCGGCAATGGAGATGGCCGGGAAGATGTGCCCTCCCGTGCCTCCGCCGCTTACAATGGCTCTTATGGCTTTGTACTCACTCATACGCTTGTATCACTTTGCGTCCACTCTGAGTCGTCGTGGACAATTATGGGTTCTGCATCGGCCTGTGCCTCGCGGCGCGCGATATTCTCCTTGGCGTCCTTTGAAATGGACAGAAGTATGCCGAACACTATGCTGAACACCAGCAGGGAGTTGGTTCCGTGGCTCACCAGGGGGAGGGTCTGGCCGGTCTGGGGAACAAAAGGCAGGTGTACGTTCACGGCCATGTGCATAAAGGCCTGGCCCGTCACCAGAATTATGAGCCCCGTCACAATCATCTTGTCGTAGTACTTGTCGCACTCCTTTGCCACAAGGGTTCCCCTGGCAAGGAGGGAGAAGTACAGTATAATTATAATTATTGCGCCTATGATGCCGGTTTCCTCAACTATGAAACTGAACATATAGTCCCCGAAGATAACCGGAGTGGCGTATTTCTGGGTGCTGTTTCCTATTCCCTTTCCCAGAAGTCCGCCTTCCTTTATGGCCAGGAGGGCGCTCACGGGCTGCTTGAGCTCGTCGCGGGCGTCGTTCCAGTCCTTGGAGCCGCGGGGGGAGTCCAGGAGTTTCTGCATCACGGCGTCGTCGTCCTGCGTAATGCGGGAGATGGCCGTTCCTATTCGGCTCTCCTTCAGGAGTCCGCCCTTGTAGGCCATGAACATTACCACCACGCCCACAATGAGCGCCAGCACCATTATTCCTATGTCTTTACCGTCAATGCCTCCCACCAGGATCATCAGGACCATTATTGCGCCTATGAATATGGCCGAAGAATTGGAACCCATCATTACCATGAAGGTGGTGAGGATGATGGGAAGGTAGATGTAGAACATCTTCTGGGAAAAGTCCTTCTCAAGGAACGCGAACTTGGGGTATTTCCAGGCCAGCCAGGGCAGGAAGGTGAAGCCGTGGCGCTTGAAGGTGTCCAGGGCCCATCCCAGGTACATTATCATGAACACCTTCACAAACTCGTACACGTGGATCTGCTTCCCCGCAACCAGCAGGATTCGGCGCGCCCCGTTGATGGAGCCCGCTTTCACTATCCCGAGGTTGAGGTTCAGGACCAGGATTATGAGTATGCCGAAGGTGACGGCAAAGCCTAGCATTGAAAGCCGGCGGTAAATCTCCACCCGGCCGAAGAAGTACAGGAGGAAGATAAAGACAAAACCGATGGCCACCGCCTTCAGTTGGTCCAGCATGATGTCCATTCGGCCCGTCCCAAGCTCCCTTGCAAGAAGGGGGGTGGAACTGAACACGGACACCACGGACACCAGCATCAGGAACAGGGCAATCAGGAGGATTACCTTGTCTCCGGTGAAGCGGTCCATGAGGTTGAATAGTGACCCCAGGCGGCCTTCTTTATTTGCCGATTCCTCTGCCATAGGTCTTTAAAGGTTACGTACGGCGGCCTTGAATTTCTCGCCGCGGTCTTCGTAGTTCTTGAAAAGGTCGAAGCTGGCGCAGCAAGGGGACAGGAGCACCACGTCTCCGGCTTCGGCCATTGCAGCGGCCTTGCGCACGGCCTCGTCGGCACTTCCGGCATCCTCCATGTGGGACACCATGCCTCCGAAGGCCTCGTGAATCTTCTTGTTGTCTACGCCAAGGCACACGATTCCCTTCACCTTTTCCTTCACGAGGTCATTGAGAACGCTGTAGTCGTTGCCTTTGTCCGTTCCGCCAAGGATCCACACCACGGGGCGCTTCTGGCACTCCAGGGCGTACCATGCGCTGTCCACGTTGGTGGCCTTGGAGTCGTTGATATAGAGGACGTCCTTTATGCTCAGGACGGGCTCCAGACGGTGCTCGATGGGCTTGAAGGTGGCAAGGGAGTTACGGATGACATCGCTCTCTATGCCGGTGGCCTTTGCGGCCAGGGCGGCTGCCATGGAGTTGTAGATGTTGTGCTTTCCGCCAAGTGCCAGGCTCTCAAGGAAGACGTCGGTCTCTTCGTTGTCCACGCGCACAATCATCTTGTCGTCACGGAGGAATGCGCCCTGCTCCAGTTCCTTCTCCTGGGAGAAGGGGAGCATCTTGCAGCGGAGGACTATCTTTGAGAGGTGACCCACGGTGATGGAGTCGTCGGAGTCGAAGATAAAGCAGTCGTCCTCGCGGAGGTTGCGGGTTATGTTGAACTTGGCATTGATGTAGTTCTCCATCTTGTGGTCGTAGCGGTCAAGATGGTCCGGGGTGATGTTGGTTATGATGGCGATGTCCGGGCGGAAGTCACGGATGTCGTCCAGCTGGAAACTTGAAATCTCCAGCACATAGTAGTCAAAGTGCTCGGTAGCAACCTGATATGCATAGCTTTGGCCGATATTGCCGCCAAGTCCCACATTGAGCCCCGCGTTTTTCAGGAGGTAGTAGATGAGGGAAGTGGTGGTGGTCTTTCCGTTGGAGCCGGTAATGCAGATCTTCTTTGCAGAGTCGTATCGGCTTGCAAATTCAATCTCGGAGATAACGGGGATGCCGTTTTCCTTCACCTTCTGCACCATGGGAACTGTTCCCGGGATGCCCGGGGACTTCACCACTTCATCGGCACTGAGGATAAGTTCCTCCGTGTGCTGCCCCTGCTCGAAGGGGATGTCCCACTTCTTGAGGGTTTCTATATAGGAATCCTTGATCTGTCCCTTGTCAGAGAGGAACACATCGAATCCTTTCACTTTTGCCAGAACCGCAGCGCCTACTCCGCTTTCCGCGCCGCCTAAAACTACTACTCTTTTCATATTTACCTAATCTTCAACAATGCCAATGTACTAACTGCCAGTATGATTCCCACAATCCAGAAACGGATGGTGATCTTCGCCTCGTGCTGGGCGGGAACCGGTTTGGGGAAGAGGACGGGGCCTTCGGGGGCCTTCTTGTCCTGGAAATGATGGTGGAGGGGAGCCATGCTCCAGATGCGCCTTCCGGTGCCGTACTTGCGACGGGTGTACTTGAAGTAGAACCTCTGAAGGAGTACGGACAGGCTCTCCACGAAGAAGATGCCGCAAAGAAGGGGAAGGAGCAGTTCCTTTCGCATGAGCACCGCGCTCACGCCAATGACGCCGCCAATGGTAAGGCTTCCCGTGTCTCCCATGAATACCTGGGCGGGGAAGGAGTTGTACCACAGGAATCCTATGAGTGCCCCAACAAAGGCGCTCATGAAGATTGCAATCTCTCCGCTTCCGGGTATATACATGATGTTAAGGTAGTTAGAGTCTATCAGGTTGCCCCCCAGCCATGCCAGGATGCCTAATACAACTCCAACAATGGCCGATGTTCCCGCTGCAAGTCCATCCAACCCGTCAGTGAGATTGGTTCCGTTGGAGCATGCGGTAATTACCAGCACTATCATCAGAACATAAATAGCCCATTTTGCATACCAGCCCCAAGTGCCCTTCACGGGGGAGAGCCAGCGGTAGTCAAACTCGTGGTTCTTTACAAAAGGGATGGTGGTCTTGGTGCTTTTCACAACGTCTTCCTCCACATATCGGCCACTGGTAACCGTGGTCTCGGTTTCCAGGGTGCGCTCCACGCTTTCCTTAACTTCAACTTTTTCACGCACCACTATGTCCGGGCTCATCCACACGGTAAGGCCCACAATGAAGCCAAGCGCTATCTGGCCGATGAGCTTTCCTTTTTCGGACATGCCTTCCTTGTTGTGCTTGAACACCTTGATGTAGTCGTCGGCAAAACCAAGCGCGCCGCACCAGAGGGTGCTCACAAGGAGAAGGATCACGTAGATGTTGGTGAGGTCGCACCAGAGGAGCGCGCCGGAGAGGATGGAGAGGATTATGATGACGCCTCCCATGGTGGGGGTGCCTTTTTTCTGGATCTGTCCTTCCAGGCCAAGGTCACGGACGGTTTCGCCGATTTGCTTTTTCTGGAGAAGGCGGATAATCTTCTTTCCGGCTATCATGGCAACCAGCACTGCGGTAACCGCCGCAGCCATTGCGCGGAAACTCAGGAAGTTCACAAGGCCCATTCCGGGGAAGTCGGCTCCTGTGCTTTCAAGGTATTTCAGAAGGTGGTATATCATTGCTATTGCATGAGGAGTTTAAAGGTTTCAGTCACAATTTCTTTTTCGTCAAAATGATGTTTTTCCCGGCCGATAATCTGGTAGGTCTCGTGGCCCTTTCCGGCAAGGAGGATGGTGGCGCTTTCCGGGGCGGTGAGGATGGCCGTGCGGATAGCCTCGCGGCGGTCTTCAATCACTATGGACTTTGCGAGTCCCTTTATGGAAAGTCCGGCCTTGATTTCCTCTATGATGGCATGAGGGTCTTCGGTGCGGGGGTTGTCGGAGGTGACCACAATGCGGTCGGCCAGGTTTTCGGCAATCTGGGCCATTTCCGGGCGCTTGGTGCGGTCACGGTCTCCGCCGCAGCCGAACAGGCATATAAGCTGCCTCTTGGGGGCGATGGCGCGGAGGGTCTTCAGCACGTTCTCAAGGGCGTCGGGGGTGTGGGCGTAGTCTATGATTACGCTGAGGCCCTTGGGACCGTTGAGGTTCTCCAGCCTTCCGGGTGCGGGTTCAAGCGTGGAGAGCGCAAGGAGGGTCTCCTCCTTCTTTGCCCCAAGGTTTATTGCGGCCGAATATATTGCAAGGAGGTTGTAGGCGTTGTGTTCGCCAATGAGGCGGCACCAAACCTCCGTTCCGTCAATCTTCAGGAGCATGCCGTCGAAGCTCTCTTCCATAACGCGGGCTGTGTGGTCCGCGAGGCCCCTTACAGAGTATGTAACAACCTTTGCGGCGGTGTTCTGGACCATCACGCTACCGTGTTTGTCGTCCGTGTTTATGAGGGCGACGGCTTTCTTCGGCAGGTTGTCAAAGAAGAGTTTCTTGCAGCGAAGGTATTCGGCAAAGGTGCCGTGGTAGTCAAGGTGGTCGTGGGTGAGGTTGGAGAAGATTCCCATGGCAAACTCAAGGCCTGTCACGCGGTCCTGCTCCACTCCAATGGAACTCACTTCCATGAAGCAGTATTCGCAGCCCTTTTCCACCATCCTTGCCAGCAGGCTGTTGAGGGTTATGGGATCCACGGTGGTGTTTGTGGTCTCAATGCGCTCGTCGTCCACGTAGTTTGCAATTGTGGAAAGCAGTCCGCAGCTGTATCCCATGCCCTTGAAAAGCCTGTACAGAAGCGTCACCGTGGTGGTTTTTCCGTTTGTTCCGGTAATTCCCACCAGCGTCAGTTTCCCTGACGGATGGCCGTAATACTCATCCGCAATCAGCGCCAGCGCCTTGCGGCTGTTTTCCACCACTTCAACTTCCACGTCATGCCCGACCAGATCGGGCATCTCTTCGCACACAATGCCGGTGGCACCATTGTCAATGGCGGCCTGGATATAGGCGTGACCGTCGGATTCATGGCCGCGGACGGCGATGAACAGCGCTCCGGGAACAACCTTCCTGGAATCGGCGGTAATCAGTGTATAGTCCTTATAGTTCATTTCTCGTCTGTCATTAGGGGCACTTTGGCGGTGGGCCGAAGCTCAGGGCGCCAGGTGTCGTCAAGTGCGTAAATCTTGTCCACTATCTCCCTCACGGCAAGGGCGGGCTTGGTGCCGCCGTAGAAGTTGTGATGGCTGGGGTAGGAGTACACGGTCACAAGGATGGTGTACTTGGGCTCTTCGTCGGGATCGGCCGGGAAAAAGCCCACAAAGGTGCCCTGGAACTTCTTTCGGCCCTGGGAGTCGGAGTAGGGGTCACGGCTGCCGCCACGTTCATCGGCCGAAAGGACCACGCGGGCGGTTCCGGTTTTTCCGGCTACGGACAGCCTTGCCTTTTTAAGCCTTGTGGCCGTACCGGTGTTCACAACGGCCCTGAGGGCCCTGGTGACGGTGTCGGCGGTGGCGGGGGAGCAGATGCTGCTGTTGAGGGCGCTGGGCTCGAACCTCTTTACCACCTTGCCGTCCTTCTCCACGCTTTCTACAAGGTAGGGCTTCATCATTGAGCCCTTGTTGGCTATGCCGTTGTAGAAGGTTGCAATGTGGAGCGGAGTCACGCTTATGCTGTATCCGTAGGCCGTGGTGCCAAGGGTGGTCCTGGACCATCCGGGGGTGCCGGGGCGGTTCACAACGGGGGTGCCAAGGCCGGGGATGTCAAAGTCGAAGGCCTCACCAAGCCTGTAGGAGTAGATGTGGTCGAACATCTCCTGGGGCTGCTTGCCGTAGTAGTTTTCGGCCAAATACGTGAACACGTAGTTGGAGGAAATCTCAAAGCCGTGCATCACGCTAATGTCCCTTCGGCCCGTTTCCCTCTGGTAATCAAGGATATGGACGTCCTGGTTGTAGCCGCCGGGCACAAAGCCGTTATTGGTGGGGATGGTCTGCTCCAGGGTTTTCACGTAGCCGTCTTCCACAAGGGAGAGGAGGGTGACGGTCTTCATGACGGAGCCCTGTTCGCCCACCTGCCTCAGGACCAGGTTTTCGCGCTCCCAAAGGGTGGTCTGGGGCGTCGCGCCGCGGGAGAGGTTCACCATCGCCCTGATGGCTCCGGTCTTGGCCTCCATTATTATGCATATTCCGGCGCGGACTTCGTCGTCTCCGTCTATCTGGGCGCGGAGGGCTTTGTCGGCAATGTCCTGGAAATCCACGTTGAGGGTGGTCCTGATGTCGTTTCCGTCCTGGACCTGCACGCTGGTGGAGTCAAGGTCCCGGACCCAAGAGCCGTCGTCGGTGACCCTTCTCCATTCATAGCCGTCGCGGCCGTGGAGTTCGGAGTCGTAGCTGTTTTCAAGGCCGATTCGGTTTTGCTCCTTCACGTAGCCTATCACGCGGCGGGCCAGGGAGTCGTAGGGGTAGATACGCTCTTCGTGGGCCTCCACTATGAGTCCTCCGCGGTAGGGGCCTTCCTTGTAGAGGGGGAAGGTCTGGATCCGGCGAAGGGTCTCAAGGTCCACGTTCTTCCTTATGAGGAGGTATTTTGAGCCCTTTGAGCGGCCTGTCAGGATGGCGTTTGTCCATCCTTCGGCACTCTTCTCACGGAATTCCCCGGCAAGGGCGGCGCCAAGGAGGCGGGCCTTGTCCTGCCATACGCGCTCCAGAGAGTCCTTGCCGCGGTCTATGTAGTTCTGCTTGAGTACGGTGCAGTCCATGTGAAGGTCGTAGAGCGGGGCCGATATTGCAAGGGGCCTTCCGTCCGTGGCCAGGATTCGGCCCCTGACAGGAATGTCCACATGTTTTTGGACCACCGGCCTGAACAGGCCTATCACCTTGTCGTCAACGGTGTATGACGTCTGGATCTTGACAACCCATACAATGATTGCCACACCAAGCGCCAGAAACAGCAGGGACAGGAAGAACATAACCACGTGGATTCTGTCGCGGTTTTCAATGGTGTCCCGTATTTCGCTCTCCCTTGAGCTCATTTCTTCTTTATCACCGTTGCGGGTTCCTGGGGCATTGCGGCCTCCGAACCCAGTTTCTTAAGTCTTGTCTCCGTTGCCGAAGCGCTCTTTATCTTCACAAGGGCGGCTTCGCTTTCTGTATGATGTATCCTCAGTTCCTCCAGGGCCGCCTTGTTGGCCCCTGCGCGGGTGAGGGTCTTGTCCACCTGCAGGCTCAGCATGATGGAAATCCACATGAGGAGGAAGGCGTACATCACGTGGATGTAGTATTTGTCGGCCTTCACCCTGAGGAGAAGGTCTCCGTTCCTGAGGGCCCGGAACACGTTCCGGACGCTGAGCCAAAAATTCTTCACAGTCATCGCGCGGGCCCTCCCTCGTTCTTTTTCACTGCCACGCGGAGTTTCGCGCTCCTTGCCCTGGTGTTCCCGGCAATCTCTTCCTCCGTAGGGAGGATGGGCTTACGGTTCACGGCCTCAAGCGGAGTGTCGGTTCGGCCGAAAACGTCCTGCTGCACGGTGCCGTCCACGTTGCCGGTTTTGATAAAGTTTTTCACCATGCGGTCTTCAAGGCTGTGGTAGGTTATAACCACAAGGCGGCCGCCGGGCTTCAGGCTTCTTGCAGCGCCTTCCAGGAACTTCTCCAGGGAGCGCATTTCACCGTTCACCTCTATACGGAGGGCCTGGTAAATCTTTGCCAGGATCTTGTGTTCGGCCCCCTTGGGGAGCACTTTTGCAACCGCACGGTCAAGGTCTCCGGTGGTGGCGATGGGCCTTGCTTCCATTATGAGCCTTGCCACATTGCGTGCGCCGTCCACCTCTCCGTACAGCCTCAGGATACGCTCAAGGTCCTCAGCCTCATAGGTGTTCACCACTTCTGCGGCGGTGAGCTTTGCGCCCTGGTTCATACGCATGTCCAGCGGTGCGTCCTCATAGCGGAAACTGAATCCCCGCTCTGCGGTGTCAAACTGGTGGCTTGATACCCCAAGGTCAGCCAGGATTCCGTCGAACTTTACAGAATAAAAGGCCGAGTAGTTCTCAATGAAGCGGAAGTTGTTGTGAATGAGGGTGAGACGGGAGTCCTTGAGGGCGCCGTTTATAGCGTCGATGTCACGATCGAAGGCGATGACCCTTCCGTCACCGGATAAGCGTGAAAGTATGGCAGCGGTATGTCCACCGCCTCCGAAAGTGGCATCTGCGTATATTCCATTGGGATTTGTGATGAGAGAGGAAACACTTTCCTCAAGCAGCACGGGGATATGATATTCTGACATTCCTGAGACCTCCCTTACTTCTTAACGGAGTGTCTCTGTGCGGAAAGTTTGAACTCTTCGTCTGTCATGAGGGAGGCCTCATAGGTCTCCTTTGCCCATATCTGAAGCTTGTAACCGATTCCGCTAAGCACTACCTCCTTGGCAATACCTGCTTTTTCAAGTAACTCGGAGGGGATGTTGAGCCTGCCCAGCTTGCCGTCCGGGACAATGGGGTACACGCCCTCGTTGTACTTGGTCCAAAAATTAGCGTCATCTGTACTAAGCTCAGGGTCAAGGCCTTCCAGCAGTTTGTCGCTGCGGTGCACCCATTCGGCATAGGTGAACACATCCAGGCAACACTGCTGGACGTTTTTCTTGACGATGAGGGTCATGTCCTCCAGGCCGTCTTTTGCCATGGCATCACGGAAAATGGCAGGGAGCACTACGCGCCCCTTGTCATCCACTTTGCCGCTGGCTTTGCCGAAGAATCTGACCATAATTACTTATTACTTTCACGCTTGGTGACAAAGGTAAGGAAAATTTTCCATTTTCTTACATTTTCTTCCAAATTTTTCCACAAATTTCTTCGCGGTTCCATTTGCGGCCATTTTCGGCGTGTTTTTGCCTTCCGTTGCTATTATACGCAAAGTGTAATGCCGATTGGGTGCGGGGTAAAGTGTTGGCATACAGGTGTTTACACGGTTCTTTGGGAAAAGGATTAATCCCAAAGAACCGTGTAAGTGGCTGAAAAGCAAATAGTTAAGCCGCACCGTCACGGCATTACCGTGCGGTGGTGGTGAGAACTAGCGAGGGCAGGGGGCTAGATCTTGTCGCCGAAGGCTAGGTCTCCGGCGTCTCCGATGCCGGGGATGATGTAGCTTTGGCTGGTGAGTTCTTCGTCGATGGCGGCAACCCAAAGGGTGTACTCGGGGCCGTATACCTGGCA
>DGXO01000068.1:38848-50048 GCA_002395605.1 Bacteroidales bacterium UBA4230
GGAACGCCGCCTTCTTCGTGGAGTTTCTCAATGCCCACTTCCATGGAGGAGCCGGTGGCAAGGAGGGCGTCTGATAAAATGAGGGTTTTGCCCTCAAGGGAAGGGGTGGTGCAGTACTTTGCCTTAACCTTGAAGTAGCCAAGTTTGCCGGTGCTGCGGTAGGCCGAAAGGAAAGCGGTTTCGGCGTGGTCGAAAAAGCGCAGCATGCCTTCCTGGATGGGGAGGCCGGCACGGAGGATGGTGGCTATGACAAGCGGGGTGTCCGGGGTTTGGACCTTTGCCACGCCAAGGGGCGTAACCACATCTTTTTCAGAGTATTCCAGGGTTTTTGAGATTTCGTAGGCGAAGATTTCCCCAACGCGCTGGAGGTTGGTGCGGAAGCGGAGGCTATCTTTCTGGATACGGGCGTCACGCAGTTCAAGCATGAACCGGCCCAGGACGGAATTGTGTTCCCCAATGTGGTTTACTTTCATGGCACGAGACTTGTTTCAGCTACAAATATATAAAATTTCCTGATTTTTCACTACCTTTGTGAAGATGAAAAAACTTGGGCGCATACTATCGCTGGCCGTTGCCGTGGTTCTCACCTGTCTTATGGCAGGCGGCTGCGGCGTGTCCAAGATCAAGGACATCAAACTTGTTTCGGCCGGGGTCAAGTACATTATCCCCACTTCAATGCGCTCCTTCGACGCCGTTCTCACCCTTGGCGTAGACAACCCCGCCATTACCCTTAGCGTGGATGAAGTCAACGGCCTCATTCGCGTAGACGACGTCCCGTTTGCCTCCTTCACCACGGGGCCCATCATGGTGGAAGGGAAGAAAATCCTCCTTTATGAACTTCCATGCACCATTACCCTTGAGCCCGGGATTTCGCTCCTGAACGTGCTCAAACTCTCCACAAGGAGTTCGCTTGAAGGCATTGATGCCGATATAAACCTGAAGGTTGCCACCAAAAACGGCAAGCTCAAGACGCCACTTTCGTACAAGAAAATCAACTTAGCAGAATTCTCAAAATGAGACGCATTTTCACCATACTAATCTCGCTTCTGGCCCTGTCCGTCTTCGGATTGTCGGCCCAGGATTCCCTCAACCTTGCCCGGATGGATTCCACCTATGTGGGCCGAACCATCCTCTCCGTTATCGGCCCGGGTGCAGAAATAAACCAGACCCCGGAGGTGAGGAAGGCTCTGCAGGGCTATGTAGATTCCAACGCCTCAAAGGCCGTCCAGGGATACCGCATCCGCGTTTTCTATGACAATTCGCCTCAGGCACGCGTGCGCTCTGAGAGCATTGCCGCATACCTCAGGGCACAGTACCCTGAAACCGGGGTGTACCGCAGCTTCGAGTCTCCCAATTACAAGGTGACAATAGGTGATTTCCGCACAAGGGACGAGGCCCTCAGGATATACAATGCGCTAAAGGGAACCTATCCCACTGCGTACATCATCAAAGAGAACATCAACTTCCCTAGATAATGGCCGCTTCCATCAAACAGGGAATGGAGCAGAAGCTCCAGCAGAAACTTTCTCCGCTCCAGATCCAGACTATAAAGCTTATAGAGATGCCTGTGCAGGCTCTGGAGCAGCATGTGCGGGAGGTTCTCTCAGACAATCCTGTCATTGACGACACTCCCCAAAAAGGGGCCGATGACCGCGAGGTCTCAATCTCGGAGGTAGAAGCCCGGGAGCAAAGCGGCGGGTCCATGGAGGAAAACTACGGTTCTCAGGACGACGACATCCCTTCATATAACCTCCACGTAAACAACTGGGGCAAGGACGAACGCCCGCAGTACAACACCTTCTCCGTTAAGCAGAGTTTCACCGGCAGCCTTCAGGAGCAGCTTGGATATCGCCAACTCTCGGACCATGAGAGGGCGGTTGCCAGCTTCATTATCGGCTCCCTTGACGACGACGGTTATCTCAGAAGGGACATCGAATCCCTTGTAGACGACCTCGCGTTCCGTGCCGGAATAGAATCTTCGGCCGAAGAAGTGGAGAAGATGCTCCGCATAATCCAGGAGTTCGAGCCCTCCGGAGTAGGGGCCCGGGACCTCAGGGAGTGCCTCCTTATCCAGCTTGAGGACAAAAAGCGCACGCCGTCCGTGGAGAACGCCATCAAGGTGGTCAGGGACCAGTTTGAAGCCTTCAAAAACCGTCATTTCCAGAAGATTATGTCACGGCTTCATCTCTCGGAGGATGATCTGAAGGCGGTTCTCGATGAGATAAAGCACCTCAACCCGTCGCCGGGCGGCCAGATAGACGACTCTTACTCAGACCAAGCCCAGCAGGTGGTTCCGGACTTCGTGCTGGAATACGAAAACGGGGAGCTCATCCTCTCCATGCCGCGCTTCAACATCCCGGAACTCCGCATCAACAGGAAGTACTCTGAGATAATGGAAACTGGCAAGTACTCTGAGTCCAAGGCCGATAAAGACGCGGCTTCGTTCGTGAAGCAGAAGATAGATTCGGCCAAGTGGTTCATAGAGGCCCTGCGCCAGAGGCAGAATACACTGGAGAGCACCATGAGAGCCATCCTGGAGTACCAACACGACTACTTCATAGACGGGGATGAGAGTTCCCTCAAGCCTATGGTTCTCAAGGACATAGCAGAACGCACGGGGTTCGACATCTCCACAATCTCCCGCGTGGTAAACAGCAAGTGGATAGAAACCCACTTCGGCATATTCCCCCTCAAATACTTCTTCTCCGAAGGCCTTGAAAACTCAGACGGCGAGGAAGTATCCACCCGCGAAATCAAGAAGGCCCTCCGTGAAATGGTGGATGCCGAAGACAAGCACAACCCTCTCACCGACGACGAACTTGTAGACGGCCTTTCGGCCAAGGGCTACAAGGTTGCCCGTCGCACCATCGCCAAGTACAGGGCCCTCCTGGACATCCCCAAAGCCCGTCTCCGCAGGGAACTGTAGCATGCACAAAAAAGCCCCGGTCATGAAACCAGGGCTTGAAGGGTGAGTGATGGGGCTCGAACCCACGACACTCGGAACCACAATCCGATGCTCTACCAACTGAACTACACTCACCATGTTGGGACTGCAAATGTAAGGCTTTTTTCCGGTTTTGCAAAATTTATTTAGTATCTTTGCAATACTATGACAAAACGTGAAATAAAGTTCTCCCTGGTTTACAGGGATATGTGGCAAAGTTCCGGTAAATATGTTCCGCGTGTGGACCAGCTGGTAGAGGTGGCTCCGGCAATCATCGACATGGGCTGCTTCGACCGCGTGGAGACCAACGGCGGCGCGTTTGAGCAGGTGAATCTCCTGTTCGGCGAAAACCCCAACAAGGCGGTGCGTGCCTGGACGGCCCCGTTCCACAAGGCAGGCATCCAGACACACATGCTGGAGCGCGGCCTAAATGCCCTCAGGATGAATCCCGTGCCTCTGGATGTGCGTGAACTCATGTTCAAGGTTAAGAAAAAGCAGGGCACGGACATCGCCCGCAGCTTCTGCGGCCTCAACGACCACCGCAACCTCAAGGGCTCCGTCATCGGCGCAAAAAAAGGCGGTATGATATCCCAGGTGGCGCTTTCCATCACCCATTCGCCCGTCCACACCGTCGCCTACTACATGGACATCGTAGACAAGGTTGTGGAATATGGGGCCGATGAAATCTGCCTCAAGGACATGGCGGGTATCGGCCGTCCAAACGTGCTTGGAGAGCTTGTTGCCGACATCAAGAAGAAATACCCCCACATCAAGGTGCAGTACCACGGCCATACAGGCCCCGGTTTCTCCGTTGCTTCCATGCTGGAAGTGGCCCGTGCCGGTGCAGACTACCTTGACGTTGCCGTGGAGCCTCTCTCCTGGGGCAAGGTGCACCCGGACGTAATCACCATCCGTGAGATGCTCCGCAGCGACGGCTTCCTGGTGAAGGACCTCAACATGGACGCCTACATGGAGGTAAGGCGCCTCACCCAGAAATTCATTGACGACTTCCTTGGCTACTGGATCAACCCCTCCAACTCCCGCATGACCTCCCTCCTTGTGGGCTGCGGCCTTCCCGGCGGCATGATGGGCTCCATGATGGCCGACCTAAAGGGCTTCCAGGGTGCAATCAACGCCACCCAGCGCGCCCACGGCAGGCCGGAAATGAGCCTTGACACCCTTATGGTGAAACTCTTTGAGGAAGTGGAGTACGTATGGCCCCGCCTCGGCTACCCGCCGCTGGTGACCCCCTTCAGCCAGTACGTCAAGAACACGGCCCTCATGAACCTCTACAACATGCTTCAGGACAAGCCTCGCTGGACCACCATAGACAAAGACACCTGGGGCATGATCCTCGGCCACATGGGCAAGCTTCCCGGAGAACTGGCCCCGGAAATCGTGGCCCTGGCAAAGGAAAAGGGCATGGAGTTCACAACCGGCAACCCTCAGGACAATTACCCCGACGAACTCCCCAAGTTCCGCAAGATGATGGACGAGGAAGGCTGGGACTACGGAGAGGACGACGAAGAACTCTTTGAGCTGGCCATGCATGAACGCCAGTACCGCGATTACCGCAGTGGAGTTGCCAAGGAGCGCTTCAACAAGGAGCTCGCAGAACTCAAGGCCAAGGCCGGCGCCCCCATTGTGGTAGAGCGTCCAGTTGTTGAAATGCCGAAGATTGATATTGACGCCTACATCCAGAAATACCCCAAGGCCACTCCTGTCCAGAGCCCCGTCAAGGGCCAGCTCCTTTGGGAACTGGACGTAGACGATGCCTCAAAGGCTCCCATAGCCGGAAAGAAGGTGAAAGCCGGGGAGGTCATCGGCCATGTACAAACCTTCTACGGACTTGAAGACATTGTGGCTGCCGTGGACGGAATTGTTGTGGCTGCCCCCGCAAAGCAGGGAGACAATGTTTCAAAATCTGAAATCCTGGCCTTCATTCAATAAAAACAGCAAAATAATCACGTGAAACAACACTTTCTCTTACGGGAAGGTGTTGTTTTTCGTTTTTATCCATTACCTTGCGGCCATGAAGATCAAAGAAATGTTCCCGGACGAGCGTCCCCGGGAGAAACTGAGGATAAGAGGTGCAAGGGCCCTTAGCAACGCGGAACTACTGGCGGTCCTGCTTGGCAGCGGCGTGGGCGGGAAAAACGTGATGGAGGTTGCCCAGGAACTCATTGCCATGAGCGAGGGCAGGCTCACCCTCCTTGCCGCAACGCCCATCCGGCGCCTCATGGCCCAGAAAGGCGTAGGGGAGGTGCGCGCACTGGTTATTTCGGCCGCAATGGAACTTGGAAGGCGCTCATTTGAGGAAAACGCCATCCTTGAAAAGAAGGCCCTGACGTCTCCCAAACAGGTGTACGGGATCATGCTGCCGCAGTTCAAGGGCTTGGACCATGAGGAATGCTGGGTGATTTATCTCAACCGAATGAACTTTGTGCTTGGAAAGGAGATGATTCACTCCGGAAGCCTTGAGATGGTGCTCCTTGATACCGGCCGAATCCTTAAAAAGGCTATAGAGAAACAGTGCTCCCACATAATCCTGGTGCACAACCACCCCAGCGGTGACAGCAAGCCCTCGGAATCCGACATCCGTCAGACTGAACGCCTCAAAAGGGCCCTCAGGGCCGTTGAGATAACCCTCATGGACCACATAATTGTGGCCGAAGATTCCTTCTTCTCCTTTGCCGACGAGAAGCGCGAGGTTGTGGGATAGCGGTGCAACCGTGTTTTTCATTTTTTTTGAGTACCTTTGCACCCTATGAAAAAGGCATACATAGAAACATACGGGTGTCAGATGAACGTAAACGACACCGAAGTCATATTCGCTATTCTTCAAAAGGCCGGCTATGAGCGCACGGAAAGCATGGAGGAAGCCAGCCTCATAATGGCCAACACCTGCTCCATCCGCGATAACGCTGAACAGCGCATCTGGGGCCGAATAGAAGTTTTCAATCAGCAGAAAAAAGCAAGGCCCGGAGTATTTGTGGGCATAGTTGGCTGTATGGCCGAACGCCTCAAGGACAAGCTCCTGGATTCCGGAAAAGTGGACCTTGTGGTGGGACCGGACTCCTACCGCAGCCTGCCGCGCCTGCTTGACGCCATCACGCCGGACAGCCCCCAGATGGACGTCCTCCTTTCCCGCGAGGAAACTTACGCGGACATCACCCCCGTCCGCACGGACAAGAACGGGATTTCGGCCTTCATCTCCATCATGCGCGGATGCAACAACGTGTGCTCCTACTGCGTGGTGCCCTATACCCGTGGTGCCGAACGCTCCCGCGACGCCAACTCCATTGTGCGCGAGGCCTGCGACGTTTACCGGAAGGGCTACAAGGAGGTAACGCTCCTTGGTCAGAACGTGGACAGTTACCTGTATAAGTCTGAGACTGAGACGGTTAACTTTGCGCAGCTTCTTGCCAGGGTGGCCGATATAGCTCCGGACCTCCGCGTCCGTTTTGCCACATCCCACCCCAAGGACATCTCCGACGAAGTCATTTACACAATGGCTTCAAAGCCCAACATCTGCCGCCACATCCATCTTCCGGTGCAGTCCGGGAGCACCCGGATGCTGGACCTCATGCGCCGGAAATACAGCCGTGAATGGTACTTGGAAAGGGTTTCAAAAATCCGTGAGGTGATGCCGGACTGCGGCCTCACAACGGATGTAATTGCGGGTTTCTGTACGGAAACAGAGGAAGACCACGCGCTTACGCTAAGCCTCATGGAGGAAGTTGGCTTTGACTGGGCCTTCATGTTTGCCTACTCCGACCGCCCCGGAACGCTTGCCAACCGCACCATGCAGGACGACGTACCCGCAGACATCAAGAACCGCAGGCTCAACGAAATTATTGAACTCCAGAACCGTAAGTCCCTGGAGCGTTACCGCGCCCAGATTGGCCGTATCATGCACGTCCTGGTGGAGGGCCCCTCAAAACGGGACTCCAACATGCTTTGCGGCCGTGCCTCCAACAACATGATGTGCGTATTCCCCGCCCGGAACCTTAAAAAAGGCGATTACACGGACGTCACCGTCACGGACGCAACTTCTGCAACGCTTATTTGCAAGTAGCCTTAGTGGAGGTTACTTGCTTGATACTCAGTTAATTACAGAGGTCTCTACTAGAACTTTTTCTAGTAGAGACCTCTATAATTAGTTGATTGCTAAATAGATAGCCTCCACCACAAGGGGAGAACTATCAAGGGGGCGAAGAGTTACTTGGCAGCGGGGGCGGCGGCGGGAGCCTGGCCGGCAGCGGCCTGGGCCTGAGCCTGGAGTTCGGCCTGGAGGGCTTCAAGGGTGCGCTCAGGGGCAATACCAAGGGCCTTGCGGGCTTCGGCTGTGAGGTCAATCACCTTGGATTCGTCGAAGTAGAGGGCCTGGGTGGAGTCGAAGAGGGCGATGAGGCCCTTTGCCTTTGCAAGCTCCTGGACAGTCTTGTTGGCTTTCTCGTAGATGGGAGCCTGAAGCTGGTTCTGCTGCTGCTGGAGTTCCTGGGAAATGTTGTTCTGGAATTCCTGGATGCGGTTTTGCATGTCGGAGAGTTCGCGCTCCTTGGATTCGCGGATAGCGGCGGTCCAGGAGTCTCTCTTCTGGGTGTACTGGGTATATTTGCTCTGGAATTCCTCTACCATGGCGCTGTAGGTTTCTTCGGCCTCTTTCTGGGAGGCGGCGATAACCTCGCGGGCCTGATCCATTTCCGGCATCAGTGCCACGAGCTCTGAGAAATTGACACGGCCGAAGCTCTGGGCCTGAAGGCTCAAAGTGGCGAATGCTGCAAGTGCGAATACAAATAGTTTTTTCATATCAAATATATTTTATCGTTTCTTTCTTTCTTTTTAAGATCCCTCGACTACGCTCGGGATGACAGTGTGCATCGCTTGTGATATAAGGTCATTCGGGATGACAGGATGTGAGAGGCAAAAACCATACCTAGAACTGCTGGCCAAGGACAAAGTGGAACTGGCTGCCGCCGTTGACGGGGTCGTCGAAGCCCCAGCCCCAGTCTACGCCAAGGAGGCCGATCATGGGCAGGAACACCCTCACGCCAACACCGGCGCTACGCTTGATCTGGAACGGGTTGAAGTCTCGTATGTCACTCCAGCAGTTACCGCCCTCCAGGAAGCCCAGCACAAAGATAGTGGACTGGGGCTGAAGGATGACCGGATAGCGGAGCTCCACGGTGAATTTGTCGTAGACGTTACCGGCATAACTCTCAAGGTTACGGCTATAGGGGGTCATCTTGCGGGGGGTGAGGGAGTAGTCCTCATAACCGCGCAGGGAAACTATTTCCGCACCGTAGGTCATGTAGCCGGACATGCCGTCACCACCCACCTGGAAGTTCTCGAACGGGGAGTAGCCCCAGTTGCGGTTATAGTATCCAAGGTAGCCGAACTGTGCGCGCGTCATGAGCACAAGGTCTCCGACGAGCTTGGTGTACACGGTTGCGTTGAACTTCCACTTGTGGTATTCAATCCACTTGTAGCGTTCGGCCGAAGTCCAATTGTCATAGTTGACGTCTTTATAACTGCCCACGGGCTGCTTTACGCGGTTGCCGGATGCATCCGTGGTCCAGGTGTACTTGCGGAACAGGGAATACGGCGGCGTAAGCTGCAGGGAGGCGGAGAATTCAGAGCCCGTACGGGGATAAATCTGCTGGTCCGTAGAGTTACGGGACAGCGACAGCGTATAGCTGAGGTTATGTGAAATACCGTCGTTGAAGGCAAAGTAGCTGTTGGTCCAGTTGGTGAGCTTGTAGGTTTGCCAGCTGAGGTTGTTGTACAGCACAAAGTAGTTGTCGGGCCACTTAAGGCGCGTACCAAGCCCGGCGTTGAAGCCGAACACCTCGAACATCTTGTCCGTGGACAGGATGCCGATTGCAAGGTAGGAGTCCGTCATCCTGGAATAGTATCCGGAAATGGAGAGGGACGTAGGACGCTTGCCGAACAGCCAGGGCTCCGTGAAGCTGGCGCTGAGGTTGGTATAGTAGCGGCCGTTGGTCTGGAAGCGGAACGCAAGGTTCTGGGCATCTCCAAGCGGCACAGGCCTCCAGGCACCCTTCTCAAACATGCGGCGGGTGGAGAAGTTGTTGAAGCTTACGCCCGCGGTGAGAACGAACGTGTTGCCGCCCCAACCGCCGGAGAGTTCCAGCTGGGAAGACGGCTTCTCCGTCACATTATATATAATGTCTACGGTGTTGTTGAGCTGGTTGGGGATGATGGAGTAGCCGCCCGCACCCATTATGGCTTCGGCGTCAAACTGGCCCATGGAGGCTATTTCACGGATGGAGCGCTCGAAGTCACTCTGTGAGAAGAGGTAGCCGGGCCTTGTCATGAGCTGACGGCGCACCACCCTTTCATTGGTGAGGTCGTTGCCGTTTATCACAATCTCGTTGAGCGTTGCGGGCTTGCCTTCGGAGATACGCATCTCTACGTCAATTGAGTCGTTCTGGATGTTGACTTCTACGGGAGTTACGTTGAAGAACAGGAAGCCGTTGTCCCTGTACAGCTTGGAAACGTCGTATTCGTTTTCCTTACCGCCGCCGTGCAGGCGTTTTTCCATGGTCACAACGTCATAGACATCTCCCTTCTTGATCTGGAGGATGTTGTTGAGAACGTCTGAGGGGTATACGGAGTTGCCGGTCCAGGTGATGTTTCGGAAGTAGTACTTCTTGCCCTGGTCAAACACCATGTCTATGTTGAGGTGTTTGTCGTCTACCATATATATGGAGTCCCTCACCAGGCGGGCGTCACGGTAGCCGGCCTCGTTGAAGGCGTCCAGCACCGTCTTGCGGTCCGTTTGATACTCTTTCTCCTTGAACTTCTTGGACTTGAAGAAGTTGTACCACGTTGCGGCGTGGGTCTCCTTCATGTTCTTGGCAAGCTTGCGCTCCTTGACATCCGTGTTGCCGGAGAAGTTGATTTTCTTGATGTGCACCTTCTTGCCGCGGTCTACGGCAAAGTTCACGCGTATGGCGCTGCGGATTACTGTGTCCTTGACGACCTCGGTGTCCACGTTCACGTTGATGAAGCCTTTCTCCTTGTAGTAGCGCTTGATGATGTCTATGGAGGTGTTCTTCACGTAGTCGGAGAATTCGCGGCCGGGCCGGAGGTTGAGCCTTTCCTGGAGGTCTTTCTTCTCTCCGGACTTGACTCCGGTATATGTCCAGCGGGAAACGCGCGGGCGCTCACGGATTACAACCTTGAACCATGCGGTATCGGCCTGGGCGTTGAGGGAGTCTATCCTTACCTCCACGTCCTCGAAGTATCTCTGGGCCACAAGGCGCTTCACAATTCCGGTGATGTCGTCTCCGGGGACGGTAACTTCCATGCCCTTCCTGAGGCCTGTGAGCTGGAGAATCTGGTTTTCACTGAAATACACGTTGCCTTCTACGCCAACGCCGCCCACCGCAAGCTTCCGGGGATGGGCGTAGTCAATGTCCACGCCTCCCTGGGCATGAAGTGAAAAAGCGGAGAGTGCCAGCGCGGCTATTATTAGTATGAGTCTTCTCACAGCTGAAATAATCTATCCTGCAAAGTTAACAATATTTATTTGACTTTACCATAACGGCGGTCACGGCGGGCATATTCGTCCAGCGCCTCCTGGAACTGCGGCTTGCGGAAATCCGGCCACAGAACGTCTGTGAAGTAGAATTCCGTGTAGGCGCACTGCCATAGGAGGTAGTTGGAGATGCGGATTTCCCCGGAAGTGCGGATAAGGAGGTCCGGGTCCGGAATTCCGGCCGTCACAAGGTATTTGTCAAAATCCTGTATTTCAAGGTTTTCAATCTCCTGGGCCGATAACTGCGCCGCAGCCTTTTTCAGGGCCTGGAGGATGTCCCACTTGCCACTGTAGCTTAAGAAAACCACGCAGGTGGTGCCGGTGTTGCCGGAAGTTTCCTCCATCATGGAGTCTATGGCGGCGTTGAGGCTATCGGACAGCCTGGCCCTGTTGCCAAGCACCACGAAGCGTATGTTGTACTTCATGAACCGGCCGATTTCGTTTTTCATGGACTTCATCATGAGCTCCATGAGGGTCATGACTTCGTCCTTGGGCCTGTTCCAGTTTTCCTCCGAGAAAGCGTAGAGGGAGAGGTACTTGATGCCCTTTTCCACTGCGTACTCAAGGCAGGCGCGGACGCTTTCAACGCCCTCCATGTGGCCGAAAACGCGCTCACGGCCGCGGGCCTTGGCCCACCTGCCGTTGCCGTCCATGATTATAGATACGTGCTGCGGTATCCTTTCCATAAC
>DGXO01000039.1 GCA_002395605.1 Bacteroidales bacterium UBA4230
GTGGTGCCGGTGGTGCCGCCGGAGAAGAGGACAACGGCCTCTGTGCGATAATCTTTATCGGCCACATAGTCATTGGTGGAGACGCCCTCCCCCATTGCCATGAATTCGGCCCAGGAGGTGTCGCAGCCGTTTTTCTGGAGCTTAGGGAACTTCCTTTCCGTGAGGAGTTTCTGGCCCAAATTGAGGGGGAACTTGAGTTCGTCGGAGACCCTGCACACGATGAGCTTTTTGATGGTGCGGAGTTTCTTTACCTCAAGGAACTTTGCGTAGAACTGGTCCAGGGTAACTGCAATCTCGCAGCCGGCCTCGTTCATGTAGAAGGAAAGTTCAGATACTGCCGAAAGCGGATGCACCATTGTAGGGATGGCCCCTATGCGGTTGAGAGCGTAAAGGCAAAATACCGCCTGAGGCACGTTGGGAAGGCATACCAGCACTCTCTGTCCGGGCTTTACGCCAAGGGCGTAGAAACTCTTTGCAACTTTCTCTATTTCCTGAGCCAGGCGCGTATAGCTGGTGGCTTTGCCCATGAAAGTAAGGGCCGGGAAGTCTTTTTCGCGGGCTGCCGTGTCAAGGACGGCGCCGGACATTGTTTTTTCGCTGTAGTCAAGTTTAGGTGCAACGCCACCGTAACTGTCTGTCCACGGTGCGGCAATGTTGTCAATCTGATATTTCATGGTTTTAGTCTATTTCAATGGGGGTGGAAGCCGGAAGGTCAAGAAGTTCCGGTTTCTGGAAGATTTTGCGGAGAACCCTTATTGTCTTGGAAAAGTAATAGCCGTCGGCAACGCGCTCGTCTATGGTAAGGCCCAGCTTGATGGAATTCCTGAGCTCATAGGTGCCGTCTTCATTGAAGAAGGGAATCTTTTTTACCTCGCCAATTGTTGCGAAGAAAGACACCGTACCGCAGTTGAAAAGATGGTGGTAGTCCGCGTTCATCTTGATGGAGCCAAGATTTGTAAGGTATGCACTGGAGTAAGTAGGGTCGTCTACGGCAAGGGCTTTGGGATAGATGCCGTAGTACTCCATTTTCCTGAGAGACCAGGCAAGGATGCGCCACGCGAACCTGGGAAGGTAGCTTACCACCTTCAGGATGTCGTCCACCCCGTGCTTCTGGTTTTCTCCGCGCACCTTTGTAACCATCTTGTGCACATAGGTATGAACCTGCTCCAGGGGTGAATCGCCTTCCGGCCGAAGCACGAACTTTGCCATTGCCTCCTCTGCGTCATCGGCGAACTTCCGCTTCATGTTGAAGGCAACCGAAATGGAGTCGTGCTCATAGTAGTGGCCTCCCGCGATGAAATAGTTCATCTTGGGCCGAAGGAGGATGGTTTTGGCTATTGCGGCGGTTATGAAATGGAACCAGGTGTATTTGAATTCCGGGTTCTCTGCATTTTTCTTTGCAAGGTACTTGTCAACCTCTGTGAGGTCGAGGGTTTCTCCAAGAACGGCCTCGTTTGCGGTTCTTTCACCAAACAAATAAGGCATCATCACATGCATGGGGTCCAGGCCTCTGAGGCGGTATGCATCCCACCTGTCTCCCCAGCGTTTCTTTCTTTGGGTCATTATGGTTAAGGTTTAGTAACTTACAAAGTTATATAATTTTCTGTCAATTCTCGTCGATTTTTATTACTTTTGCAAATGTAAACTTACTAACTATGACATCAACACTAGCACTAGAGCACAGCAAGTACGGTTTTTCATCCTACCGCACCTACATCGCCGCCGGGCTTTTCATCATCGGCAATATAGTTGTCCCGCAGCTTTGCCACCTTATCCCTTCCGGCGGCCTTATGTTCCTGCCCATCTATTTCTTCACGTTAATCGGCGCATATAAATGCGGCTGGAAAGTAGGCCTTCTCACTGCCGTACTCTCACCTCTTGTAAACTGCGCGCTGTTTGGAATGCCTCCCGTGGCATCACTCCCAGCTATTCTGGTGAAGAGCATCTCCCTTGCCGTTGCCGCCGCATTCATTGCCCGCCGCATGCGTTTCTCCATCCTGTCTGTGGCTCTTGCAGTCCTTACATATCAGGTAATCGGCATGACCTTTGAGTTTATCATGACCGGAGACTTCTTATACGCCCTCCAGGACGTCCGTATAGGCTGGCCCGGCATCGCCATCCAGATTGTGGGAGGCTGGGCACTTCTCAAAACCATTGAAAAGTGGTAGATGAAAGGGAAAGACAGCTTGTAGAGCTTGTCAACCGCTTCCACGGGCACATCGGCATCTATTCAATGCTGGGTGTCAAAATGGGGCTCTACGTAAAAGACATATTCAGTGCCGATGGCCTCACTGGGCATATCGGCATTGTTGCGTATACAGGCAGCGTCCCGCCTGTGAGCTGCCTGCTGGACGGCCTACAGGCAAGCACCGGCTCAACACTTGGGCATGGGCTCATAAAGGTTGCAGGAACCTCTGCCCCACCGCGCGCCGAAGCCACCTTCACCTGCGGGGAAAAGTGCATTACAGTAGCCCTTAAGCCGGAATATGAGGCCCAGATTGAGGCCGATATCCGCCGCGGTGTAGAGTTATACGCCCACGGCCCCGAATATTGGAAATACGTGGAAGACCTGGCCATCCGCTATGCCCGGGAATGGGACAGGGATGGAATCTTCAGGTTGGCAAAATAATCCCCGCAGGGTACTCGCCATACACAAAAACAGCCCAAAACGTGTACGCTCAGTACCAGCGGGTACTTGCCATACACAAAAACGCCCCAAAACGTGTACGCTCAGTACCCTCGAAACACAAAAGAAAACAGAACAGCATTTGCCGTTCTGTTTTCTTGGTAGACTACCATACCGAATTATCTAACTATTATGCCTTCTACGCACGCCTGGTTAGGCTTACGGAGTACTTGGAGCGTCGCGGAATAAGGATTAATCTTTGCAATTAAGCATCTATTTCCAAGTGCTGGGCAGCAACGTGGTTGTTGGTTAGATACCTGACAAGGAAGGTCGTTTCGCCGTCTATGTCGTGAACACTGTAGAAAACATACCAAACGGTTTGTTTATTGTGTTTAAAGGCAGAGTAAAATAGGTCGGTCCCATAACGCTCGAAATAAGCGGGCGCTCCCTTCCGTACCTTTAAAGGAAGATTTGTCTGAATATCTCGAAACAGTTGCTCCGAATACGCGATGGCCGCATCTTTAAAGCCAAGATACCCTTCATCATAGAGTACTTGGGCAAGTTCAAGGAATTGATTGACGACTTCTGGAAGAAATAGGACCTTCATAAACTACGCACTTCTCTCTGCCTCTTTCTTCTCAAACATCTGCGTAAGGCCCTCACGAACGCGTTCAATCACGTCATCGACAGTGATGGCACGTGCTAAATCGGCATCCGATGCATTGTTTTGTGCGACAAGTACAAAAGACTCATCGCGGCCACGCTGGATTATAACCCGCTCCGTACGGGCCAAGTCCAGATACTTCTTCATATTGTTGCGGAGTTCCGCCGAACTGATGACAACCATAACACAAGTACATTATAATGTACAAAAGTAGATAGAATAATTGAAAAAACAAAAAAAAGAGGACAAATCTTTCGATTTATCCTCTGTAGTAGCGGAGGCTGGACTCGAACCAACGACCTCCGGGTTATGAGCCCGACGAGCCACCAGACTGCTCTACCTCGCGATGTGAATGGCGCAGGAGCTGGGATTCGAACCCAGGCGCCACTTGCATGACCTACCGGTTTTCAAGACCGGACCCT
>DGXO01000014.1 GCA_002395605.1 Bacteroidales bacterium UBA4230
GTGATACCACGCTCTTTCTCTTCGGGAGCGTTGTCGATCTGGTCGAAGGACTTCACCTTGTCAGCGTTGCCACTTACGCGCTCTGCGAGCACCTTGGTGATGGCAGCGGTGAGGGTGGTCTTACCGTGGTCAACGTGGCCGATAGTACCGATGTTGACATGCGGTTTGGTTCTCTGGAATGTTTCTTTTGCCATAGTTTTATTATTGTTTAAACAATTGTTGCGTTTTAAAAGGGCCTTAACCCAAAAAAAGAGCCGGTGATGGGAATTGAACTCATGACCTCATCCTTACCAAGGATGCGCTCTACCCCTGAGCTACACCGGCTTTTGTTGGAGCGGAAAACGAGGTTCGAACTCGCGACCCTCAGCTTGGAAGGCTGATGCTCTACCAACTGAGCTACTTCCGCAAACCATAAAAGTTGTGGGAGGTGGTGGACTCGAACCACCGAACCCTGAGGGAGCGGATTTACAGTCCGCCGCAATTGCCACTATGCGAACCTCCCAATAATTAGCTTTACAATATGTCAAAGCCCCTTTTTTGAGCCGATAGAGGGATTCGAACCCACGACCCCGAGATTACAAATCACGTGCTCTGGCCAACTGAGCTATATCGGCGCTACCGAATCCTTCATCGCTGAAAGGACTGCAAAGGTAGAGACTTTTTTTGAATCTGCCAAACTTTTTTAAACATTTTTCATCATCTCCCTCAAAAGATCCAGGAGAGATTCGGCATCAAGGCCGCACTCTTCACGCTGGGACTTCTGGGTGTCCTGCACCACAAACCTGTCTGGAATGCCAACTCCCTTTATCACAGGGGCGTCCGGCATTGCGGCAAAGTATTCGCTTACGGCGCCGTACAGGCCTCCCTTGAGGCAGCCGTCCTCTACCGTAAGGATTGCCTTGTAGCCGGATACTTCATCCATGATGTCGGGGTCCAGGGGTTTGAGGAAGCGCATGTCGTATACCGCGGGGCCCACCCAGTAATCGGTCTTGTGCCTCCTGGCAGCTTCCAGGGCCCTGTTTGCAACGGGGCCGATTGCCAGCACCGCAACGCCTTTCCCGTCCATGAGCTTCTCACCTTTACCTATAGGGAATGTCTGGGGTTCGGCCTTCTCCCACTCCACGCCTTCTGCGGCGCCACGGGGGTAGCGGATGAAAAACGGCCCTCCGGGATACTCCAGGGCGGTGTACATGAGGCGCCTCAGTTCAAGCTCGTTGCGCGGGGCCGAAATGATCGCGCCGGGGATGCTACGGTACGCCGCCATGTCAAACGCGCCGGTATGGGTGGCGCCGTCCTCCCCTACCAGGCCCGCCCTGTCAAGGCAGATGGTTACGGGAAGGTTCTGAAGCGCGACGTCGTGGATTATGTTGTCGTAGGCTCTCTGGGAGAACGACGAATAGATGTTGCAGAAGGGTCTGAGCCCTGCGGCGGCAAGGCCGGCAGAGAAGGTCACGGCATGGCCTTCCTCTATGCCGACGTCAAAGAATCTGTCCGGGAAGGCATCCTGGAAGCGGTTCATGCCGCAGCCGCTTGCCATTGCGGGTGTGACGCCAACTACGCGGCAATCTTTTCGGCCCAGCTCCACAAGCACCTTGCCGAAGATGTCCTGGTAGCGGTCCGGGGCGTTGACGGTTTTGATGCGGGTGCCGGTGGCGGCGTCGAACTTGCCGGGGGCGTGCCATGTGGTGGGGTCTTCTTCGGCCGGGGCATACCCCGCGCCCTTCTTGGTGTGGATGTGAAGGATCCTGGGGCCGTGGAGGTCCTTGATGCGGGAAAGGACGGAGACCATCTGGCCGATGTCGTTGCCATCCAGGGGGCCGAAGTAGCGGAACCCGAGGGCCTCGAAGAGAGCGCCGCCGCTGCTTCTCACAAGATTTGCCTTGGTGTCCGTAACGCGCCTCTGAATCCAGTCCCTGAGGCGGCCTTCCCCAAGACGGTTCCATATGCCGCGCTTCACCCTGTTGTAGGTTTGGGACGTGGTTACCTTGAGGAGATAGTTGTGGAGGCCGCCCAGGTTGCCGTCAATGGAGATATCGTTGTCGTTGAGCACCACAAGGATGTCGGCCTTGGAACTGCCGGCGTTGTTCAGGCCCTCCCAGGCAAGGCCGCCGGTAAGGGCGCCGTCACCTATTACGGCCACGGACTTGTAGGCGGCTCCGGTAATCTTAGCGGCTTCGGCATAACCTAGCGCCGCGGAGATGGATGTGGAGGAATGGCCTGCGCCGAAGGCGTCGTAGGGGCTTTCGTCCATTTTGGGGAAGCCGCTGATGCCGTCACGCATGCGGTTCTTGCGGAAAAGCTCCCTTCGGCCAGTAAGGATTTTATGGGCATAGGCCTGATGACCCACGTCAAAGACAATCTTGTCCTGGGGGGTATTATAAATATAATGTAGGGCAACTATAAGTTCCACGGCACCAAGGCTTGCGCCAAGATGGCCGGGGTTCACGCTGCAGCATTCCACCATATAATCCCTCAGCTCCTTGCAAACTTCGGCGAGTTTTCCGCGGGAGAGCTTGCGAAGATCCTGGGGGGAATCTATCTTTTCCAGCAGTTTATACATAGTTCCGCAAATATAGGTATTTTTTGCGGGAACTCAGTCTTCGGCACAAGTGAAATCCCGCAAATAAGGCCAAAAATGAGGGATTTGAGTTGGCGAATAAGATTATTCCGCAAAAAATCACTATTTTTACACCTCGTAAAACAAAAAAGATACTGAAAATGTCAGAAAAAGTGTACAAACTCCTGAACGACAATCCCGTAGCCCGTTGGTCGGCACTCATACTGGTTGCCCTGGCCATGTTCTTCGGCTACATGTTCGTAGATGTAATGAGCCCGCTGCAGAGCCTTGTGGAGCAGCAGAGGGGCTGGACGCCTCACGTGTTCGGCACATACGCCGCCTCCGAGTACATCCTCAACGTGTGCGGCTTCCTGATCCTTGCCGGCATCATCCTGGACAAGATGGGCGTGCGGTTCACCGGCATACTCTCTTCCAGCCTTATGTTCTGCGGCGCCGCAATCAAATACATAGCTGTCTCAGACTGGTTCCAGACAACGGCTTTCAACGCATGGCTGGGCACCTGGTGGACCGACCTCCCCGGCAGCGCAAAGCTCGCCTGCCTTGGATTCATGATGTTCGGTTGCGGCTGCGAAATGGCGGGCACTACGGTGTCCAAAGCCATTGCCAAATGGTTCAAGGGCAAGGAAATGGCCCTTGCAATGGGTATTGAGATGGCCATCGCCCGCGTGGGCGTGTTCGCAATCTTCAGCATCTCCCCGGCTATCGCCGCCAAACTTGGAACTATCGCCGCTCCGGTGGGCTTCTGCACCGTGCTCCTTCTTATCGGCGTAATCAACTGGATTGTATTCAGCTTCATGGACAGGAAGTTCGATGCCCAGCTTATTGACGCCGGCCTTGTCAAGGCCAAGGAAGAGCGCAATCCAGAGGACGAGTTCCATATCAGTGACCTTGGAAAGGTGTTCTCCAGCAAAAGCTTCTGGACGGTTGCCATCCTCTGTGTGCTCTATTACAGCGCCATATTCCCGTTCCAGCGCTACGGCGCCAACATGCTGCAGTGCAATATCGGAGACATGACCCCTCAGCAGGCGGCCAACATCTTCCGCTGGTTCCCTATCGGCGCCGCCATCGTCACTCCTTTCCTGGGTGCATTCCTGGACCACAAGGGAAAGGGCGCAACCATGCTCATCTGGGGTTCGCTGCTCCTTATCGCATGCCACCTGATCTTTGCCTTTGCACTTCCTGCAACGCACAGCAAGCTCCTTGCATACTCAACAATCGTAATTCTGGGTATCAGCTTTGCCCTTGTTCCCGCCGCCCTGTGGCCTTCAGTTCCCAAAATCATCCCTGAGAAAATCCTTGGCAGCGCCTACAACCTAATCTTCTGGGTGCAGAATATCGGCCTGTGCTTTGTACCTCTTCTCATTGGGTCTGTACTTCAGAGCGCAAACGCCAACAATCCGGCAGTCATTGCGGCCCAGCAGGCCGGTGCGGAATTCATCCCCTACAATTACACCATTCCGCTAATCATCTTCGCCGGTTTCGGAATCCTGGCCCTAATTGTGGCTGTATACCTCAAAGCCCTGGATGCCAAGAAGCACCTCGGCCTTGAAGAGCCCAACATAGTGAAAGCGGAACAGTAATGGCTTCTGCCCGCAAATCCTTTTACAGGCCGGCTGCTTGGATAGCGCTGGCCTGTTTGGTAGTGCCGATGTTCGCATCGTACTACTTCGACGACATGTTCTCCAGCATCTCCTACCTGTTTGAGAACCCTTCCCTTACAGAGCTTGGCTGGGACGCCGCAGGCTACGGCCTTTACACCAGCGGCTATAGCGTACTGTGCGTCTTCGGCGGCCTGGTAATAGGCGGCATCCTTCTTGACAAGTGGGGCGTACGCATCAGCGGCTCCCTGTTTGTGGGCATGATGGTGCTTGGCGCCGGAATGGTCACATGGGCCGTGCTTCAGGGCGGCTCAGCGGCCCTGAAGCTTGCTTATGCCGGCACCATGCTCTTCGGCCTTGGCTCGGAGATCGCCGGAACCGCCGTCACTCGTTCAATCGCCAAATGGTTCAAAGGCGGGCCGATGGCCCTTGCAATGGGCCTCCAGCTTGCAATAGCGCGCCTTGGAACCGCCTTTGCGCTGGTCCTCAGCCCCCGCCTTGTGCAGCAGGTCCCCGGCCACGTTTACACCCTGGCCGAAACCGCCCGTCCCGCCCTGGTGGGCATGGGCCTGATGGCCGTCGGCCTCATCCTCTGGGCCGTTTTCGTGGCCCTTGATGCGCGTAGTGAGGGGTCCCTGGAGGAAAAGCCGGGGAAAGACGAAGACACCTTCCGTTTCAAGGATGTGCTTGGTGTACTGGGAAACAAGAACTTCTGGCTCCTGGGGCTTCTGTGCGTACTTTTCTACAGCAGCATCATAGCCTTCAAGAAGTTTGCCGGAGCAATCCTGGTGCCCCGTTTTGACATTCCCGCGCAGGCGGCGGGCTGGATGGTATCCATGCTGCCTT
This sequence comes from Bacteroidales bacterium UBA4230, assembly GCA_002395605.1. Classification (GTDB taxonomy): domain Bacteria; phylum Bacteroidota; class Bacteroidia; order Bacteroidales; family UBA932; genus Cryptobacteroides. Next base: position 5,023 of record DGXO01000014.1, read on the forward strand.
TCTCCACGGTCATCTTCGCGCCGCTTTTCGGCATGATGGTGGACAAGGCCGGCAAGGGAACCCGCTGGATGGTCCTTGGCGCCGTGCTGTCGCTTGTGGCCCATGCAATCCTTGCCTTCGCGCCCGCCGGAGTCCCGTTCTGGGGCTACCTCGCCATGGTGTTCCTGGGCTTCGGGTATTCCCTTGTTCCCGCCGCCCTGTGGCCCTCCGTTCCCAAGATTGTCCCGGACAAGGTGCTTGGAACCACCTTCGCCCTCATCTACTGGGTGCAGAACCTGGGGCTTCTCAGCTTCAAGATGATAGCCGGGAATATCCTGGGGGCACATTCGGCCGATGCCGGCGGTCCCGTCGCCGTGGAACTCATGTTCTTCGGCCTTTGCATAGCCGCCCTTGCCGTTGCCATTATCTTCCGCCGGACTTCGGCCCGCCACCCGGAACTGCGGCTGGATGCTCCAAACAGATAACCTGCCGGAACTCAATTCCCTCATTTTAGCCCTTTCCCAATTAACATTCGGCCACAAAAAACGTCATAAACGTGGACGGAGCTGGCAAATCATGGTTCCGCGTAGCGCAATGGCAAAGATTTTGCAAAAATGTTTGGCGGTTTGGAAAAACCGTGATATCTTTGCAGTGTAATAGAATACTAATACAGCAGAAATGGCGCTCATAGAGCTTAGAGACATAAACAAGACCTACGACAACGGACAGCCGCTTCATGTGCTCAAGGGCATCAACCTTGACATAGAGCGCGGAGAGTTCGTTTCTATCATGGGGGCATCCGGTTCCGGAAAGTCCACCCTCCTCAACATCCTGGGCATCCTTGACAACTACGACACCGGCACCTATCATCTTGCCGGAAAGCTTATCAAGGACCTCTCTGAAGGAAAGGCGGCCGAATACCGCAACCGGATGATAGGATTCATTTTCCAAAGCTTCAACCTCATCGGCTTCAAAACGGCCGTGGAGAATGTTGAGCTGCCGCTTTTCTATCAAGGCGTCCCGCGCAAGAAGCGCCACGAGATGGCCATGGAATACCTTGGCAAACTCGGGCTCACGGACTGGGCCCGGCACTTCCCCAACGAGATGTCCGGCGGCCAGAAGCAGCGCGTGGCCATCGCCCGCGCCCTCATAACAAAACCGGAAATCATCCTTGCCGACGAACCTACCGGCGCCCTGGACTCAAAAACCAGCGTGGAGGTGATGCAGCTCCTAAAGCAACTGAACAAGGAAGAGGGCATCACCATTATAGTTGTCACCCATGAAAGCGGCGTGGCCAACGAAACCGACAAAATCATCCACATCAAGGACGGCATCATCGGAGAGATAGAAGAAAACGCAAGCCATAGCGCCTGGACCGGAAGCATGATGAAGTAACCATGAGGGACCTTCTTAACGAAATATGGAATTCCGTCCGCAACAACAAGCTGCGAACTGCCCTCACGGGCTTCGCGGTGAGCTGGGGCATCTTCCTCCTAATATGCCTTCTTGGCGCCGGAAACGGCATCATCAACGCCTTCCAGGGCAGCAGTGACCGCTTTGTGACCAACTCCATGGCAGTTTGGGGCGGCATCACTTCCCTCCCCTCCGGCGGTTACAAGGAAGGCCGAAGGATAGAACTTGACAAAGGCGACCTCCAGATTACTACCGGCAAGGAATTCGAGGACAACGTGGGTGTGGTGGCTCCTGTCACCAACTCTGTAAACGACAACCTCATCCTTGGCACCAAGGCCGTGAGGACATCCATGTCCGGCGTCACCCCTGAATTCCAGGCGATTGAAAAGATAATCCTCCAGAAAGGGCGGTTCATCAACCCGCTGGACCTCAAGGAGCAGCGGAAGGTGGTGGTTCTTAGCACCAAGCATGAAAAGGAATTCGGCGGCGGAAACCTCCTTGGCCGGTGGATCAACATGCACGGATTTTCCTTCAAGGTAATAGGCATAATCCAGAGCGACGAAAGCGACTGGAGGGTGTCGGCCTATATCCCCTACACCACCATGAAGGGCATTTTTTACCCCGGAGACGAAATAGGGCAGATTTCCCTCACCTTCAACGGGATACACAACCTCAAGGAGAGCAACGAGTTTGAGTCCCGGTACACCTCCCGTCTTAAGACGCACCACGAAGCCGCGCCCGAAGACCCCAACGCCGTTTGGGTGTGGAACCGCTACTCCCAGAACGCCCAGATAAGCCAGGGGCAGAGGCTCATCTCCATCGGCATGTGGATCCTTGGCCTTCTAACCCTTGTGAGCGGCATCGTGGGCGTTTCCAACATAATGCTCATCTCCGTGAAGGAGCGCACGCATGAATTCGGCATCAGGAAGGCCATCGGGGCAAAACCCCGCAAGATTCTAAGCCTCATCATTGCCGAAAGCGTAAGCATCACGGCCTTCTTCGGCTACCTGGGGATGGGCCTTGGAATGCTGGCGTGCGAAATCATGGACAAAACCCTCGGCTCACGTACCATGGACCTTGGGTTTGACACCATAAAGATGATGGACAGTCCCACCGTGGGCCTGGATGTTGCCATAGAAGCCACCCTGCTCCTTATTGTAGCCGGTACCCTGGCCGGGCTCATCCCCGCCTGGAAGGCCGCCAAAGTTAAACCCATAGAAGCGCTGAGGGCCGAATGAGAATAGACAGGGACACATTCAGGGAGATACTCGACTCCCTTCTAAGGAACCGCTCCAGGAGCCTTCTCACCGGCTTCGGGGTGTTCTGGGGCGTATTCATGCTCATGATACTCTCCGGCGGCGGCAACGGCTTCAGGGAACTCCTGGAAAAGAACTTCGAGGGCTTTGCCCACAACACCTGCATAGTTTTCCCCTCTGAAACCACCAAGCCGTACAAGGGGTTCCAAAAAGGCCGGAACTGGAGCATGAACCTCACGGACGTAGACCGTGTAAAGAACATGGTCCCGGAGCTGGAGACCGTCACTCCCCTCATGAGCCTCTGGGGCAAAAGCGTCTCCAACGGAGACCGGCTCATAACAGCCTCCGTAAAGGGCGTGCGCCCGGATTACTCCAACATAGAAACGCCAAAGATAGTTTACGGAAGGTACATCAACTGGATGGACCTCAGTGAAGACAAGAAGGTGTGCGTGATAGGAAAGAAAGTGTACAAGACCCTGTTCCCGGAGGGCGGAGACCCCTGCGGAAAGAAAGTCCTGATGGACGGGGTGTACTACCAGGTGGTTGGCGTAGACTACAACGAGGGCAACATCAACGTGAACGGAAGGGCCGACGAATCAGTTACCCTCCCCCAGAGCACCATGGCCCGCACCTACAACTTCGGCAACCAGATAGAGCTCCTGTGCTTCACGGCAAAGGAGGGCGTGGAGATGTCGTCCATAATGCCACGTGTGCAGTCCATTATATCCAGGGCGCATTACATACATCCGGAAGACAGCCAAGCCGTGATGATGATTAACACACAGGTGCTCTTCGGCATAATAGACAACCTGTTCAAGGGCATCAACTTCCTGGTGTGGCTCAT
>DGXO01000084.1:0-1957 GCA_002395605.1 Bacteroidales bacterium UBA4230
AGCTCAGCTGGTTAGAGCGTCGGATTCATAATCCGGAGGTCGTGGGATCGTGACCCACTCCCGCTACAAAATGTCATTCTGAGCGAAGCGAAGAATCTAACATAAGTCTTGATTGACTACGTTCAATCTCCCAGACTAAACTCTCTATATACCCGTCACAACCCCTTGTGATGGTTTTTTGTTTATATTTCTCCCCATTTGGTGCAAGCCAACCTTTTGATTGCAAAGCATTTACAGCAACTTAACCTCCACCAAGCACACTAGCATCCCGGCTGGACCAGGTCCAACGCCCTTCCGCCAGTACTGACCATGCACGTTTTTCCCAAAAAATGTGCACATTGAGTACCCGAAAGTACTGGCCGCGCACATTTGATGGCATTTTTGTGCATGCCGAGTACCAGAATAGCCCAGCACTATGCAAAACTCCTGCAAAACATTATCTTGAACGAGGTTAAGGACGCCTTTGAGAAGTCATATTGAAAAAAGTTGTAACTTTGAAAGTTAGATAAATCGGATTTAACGTTACAATGCATAGATATAGTAGAATTCTTCTTTTTCTTTTCATAGCCGCTTTATCCAGCTGCAATCAATATAATCGCATCTTAGAAGATGTGTACGATAATGACCAGGCTTCACGTGAGTGGACCAAAGGAATGTCTTCACTGTCAGCCGATGAGATTGTGCAGTACTCAACAGAGATGGAACGGGTGGATTCTTTGAATCAAGCGACTGTATTCGGCATTCTGGACAAGGAGGGATGGCCTTCCCATCTATCCGACAAAGCCAATCGAGCCATCTGGATTGTTATTGACCATTCCGACCTTGCCTATCGGAGCAAGTATCTTGGTCTTGTGAAGGGAAAAGCCGAAGAGGGCGTTTTGGATAAAACAGACTATGCCATTCTGAATGACAGAGTTCTGATGGAAGAGGGCAAGCCACAGATTTATGGCACCCAGATTAAGATGGCGGCAACGATTGTGGAAGATGAACTTGCCATGCAGTTATGTCTCTGGCCGGTGGAGTATCCCGCCGCTCTTGACAGCTTGAGAAGCACTGTGGGATTATCTCCCATCGAAGAATACCTGAAGACCAGCAGCGAGTCTATAGGTCAGGAGATCGTTTGGGACAAGGAGAAAACTGTGGCTGATTTTGATTAGACGCTAAATACGAGTTTAACTGAAGATACAGTTTGCTGTAGATTTGCTATATTTACACCGGTAAATAATGGTAAATAATATGGAAATTATGAGACTCATATTTATAACTCTTCTGTGCATGGTGAGTTTATCCGCATATGCACAACATACTGTTGTCGTCAATCCTGACGGCACTCATTCCGTCGTCATAAATAACGGCACAACCTCAACGATAGTCAACCCTGACGGCACTCACTCCACCGCCATAAATAACGGCAACACCACTACTATAGTCAACCCTGACGGGACTCACTCCATAGCCATAAATAATGGCAACACCACAACTGTAGTCAACCCTGACGGGACTCACTCTGTAGTCATAAAAAACGGGGAAAGAGCCACGAAAGATAAACCAAAGTGGGAAAAACGGAGAGTTCCTAAATCTAAAGACAAGAAGGAATAATCCGGCACTATGGATTTCAAATTATTTGGTAATCTTGAAGCGCCGACGCTTCTGTTGATACCTGGCCTTGGTGTATCTTACCAGATCTTCCTGCCGCTTATCAAGTTGCTGGAAGAGAGATTCCGCATCATAGCCGTCCAGGTAGACGGTTTTACGATTGGTGTCAACACCCGGTTCACTTCCGTCGATGACCAGGCGGGGCAGATTATCGGCTTTGTTCGGCAACATTGTGGAGGACATCTCGACAACGCTTACGGCTTGTCCCTCGGGGGCAAGATCCTATCCAGAATACTGGAACGGAATGAGATCACCATCTCTCATGCCATAATGGACGCCGCGCCCCTATTGCCGCTGCCCA
>DGXO01000084.1:2015-46106 GCA_002395605.1 Bacteroidales bacterium UBA4230
GCGCCCCTATTGCCGCTGCCCAGATGGCTGGTCGGCCCCTTGCGTCATTATCAAAGCTATAATGTCTGGACCTGTTACCACTGGACGGGCTTCTGGAAACGGGTCTTCCATTCACACTACTTCGACGTCCTTCTGGATGAATGCAGAAAAGTCTTCCCCTTCGGTGGCAGACAGGCCGTACTGGACGGTTACAAAGATGTTTATACCAACAAGTTGGAATCAATCACCGGCGCCGACATCCAGTTTTGGTATGGAACCAAAGAGGCCTTCGTTGCAAAGCCGCAGGTAAGACACCTCATCTCTCTCTGCCCTGATGCAAGGATTACCGTTTTTCCCGGAATGAACCACGGACAACTGCTGATAGACCGCCCGGAGGAGGTTGCCCGGCGAATCATTGAAGCCCAATCATAAATACGCATTTTCTTATGGAAAAAGGATTGTTCATCCAGGCGATCACGAAGTTTTCAGGAGGACTTGTCATCGTCGGCCTGCTACTGTTTCTGCCCGCGGGGTCGCTGCATTTTTGGCAGGCTTGGCTGCTGATGGGGATTCTCTTTGTGCCGATGCTCATTGCCGGTCTGGTGATGCTGGGCAGGAATCCGGCCCTGCTCAGAAAACGCTTGGACGCCAAGGAAAAGGAAAGTGAACAAAAAACCGTTGTCGCTTTGAGCGGGCTGCTGTTCATCGCATCCTTTGCCGTTGCAGGATTGAATTGGCGTTTCCAATGGTGGGTGTTGCCGAACTGGGCCGTATGGGTGGCTGCAGTACTGTTTCTGCTTTCTTATCTTCTCTATGCCGAAGTCCTCAGGGAGAATACATACCTGTCCAGGACCATCGAGGTGCAGGAGAATCAGAAAGTCATCGATACAGGATTGTATGGAATCGTCCGGCACCCGATGTACATGGCCACGACAATCCTGTTCCTCACCATGCCGCTGGTTCTCGCATCTCCCATTTCTTTCTTCATAATGCTTTGCTATCTTCCCGTGATTGCCAAGCGAATCCGCAATGAGGAAAAGGTTCTGGAAGAAGGACTGGAAGGCTATTCCGAGTATAAGAAGAAAGTGAAATACCGGATTCTTCCCTTGATTTGGTAGTGTCTTGCTACAATTCTAGTTCTCCCCTTCGGTGCAAGACAACCTTCTTCTTCCGGCAGTACCGCCTGCGCACGTTTTAATGCCGACACAGTGGCGGCTAACATTCTAACAATCTGCGACTTATGGGGTTCTTTGGGAAAACCGGTAATCCCAAAGAACCCCATAAACGACTCACAAGCAAACACTTAGCCTCCACCAAGCCGGCATTACGAAAGAGGGGCTTGCAGAGGGGCGGTTTACTTGCCGATATACTTGAGGATAAGGTCGACGGCCTGGTCTTCCGTGAGGTTGTCCATGTTGAGGACAAGCTGGTAGTTGCGAAGGTCATATCGGCTCATGCCCGCGAACTTCCTGATATAGTTTTCACGGTCCCGGTCAATCTTGTCTATGAGGATAGCTGCCTGCTCCGGGGTGAGGCCCTGCTTGCGGGCAACACGCTCTACGCGGTGCTCCTTGGAAGCGGTAATGAATACATCCAGCTTGTTGGAGCAGTCCCTGAGCACAAAGAATCCGGAGCGGCCGGCGATGACGCAGGAGCCTTCACCGGCAATGGCCTTGAGGATATCGGATTCCGCTTCAAAAATATCGGCCGATGTTACATCTGCACGGAATTCCGTCATGTATTTGCCGTTTTTCTGACCGGTCAAAAGGGACATCTTGGGAACTGGGGCCACCATCTGGATAAAGTCCGAGATCCAGGACTTCTTCTCTCCCTTGAGTTTCTCTATTCCGGAAACGGTAAGGTTGAAACGCTTCATGAGCTCATGGATAAGTTCCTTGTCTGAATAACGGACATTGAGGGCCTCTGCAAGTTTACGGCCTACAGTGCGGCCTCCGGAACCAAGTTCACGGCTGATGGTAATTACAAACTGTTCAGATGTGTTCATAGCTATAATTCATTGTCAGTCCAAAGGTAATAATTTTTGCCGATAATTAAAAATCCTTAACTTTGCACCCGTCACAGTTGGTAGTTGTATGGCAATTCACACAGAGCCCGGTGCTCCGGGACCTTTCACCGGTAAAAAACTCAATGGCTGGCTTGCCTTAAGCCCGCTGCTGGTATTCATGATTGTATATGTGGCAGGCTCAATCCTGGCAGGGGATTTCTATAAAGTGCCCGTTGCCGCAGCCTTCATAATAGCTACTGCCTACGCCATGCTCATAACCCGCGGCGTAGACAAGACCGACGAAAAGATAGCCATTTTTTCGGCCGGAGCAGGCAACCGCAACGTCCTTCTGATGATATGGATCTTTGTGCTGGCGGGGGCATTCGCTTCCACCGCCAAGGACATTGGAGCCATTGACGCAACCGTGAACGCCACCCTGAGCGTCCTTCCCGGAAACCTCCTTTACGCCGGCCTGTTCCTGGCTTCCTGCTTTGTATCAATGGCCATAGGAACCTCTGTGGGCACAATTGTGGCGCTGGTTCCCATTGCCGCAGGCATAGCCGACGGAATAGGGTCAAGCATCCCGCTCATAACCGGCATCATCGTGGGAGGCGCATTCTTCGGGGACAACCTCTCTTTCATATCGGACACCACCGTCGCCGCCACCAAAACCCAGGGCTGCTCCATGCAGGACAAATTCAAGGTAAACCTTTGGATAGCGGCGCCCGCAGCGCTGGTCATTGCCGTGCTGTATGTTTTTCTGGGCCGAAATATCAGCGCCGCCCCGGAAACCCTTGGGGCCGATTGGTATCTAATGCTGCCGTATCTTCTTGTGATAGTGCTTGCCATAATGGGAGTAAACGTCATTACGGTACTTGCGGTGGGCATAGGCGTAAACGGCGTTATCGGCTGGCTCACAGGCGCTTACAACTTTGTGGGATGGCTTTCGGCAATAGGCTCCGGGATTGGCGGAATGGGCGAACTCATAATAGTTTCACTTCTTGCCGGAGGGCTTCTGGAACTAATCCGCTACAACGGCGGGCTGGAGTTCATCATCGGCCGCCTCACTCGCCGGATCAACGGCCCGCGCGGCGCCAGCGCATCCATCGCCGCTCTGGTTTCCCTGGTGAACATGTGCACGGCCAACAACACCATAGCAATCATTACCGTGGGGCCCCTGGCAAAGGACATCTCCTCCCGTTTCGGCCTTGATCCCCGCAAGACGGCTTCCATCCTTGACACCTTCTCCTGCCTTGTCCAGGGCATCCTGCCATACGGTGCCCAGATGCTCATGGCCGCCGGGCTTTCAGGGGTTTCGGCCCTGTCCATAATCGGCCACCTTTACTATCCCCTGGCCCTTGGCATCATGGCATGCCTTTCCATCCTGTTAGGATTCCCCAGACTGAAAGCCTAGGCTCCCAGGTGCAAAAACACCCCATTTCTGCACCTGGGACCGCCATTTCCGCCCCCTCAGGTGCAAAAACACCCCATTTATGCACTTGGAGCCTCCGTTTCCGCCTCCCCAGGTGCAAAAACACCCTTGTTTTGCACTTGGGCGGCCGGGCTGGCACCATTTGTGCAAAAATATGGCTACTTTTGCATTATGGATTGCATGAAACAAAGACTTACGGCAGTGATGCTGGCCCTGGCGGTGAGCGCCGGGGCGTCAGACGCATTTGCGCAGGATGCCGCGTGGCGCCAGAGCATTACGCAATATATTGAGAGCCAGGTTAATAACGGGCCACTGAAGGGCGCCGTGGTGGGCGTGTGCGCCATGGAGATTGCCGGTCAAGCCGGCAATGACGCACGATGGGTCGGCAATGACGCACGATGGGCCGGCAATGACGGGAAGGTAATTGCGGCGTACAACTCCTCAACGCGCATGGTGCCGGCGTCCAACATGAAGCTTGTAACAACGGGCGCGGCGCTCAGGGCATTCGGCCCGGAGTACAGGTTTGAAACCGGAATTGGCTACAGGGGCAGCATCGGGGAAGACGGCACGCTCCACGGAGATGTTTACATAATCGGCGGCGGAGACCCCACAATCGGCGCCGCGGACTCCACGGCTTACAAGGCCGAAGCCCTTTTCTGGAAATGGAAATCCCTCCTGGCCGAAGCCGGGATAAAGCGCATAGACGGCAATGTGGTTGGTGACGGAAGCGCCTGGGAAGGCGGCCTGGAGAACATCGGCTGGGAATATGGAGACGTGTGGACCTACTATGCCGCAGGCTCCAGCGCCCTCAGTTTCTATGAAAACACCATAGACCTTCAGGTTAGCGCCGGGGCAAAGGTGGGAGACCCTGTGAACATGGTCCAGGCATACCCCGAGACCCCTTGGCTCCAGATTGAAAACTGCGGCACCACAGGCCCCGCCGGAAGCGGCAACAGCCTCCTCATGCAAACCTCCGACCTCAGTTCAAAGGCCGTTCTCACAGGCACTTACGCAATAGACCGCAGGCCGAAGAAAGAGCAGGCCGCAAACAAATACGGCGCCCTCACCTGCGCCCACGAGTTCTACAAGAACCTGTTGGCCACGGGGTGGGAGGTGACCGGGACGTATAAGACCCCCGATCAGGTCGGGGGTGACGAAAAAGTAACGCTCATCGGCCACACTCAGTCCCCCGCCCTGGCGCAGATTTGCCGGAAAACCAATTACGACTCCGACAATTTCTACGCCGAAGCCCTTTTCCGCGCAATGGGCGAGGCCGCCACGGGAATCGCCGTATACGACAGCTGCCTGGTTGCCATAAACGAGGTCCTTGACGACATAGTTCCCGGAAAGGCCTCCGGCATAGTCCAGAAGGACGGCAGCGGACTGTCAAGGGCCGGAAACGTATCGCCGGAATGGATGGCCGGCTACCTTGCCGCAATGAGCGGGAACAAGGCCTTTGTGGAGTCCCTTCCCCGCCCCGGAGAAGGCACCCTCACAGTACTTAAGAACCTCACTCCCTGGAAGTTCCGCATCAAGAGCGGCTCCATGGGAGGAGTCCTCTGCTACTCCGGTTATGTGCTTGATGCCGAAGGAAAGCCGCGCATCAGTTTTTCCATCATGACAAACAATTGCGCCGCCAAACCTTCCCAGGTAAGACCGGCCCTGGAAAGCCTCATACAATTAATCGGCAAAAATTGATTATATTTGTGAGATTTCTCGACTACGCTCGAAATGACAAAAGGGTAGCTCGAAATGACAAAAGGGTAGCTCGAAATGACAAAAGGAAGGCTCAAATGACAAAACGGTTTCTCATAATGGTTTGTGCCGTGGCGGTTCTCGCGTCCTGCAAGGGCGTGGGACGCTTCTCCGAAGCCACCGCGGAGCTTTTCCGCGGAGAGGTGGTGGCGCGCGCCGGAGACCACAGGCTCCACAGAAGCGAGCTTGAGAAATTCATCCCCACCGGCGTTTCCCCTGAAGACAGCGCCAATCTTGCCGCCCGCTACATCAAGGCCTGGGCCGAAGACCTCCTTCTTGTAGACATGGCCGAAGCCCAGCTATCGGCCTCCGAGAAAGACGTGACCAAGGAACTGGAGCAGTACCGCCGCTCCCTCCTCAAATACCGCTACGAGCAGCTTTACATAAACCAGAGGTTAGACACCCTTGTGACAGACGCTGAAATTGAGGCTTTCTATGCGGAAAACGCCTCCAAATTCACCCTGGAGCGCCCTGTGATCAAGGCCCGGTATCTCATTATCCCCGCGGATTCACGCCTCCTGAAGCGCATCCGCAGCCTCATGTCTTCGGCCGACGACACCGAAGTAACCGAGGCCGAACAACTTGCATACACATCGGCCATAAAATACGCCGACATGTCCGACACCTGGATGGACGCCATAACCCTTGGACAGGAACTTGGAGTGGACTACAAGGCCCTTCTTTCCTCCATCAAAAACGGTTTCGCGGAAATCAAGGACGACTCCGGAAACCTCCATCTTGCATACATCTCCGAAATTGTTCAGGAAGGCAAGACAGCCCCGCTGGATTACTGCCGTGAACGCATCCGGGACCTTGTGGTGAGCGCCCGCCGCCACCAGCTCCAGCTCTCCCTTGAAGAGAGCCTCCTGGAAGACGCCCGCAAGAATAACAAATTTGTAACTTATTGATTATGAAACGTATATTTCTCTGTTTAGCAATATGCCTTTCGGCCGGTCTCACGCTTAGCGCCCAGAAATACAAGGGCGTCATAGACAAAACCGTGGCCACAATAGGCGGGGAGGTCATACTCCTCTCCGACATCGAGGCCGAAGTCCAGCAGATGCGCGCCTCGGGGTCCGGCTCCGACAAAGACATGCGCTGTGAGATTCTCCAGAACATGATGGAAGCCAAGCTGTTCCTCATGCAGTCCAGGCTGGACTCCCTTACTGTGAACAACGACATGGTGGAAGGCAACCTCTCCCAGAGGATAGACTGGTTCCGCACCCAGCTGGGCGGCGACGAAGAAATGGAGAAATACTTCGGCAAGCCCCTTTACAAACTCCGTCAGGAATGGCGCAAAGCCCTTGAGGAGCAAAGCCTTACAGAGCAGGAAAGGTATCAGGTGGCAGAGCGCATCCCGGAGGTTACCCCCTATGACGTTCAGCAGTTCATAGAGACCACCGCCCAGGAAGACCTTCCCGTGGTGCCGGTCAAATACCAGCTCAGCCAAATCTGCATTTACCCGGACCGCGCCGCGGCGGCAGTTTCCGTGAAGGAGAAGCTCCTTAACCTCCGTGAACGAATCATCGGCGGAGAAAAGTTCTCAACACTTGCCCGCATCTACTCCGAAGACCCCGGCAGCGCAAGGCGCGGCGGAGAGCTTGGAATGGCTTCCAAGTCCATCTTCTGGCCCGCTTTCTCAGATGCCGCAATGGCCCTTCGGCCCGGAATGGTATCCCAGATTGTGGAAACCCCGGACGGCTACCACATCATTGAGGTCCTGGAAAAGAAAGGCGACATGTTCAACGCCCGCCATATCCTCCTGAAGCCCCAGTACACCTCCAACGACAGGGAGAAGGCCTTCCACCGCCTGGACAGCATCAGGACGGAGATCCTTGCCGATAACATCAAGTTTGAGCTTGCCGCACGCTTCTTCTCGGAGGACCCTTCGTCTCGCACCAACGGAGGTCAGATGTCGGACCCTTCAACGGGAAGCGCCTACTTTGAGATAGATCAGTTGAAGCCCGCAGACTACGCAGCCATCAAGGACCTTAAGCCCGGTGAGATATCAGAGCCCGTGGAGTCCCTGGACAACGAGGGTTACCTTCAGGGCCGCCAGGGCAACCTTGTGTACAAGATAATCCGCGTGGACAAGATTATCCCCGCACATACCGCAAGCTTTGAAAACGACTACACCCAGATCCTTGAGGGCGTAAGGCAGAAAAAGCAGATGGAGGCCGTAGACGCCTTCCTGGAAGAGAAAATCAAGGGCACCTACATCATCATAGACCCCATGTTCAAGGAGTGCGAGTTCTCCCGTGAAAGCTGGAACGCCCGCAAATAGTGAAAAAAGCCCTTCATAGCCTTCTCGTTGTGCTGGCACTGTCATTTTCGGCAGTGCCGCAGGCGCTTTTTGCCCAGGACAAAGTGATGCTCCTCAAGGCCGAAAGCGCCCAGTTGCTTGAAATTAACGGAGAAAGCTTCAGGAAGGTGACGGGGCCTGCAACTTTCCTTCACCACGACACCTACCTCCTCTGCGACACCGCATACTGGAATATCGGCACCAACATCATAGATGCCATGGGGCACGTACGCATTATCCAAAACCGTACAACCCTTTCCAGCAACACCCTGCAGTATGTGGTGGACCAGGACCTTGCAAAGTTCCGCGGAGACCTTGTGCAGCTTGAAGACGAAGACAAGAACACCCTCCGCACCAAGTACCTGGACTACAACACCAAGGACTCCGTGGCGGTTTTCCAGGACGGCGGAGCCATGAGGGACAAGGACGGGCAGGTGATAGAGAGCCTCTACGGCACCTACGACTCCAAGGCCAAGCTCTTTGTCTTCAACGACCAGGTGAACATGTACATGGACACCACGTTTGTGAAAACGTCCCGCCTGGAGTACCGCTCAGACCTTTCCACGGCCTATTTCGGCTTCGGCACGGACATGTGGCAGGACGACAAGATGCTTAGCGCCGACGACGGCTGGTACAACCGCAAGGAAGAGCTCTTCATGTTCCGGAAAAAGGTGCATACGCTCACCAAGGAAAAGGAAACCTGGTCGGATTCGGCATACTACTACAGGGCCCTCAACAACGTGGAACTGCTTGGTAAGGTGGAAGTTATGGACACCGTCCAGAACATGTACATCCTTGCGGGTTTCCTGCAGTGGACGGATTCCCTGGAGCAGGCCACCCTCAAGCGGGATCCCGCAATAATGTCCGTGATTGAGGAGGAAGGCCAGAAGCCGGATTCCCTGTATCTTGGGGCCGATGTCCTTGTGTACCGCGCCTACAAGAAGTTCGAGATTCCGGAATCCTGGATCAAAGACTCTGAAAAGCGTCAGAAGGACCTCTCCGGAGACGCCATCATGGAGTACAGGCGCAAGGCGGCCGAAGCTGCCGCAAAAGCCGCTGCCGATGCCATGAAAGACGACCCCAACCGCCAGAATGCCGCCAAGAAGGGCAAGGGTGCTCCCGGCAAGCCCAGCGGGCCTGAGGCTTCGGGCGCTCCCGCTCCACCCCCTGCATCCGAGACCCCTGTCATCCCGAGCCCCCCCTCTGTCATCCCGAGCGAAGCCGAGGGATCTCCCGCCGACACCCTCACGGCGCCCGCAGACACATTGTCCGTACCCTCCGACTCTCTGGCAGCGCCCACAGATTCCCTGGCTGTACCTACCGACACCCTGTCCGTACCTACCGACACCCTGGCTGTACCTACCGACACCCTGGCTGTACCCACCGATTCCCTGGCTGTGCCCACCGACACGACCGCCGTCATTCCGGACTCTCCGTCCGACACCCTTGCAGTGCCGCAGGACACCCTTTCGGCCCCCAAGGACTCAACAAAGGTGGGCTTCATCTGGGGCACCAGGAACGTGAAGATGTTCCGCCGCAACATGCAGATGAGGGGAGACTCCCTGGCCTACAGCGACCTCGATTCCCTTGCAAGGATATACAAAGACCCCATTTTCTTCACCGACGGCAACCGCCAGTACGCCGCCGACAGCATTTACCTTGTGATCCGTAACAAGCGTGCCGAAAAAGCGCACCTGCTGTCCAATGCGTTCATAACCATCCAGGAAGATACCCTGAGTTATGACCAGGTGAGCGGCACGGAAATGGTGGCATACTTTGACTCTACGCAGGCCCTCACCCGCTTCGACGCCCTTGGAGGCGCCTCCAGCATCTTCTTCCTTGAAGAGAACGGGGCGCTTGCAACAGTCAACAAAGTGGACTCCAAGATGCTCTACGCCACGTTCACGGACGGCGAGATTGACCATATCTACTACTACGACAATCCAAAGAACGACGGCTATCCTTCCGTGCAACTTCCCTCGGGAGAGCGCACCCTCAAGGGATATCGTTGGGAGCCCGAAAAACGTCCGGATTCCCCGGAGGCCGTAACGTCGCTGAAGCCCAGAAAGAGCCAGCGCACCTCCTACCTGGCGCGGCCCCACACCACCTTCAAGCAGACCGACATCTACTTCCCCGGCCACATCAACAGGATATACCGCGACATAGCAATAAGGGATTCCCTTGAGGTGGTCCGCAGGCGCTTGAAGGATTCACTTTCGGCCGTCATGCCCATTGACTCGCTGGCGGTTGATTCCCTGGCGGTTGTAACTGATTCCACGGCGGTTGTGGCCGATTCCCTTGGCAAGGCTGCGGATACGCTGGCAACCGCCCTCCCCGACACCCTTTCGGCCGGGGCAGCAGATTCCCTCTCCACGGCTAAGCCGCTCTCGCCCAAGGAGCTGAAAGCAGCGGAGAAGGCCCGTAAAGCCGAAGAAAGGGCCAGGAAGAAGGCCGAACGGCAAAAGGCCCTTGAGGCCAAATGGGCCGAACAAGACCGCATATACGAAGAAAAACAGGCCGCCAAGGCGCAGAGAAAACTTGAGCGGGAACGCGCAAGGAAACTTAAGATGCTGCGTCGCCTGGAGAGAAAGTCCCTGAGGGAGCAGCGGCGCCTTGAAAGGTATATCGAGAGGGAGCGCGCAAAAGCGGCAAAGAAGAAAAACAAAAACAAATCTTAATAACATCATGAAAAAAACTGTTCTTGTATCCGGAGGCGCCGGATTTATCGGCAGCCATGTGACTGTAGAACTGCTGGAGGCAGGCTATGACGTAGTTGTGGCCGACAATTTCTCCAACTGCGACCGTACTTGCTTTGAAGGCGTAAAGAAGATTACCGGCCGCGAAGACCTTCCCCTGGAGGTGATGGATTTCTGCGACCTCAAGGCCGTAAAAGCACTTTTCGGCAAATATCATATTGACGCCGTCATCCACTTTGCCGCCTTCAAGGCCGTTGGAGAGTCCGTGGCAAAGCCCCTCATGTACTACAAGAACAATCTGGAAAGCTTCCTGAACGTGCTGGAAGTAGCCGGAGCACAGCCGGGCGGCTGCAATGTGCTGTTCTCTTCTTCGGCAACGGTATACGGAGAGCCCGACGTAGTCCCCGTAACGGAGAACACCCCCAGAAAGCCCGCAACCTCTCCTTACGGCAACACCAAGACCATGTGCGAGGATATCCTCCGGGACACCGTAAAAGCCTCCGATGGCGCCCTGAAGGGCATTCTTCTGCGCTACTTCAACCCTATCGGCGCACATCCTTCGGCCCTCATCGGTGAACTTCCCCGCGGAGTGCCCAACAACCTTGTTCCGTTCATCACCCAGACCGCAATCGGGAAGCGCGAGTGCCTTAACATCTTCGGCAACGACTACCCCACCCCGGACGGCACCTGCCAGAGGGACTACATTGACATTGTGGACCTTGCCCGCGCACACGTCTATGCCGTCACCCGCATGATGGAAGGAAAGATGAAGAAGGACTGCGAGGTGTTCAATGTGGGCACAGGACGCCCTGTGAGCGTGCTTGAGCTTGTCAATGCCTTTGAGAAGGTGAACGGCGTAAAGGTGCCGCACAAGTTCGCCCCCCGCCGCCCCGGCGACGTCACCGCAATTTGGGCCGACCCCACCCTTGCCAACGAGGAAATGGGCTGGAAGGCCACCCGCACCGTAGAGGAAACCCTGAAGGCCGCCTGGGCCTGGGAGTGCCATCTGGCTCAGCAGAAGGAGACCGGCTCCGATGACACCGGCAAAGCCACCTCCCTCAAGGACCAGATACTCCAGGCCGCAGACAAAGCCAACGAGGCCATCAGCGACGCCATTGACAAAGTAAAGGAATACAGCGCCCTGTCCCCGGAAGAGAAGAAAGCAAAGCAGGATGAGTGGAACAGCAAGCTCACCGAGGCCGCCGAAAAAGCATCCGACTCCGTTAAAGACATTGTGGACGACATCAAGGAAGGGGCCGACAAACTCTTCAAAGGAAAGAAAGACTAAACCTTCGGCAAAATGAAAAAGATACTTATTGCCCTTCTGGTCATCCCGCTTATCAGCGGGTGTTTCACCTCCATCGGCGGCGGAAAACGCGTCGTGTGCAAAGGTCCTGTGATACTCAAGAACCTTGACGAGGAGCTCCAGTTCCCTGATTTTGACAAGATTGTGCTCAACGGGCACGCAGACCTCAAGTATGTCCAGGAAAAGGACGGCTACGGCGTCCAGGTAGAGGCCAACGAGGAAGTTTTCGGCCTGCTGGATTTCCACGTCACTGACGGCACCCTCTATCTTGAGACCAAAGACAACGTACAGATTGTGGCCGAAGAGTTTGACATCTACGTTGGCTCTCCTGTCCTTTCCAGCGTTACGGTAAACGGTGCCGCCGATGCCACGATAATTGCCATCGAGCAGAATGAAGACCTGCAGATAGCCATCAACGGCGCCGGAGACTGCGAGTTGCAGAACATCTCCGTCCCCGGGCTCAGCGTCATGGTAAGCGGCGCCGCGGACATAGATGCAACCGGGCTTGATGTAGACAATCTCTACGTTGGCGTAAGCGGCACAGGTGATGTCGATCTCCAGGGCCGGGCCGATTATGTAAACCTTACCATAAGCGGCGTAGGAAGCGTTGACGCCACCAAGCTCACCTACGAAAAAATTGACATCAACAAAAGCGGAATCGCCACTGTCAAGACAAAATAACTGTTTTTTTTGGAGCAAGGTTACTTTTGGCCGGGTTTTTGGTTATAGTTAACGTGGAAATAAAAACGTGTAACTAAAAACCTAAGGCTATGAAGAAGGTTAGTGTATTCTTGCTTTCCATGGCGGTAGCCATGGCAGCCTGCTCCAAAGAGAGCATCATCAGTAACAGTGGAAGCACGGCTTCCTCAACACCTTCTACAGACACAGACTCGTTTGAAAACGACGAGGATGAGATCTCTGATACCAGTTTCGACCGCACAATCTCCATTGTGTGGAGCTCTTCCGGCGCCACCGTCACCGGTGATGCCAACGGCATTGTCTCCGTGAGCGGGGCCGATGTCACCGTTGACAACACCGGCACCACTGAAAAAGTGAAGTACGAGCTCTCCGGAAGCTCATCCAGCGGTTCCCTGAAACTGTATTCCAACAACAAGCAGGCCCTTGTCCTTAACGGCCTCACCCTCACCAACCCCAGCGGCGCGGCCATCAACAACCAGGGCAAAAAGCGCTGCTACGTGGTAGTGAGCGGCACAAACTCCCTTGCCGACGGCAGTTCCGCAGCCTATTCGGCAACCGGCGAGGAAGACCTCAAGGCCGTGTTCTTCTCTGAGGGTCAGCTCATCTTCTCCGGCAGTGGCTCCCTCACCGTCACGGCCGAAAACGCCCAGGGCAAGGCCGGAATCACCTCTGACGACTACGTGCGCGTGATGGGCACCCCCACCATAAAAATCACCGCCGGAAGCAGCGCGGGGCACGGTCTCCGTGGCAAAGACGCCGTTTCCATTGACGGCGGAACCATCGACATCACCGTTTCGGCCGCAATGAAAAAGGGCATCACCTCCGACTCCCTGGTAGTCTTCAACGGCGGCGCCACCACCGTAAAAGCCACCGGCGGCACTGCCTATGACTCCGAGGACTCCGACTACAAGGCTTCGGCAGGCATCAAGGCCGACCAAGTGTTCAAGATGAACGACGGCACCCTCACCGTCACCAACTCCGGCCAGGGCGGAAAAGGCATCACAGGAGACGCCGTGGCATACTTTAACGGCGGCACAGTGAGCGTCACCGTTACCGGCAGCAACTACGGCTCGTCGCCCGGAGGCGGCGGATTCGGCCCCAGGGCAACCACCACCACGGACAACTCAAAGAGCGCAAAGGCCATCAAGTTCGACGGCGACATCCACTTCAACGGCGGGACCGTAAATGCCTCGGCATCAAGCCATGAAGCTATTGAATCCAAAGGCGCCATGGACATCACCGGCGGTGCGGTTTACGGCTATTCCAAGGCCGATGACGGCATCAACTGCGCCGGGAACATGACCATAACTGGCGGCAGCGTGTGCGCATATTCCACCGGCAACGACGGCATGGACGCAAACGGCAACATCTACATCAAAGGCGGTTTTGTGTATGCGATTGGCACCACTTCCCCGGAAGTCGGCATTGACGCCAACTCCGAGGGCGGATACCAGATCTACCTCACGGGAGGAACTCTGGTTGCAATAGGCGGCATTGAAAACGGCGCATCCCTCTCCCAGAGCTGCTACAGCGCGTCTTCTTGGAACAAGAACACCTGGTATTCAATTACCGTGGACAGCACCACCCACGCGTTCAAGACCCCTTCAAGCGGCGGCAGCGGAATGGTAATATCCGGCGCATCCCAGCCTACCGTCCAAAGCGGCGTAACCACCAGCGGTGGCACCTCAATCTGGGACGGAATGGGCGTTCTTGACTGCAGCGCCAGCGGCGGATCCTCCGTAAGCCTTAGCAGCTACTCCGGCGGTGGCGGCATGGGTGGCGGCGGGAACCATGGCGGCGGCCCCGGCGGGCGTCCATGGTAGCAGTATTTAGTTTATTTTCATATATTTGTATCTATTATGAAAAGACTAATCATATTAGCGGCTGCAGCACTGCTGTTCATCCCGGGCGCCTATGCCCAGGAGGCCCCCAAAATCAACAAGAAAAACCTTGTCATCAAGGAGTGGAACACAGACCCCAAAGGCACCAGCAAGGTCCTGGACCACGTTACCACCTTTTCGGCCGAAGGAAAGAAGATTGAGGAGATTGAGTATAACTCCGACGGCCAGAAGTGGCGCAAGCGCTTTGAGTACGCTCCGGACGGCAAGCTATCCAAGGAACTTGTGTACGACAACCGCAACCGCCTCCAGACCTACAAGACCTTCGAGTGGAACGAGTTTTCCCGCAAGAAGGTCCAGTACACCTACAGCGCCAAGGGGAAACTCCTGAGCATAAAACAATACGAGTACATAGCCCAGGATGCCGGAAAATAGCGTCACAGAAGCCCTTGACAAGGCCATAGAAGCCCTTCGGCCCATCACCCTTGAGGAGATGGACGCAGTGAAGCTCCTTAACAGGACAGACACCAAGTACCTTACCAATGAGGCGGGGCTTGTGTCTGTCCTCAGGGATGCCGCGGCGGCCGGATACAGGGCTCTTGTGGTGGAAGGGAAGAAAGTGAGCCGATACACCTCCGTCTACTATGACACGGCGGGGCTCAGGATGTTCCTGGACCACCACAACAAGCGTCTTGTGCGCCAGAAAGTCCGTACGCGTACCTACGTGGAGTCCGGCCAGACCTTCCTGGAAATAAAGCGCAAGAACAACCACGGCCGCACCAAGAAAAAAAGGACGGAGATACCCCAGGCCGAACTTATGGACTTCAGGGCCGATGCCGCCGCCTGCGACTATTTGGCGGCCAAATCCTGGTTCACGGTGGACCAGCTGTCACCGGTCCTGGACACGCGTTTTAGGCGCATCACGCTGGTGAATCCCGCCAAAACGGAAAGGCTCACAATTGACATGTCCCTTTGCTTCACAAACTTCCGCACGGGCCACGAGACCAGCCTGCAGGATGCCGTGATCATTGAGCTGAAGCAGGACGGCCGCGCAGAGAGCCAGATGAAGGGCATCCTCCTGGAGCACCGGATAAAGCCCGTCCGCGTAAGCAAATACTGCATCGCGGAAACCCTCACGGACCCTTCGGCCAAAAGCGGCCGGTTCAAGGAGAAAGTGAGAAGGATTGAGAAAACCATCGGCAAAAAACTTGTAATTATATGATAGACAAACTATTCCGCTTTGTCCAGGAAGACCTCTCCGCCTTCGGGGACGTAGATGTCTCGGACGACATGCTCCTGGACGTCCAGACCATTACGGACGCCATGATGACAACCGCCCAGAAGATTGGGGAACTGGGCATCCGCTTTGCCCTGAACCTCCTTGTGTGCTGGATCCTGGTGCACTTCTTCTACTACAAAAAGAGCAGGAGGCGCGACTACTATTTCACGTTCATCGTGTTCTCTTCGGCCATGCTCACCCTTCTATACATAATGGGCAACGTGGAGGTTGGAGTTGGCCTTACACTGGGCCTCTTTGCCATTTTCGGGGTCATCCGCTACCGCACGGAAACCGTTCCCATCAGGGAAATGACCTACCTTTTCATAATCATCGCCCTGGCGGCGGTAAACGGCCTTGCGCCGCTGTATCACGTGGTGGACATAGCCACCGCCCCGCACTATGTCCTAAGTTGGGGAAATGTTGGAGTAATGGCGCTTGTGAACGCCCTCATGCTGCTTCTGGTGTGCGTGCTTGAGAGCGAGAGCCTTGTGAAGCACGTCACCACCAAGCTGGTGCAGTACGACAGGATAGACCTAATTGTTCCGGAAAAGAGGGAGGAGCTTGTGGAAGATCTTGAAAAGCGCCTCGGCGTGAAGGTGGAGAACGTGGAAATCGGCCACGTGGACTTCCTCAAGGATTCGGCAATGATAAAAGTGTATTACAGGCTGGGAAAGGGTGAGAGCAATTCCGTGAACACCGTAACCCGCGCAAAAGACTACGTAGGATGAAAAAGATTGTTTTAGCACTGGCACTGCTTATTCCCGCGGCAGCTTTCGGCCAGAGTTTTTCCACCGGCGGCCGCGCATCCGTTGGCGTTGACTACAAGATAAAGAAGGGCCTTCACATTGAGGCCGAAGAAGAGGTCCGTGCGGCCAGCTCTTTTGCGGGCCTTGGGAGCATCAGAACCACCCTTGGCGTAACTTACAAGCCGCTTTCCTTCCTGAAAGTGGGAGTGGGATACACCCTTATCAACCCCTACAAGATCAATAAGGAGCTCTCCGACGACAGCTATTACACCGGCTTCTGGGCACCAAGGCACAGGTTTATGGCCGATGTCACCGGAACGCTCAAGGCCGGACTGTTCAGCTTCTCGCTACGCGAACGCCTGCAGTTCACGCACAATGCCGACGACAACCTCAACGTATACCAGAGCACCCGCAACGCCCTAGCGCTCAAATCAAGGATCGGCGTAAAGTACAAAGGTTTCCGGTATGTGACTCCTTCGCTGTCCTTTGAAGCGCGTGCAGCCCTCAACGACCCCTGGGGCACGGTTTCCGGCAGCGCCCAGACCACGTCAAACTCAAAGAGGGAGTACTACGCCTACACCCATACAGGCTACACCCACGCCTACATCAACCGCCTGCGCCTTAACCTTGGCGCCGACATCGAGCCCAACAAGCACCACACCATTACCCAGTATGTGATGTTTGACTACCTCATGGACTACGAGATAGACACCAACGGCTCCTCCAAGTGGGCCGAAGACGGCGTGCGCCTGTTCACGGACGGCACCGGCTGGGTTTACAGCACCAATCTCATCTTTGGCCTGAAGTATATGTATAACTTCTAGCGGCCCGCGCTGGCGTATAAGTCGCTATCCTTCAACTATTTACGCAAAATCGGGTGCACCTGTAGGTGCACCCGACTATTTATAATCAGCTGATTTTCAGCAAATTATCAGCCAGAATTATTCTCCCAGGCCTTTCTTTACGGCGGCGCTGAGTTCGTCGTAGAGGGCGTCTGTCTTTTCAAACAGCTCCTTGCGGATGGCGGTGAAGCACACCTTGGGCTTTTCTGCGCCGGAGCTCTTCACAACCTTCTCACGGAGGTCATTGAAAAGGTCTACGGCCTTGTCTATTAGGCCCGCAATCTCGTCTGCATTCTTGCCGGGGTTCACGTTGAGGAACAGGGTGCAGTCGTCTACGAATGCGCCAATCACGTACTCGATGTCTTTCTTGATGTCTCTAAGATTCATATCTTTCTGAATTAATTCAGTTGCAAAGATAGTGATTTTTCTGCAAATATCGACAGGTTTTATGTCTCGCAAGTGATTTAAGCCTTTTACAAATTATCCCATTTACTACAATAAGGAGTGAGTATTTTTTGTGGAATCTGAAGTTCTGATGATACCTTGCGCCAGTCTTTAACTGCAGTGCGTACCTCCTCTATGATTTGGGCTGCTTCTTTCTGTTCAATCATATAGTTGCCTGAAGCCGATAGCAGGGCGTTGATGTCCGACTGCTCAGTGTACTGATCGATGAGCAGGCATTGGTGCAACTTGACTCCAGGGTTAATATCGTATGCCGGAGAGAGAGTCCAGCCCTTAGGGGTAAGCAGGAAACCGTGGTTGCGAAAATGGTCATCGGTGTTTCCGAAGAGCACGTTGAATGCAACCCTGCGATAAAGTTCCCTGAGGTTCCGCCCGACATCCACGCATCCCTGCAGGATGAAATCCACAATATCCAGATAGCCGTTACCCGTACTGCTGCCAGCTCCGTCATCCAGGCCAAGCAACGACATAGCAGAGGCGAAGTGTATTCGCCTGCCATCTGATGTTCTGTCGAAACGCTCGGATAGTAAAAGGTCTCGGTCTCTTGAAATCCTGATAGTACGGGTTTTAGCGACACTGATTCCTGCGGTAGCGGCCAAGCGATGAGAGAAATGCTCTATGAGTTCAGTATTCTCCAAGTCTTTCCTGGAGGGGATTTTTGCCACATAGAGTTTGCCATCGGCATCAATGATATTGGCTTTTGGCCTGGCGCCACCAAGTGATGATCCCGGGTCTATAAGTTGATCCAGCCAACGTCTCTCAGGCAATTCGTTACGTTCTTCGGCCAACTCTATCTCCTGGCAGGCTTCACACAGGGTGTGAAGGCTCTCAATGGGTGGAACAAGATATTTGGCTCCAGCATTTATGTAATCGTCGTTGTCTTCGCTCTTGTAGCGAATACCGCCCATTCTAGTGTAGTCCTCAATGCCTGTGAGGTAGTCATAGGCAGTGAGCATCCGCACGGGCCTTCGCTCCGACTGTGCCGTCAGGCGTTCCCTACGGTCCATAAGCAGACGCCCCCAACGGTCCGGAAAGGAATCTTTGACGAAGCCAAAAACGCTATCCGCACTGCGCGGATGCTGCAACGCGGGGGCGTTGACAAGATCGCCACTCAGCACTAGTCCACCGTGCCGCATCAGCCACTCACGCGAATACTCAAAGATAAAGTGATCTTTGCCACGGACGTGTTCGTAGCCTAAAGTGCCAATCTCTTGCGGGGACGCAAGGAAGTTGAAATCTGCGTAAACAGTTATTCTTTTCATTTCCTCAGCAATTCAGCATCTTGAAGTTGGTGGCCAAGTGCATCGTCGGCAGCCAGCAGCGAGATGTCTTTCTCCAGATTCAAAGCAAAGAGGACACGTGCATAGATACCCATCGCCACTCTGGGGTCACCGTGTTCCACCTTGGAGACAGTCAGCCGTGTCACCGTTGCCCTGTCTGCTATATCCTGCATAGAGAGATGCCTGCGCTTACGTGCCAGCATAATCTGCTCACCCATAAGCTGCAACTGCTGCGTCAAAACCCTAGGCATCATCTTTCCAAATGTATCCTTGCTCATATTTGTAATTTATCGTATGCAAAAATAGCAATTTTTGTTTAGTATAACAAACAATTCAGGATAATTTCCGAAAAAAAAGACGGCATCGGGAAGCACCTTTACCTATCTTTAAAAGAATTGTCCGTTAGGTTTAAAGGAATTGTACCAGTGCCGATGGAGATGCTGTAGTACCTTTAACGCATAATATGGATATTATTTAAATAAAACCAATATGAAAAAAGCGTATTTATTTTTGCTTCTGGCGGGCGTAATGTTTGCCTGCACAGCCCCCGTCCAGCCCGACCAAAAGCCGGACAAGCAGGATGAACAGAATCCGGGAGATGACACAAACCCTGGAGACGATACAAACCCCGGAGATGACACAAATCCCGGAGATGACACAAATCCTGGCGAAGGCAACAATCCGGATTTCTCTCCGGAGCCCTGGTACGAAACCAACTACTGGGAGCGTACAGACCGCGAGAAAATGGGCCTCAGGGGTCCTGTGAAGAGTTGGGTGGGCGTAAACTGGAGTTATCCTACCATTTATGAATTCGACCGTGAGGGCCATCTGATTTCAGAGAGAAGCACCGGCAATGAAAAATGGGATCAACTTACCATTTACACTTATGACGAAAAGGGGCGGCTCATCAAATCTGAAATGTGCCATCACGTAGGAAAGGATGAGAATGAACTGCCGGATTACAATCCTGCCAACAACCCCGATTATGAGTGGGCCGGCCGTGAGGTTTATGAATTTGAATATAACAACCCTGGGAAATATGTACTTGTGAGTCCTGATATTAATGGCTTCCGTAGCCGTGGTTTCTGCTCCCAGGGAGACCCTCGCGAAAGTATTTCTCCTATCGTCAAGGATTTATCGGCCATCAAATACTACCATATCAATTACGCCTACGAATCAATCGGCCACATTGACACAGACTATATCTTTGAAGGAGACATTATGTCCGTATATTCCCACTCCTACGAACGTGAGGTGGTAACAGACTGGATTATTGACGAATACACCCTGTATGATGACTACGGTAATATCATAGGCGGCGGCTATTCCGGAAAACACGAAGGCGATATCATTCCCGAGACTGAAAATGAATATACTCTCACAGGCTGCGTCTATAAGAATAATTACCCTTATTCCTTTATGGATGAGCGCTTTGGAGGTGTAACTTCAGTTACCTGGGCCGAAAACGGTATGCCCCTAAAGATTGAAGGAACTGACGGCACTACGGAATACTATCCCGGCAAGCGCCACATCAATATCAAGAAATGGACTTGTGCCCCCGGCAAGCCCGCAGACCTCCTTCTGGGTTTCTCTTACTGGTATGAATATACTATAGATGAGAATGAAGATTATGCCGGTTATCACGAAAGCCTGATGGCGGACGACAGCCGTATCCGCGAATTCAAATGGTACGACTATGTCTATGACAGTTATGGCAACTGGACGCAGTATACGTATGACCAAGAGGCTGTTTTCGCCGCAGGTACAGACGAAAAGGGCACATACACCATCAAGCGACAGATAGAATACTACTAAATTCCACTTCTGGCGGGAATTGCGTATCTTTGCCTTGATGAAGTACCTGGGAGCCATAGTATCGGCCCTAATCATTGCGTCCTGCATCCAGGAGACACCTCCGGGGCAGGCGCTTGGAGAGGCTGACGGCGTGCCGCTTTACAAGATGACAGTAGAGCGGCTGCCGGATCTTCCAAAGCCCCGGGGCGGGCAGCACACGATGCTCCTTGGAGATGAACTGACGGTCCTTGGCGGCATCACGGACGGCTTTGTACTGGAGCCCACCATTTGTTATCTTAAGGACGGCGCCTGGCACCAGGTCCCTATGAAATACCCCCACCACTACGGCTTCACTACCCTCCTTCCGGACGGCAGCGTGATGCTTGGAGGCGGCTGCTCGGAGAACTTCGGCATAGGCCAGAGTTGGGGCGTTGAGACATATAACCCCTCAACACATACCTGCAAGGCCGTAGGGATTATGGACCGGAAAAGGGCTGGGGCATCGGCCTCAGTCTTATCTGACGGGCGGGTTGTCATTTCCGGCAACTGGTATGCCGATGACGCTATCGGCCTGTATGAACCTGGCAAGGGCTTCTCATTTGTAAAGGAGCCGGCCGTTCAGCGCGCTTATCCACACATCCTTCCCATCTCGCCGGACAACGCCCTTATCTTCAGTTCAGAAGACACCCACGGCAACTTTATGCAGGACCTCGTGGACCAGTTAAGCGGAGAACCCTTCACGGAACCGCTGCTGAAAGAGTGGAACATCCTGCCATATATGGTCAATCCAACATCGGCCGATGACCTCAGGACAGGCGAATATGCGTATCTTCTTCCGGCAAGCCGCCAGGAAGACGGTCAGGCAGGCATCCTCCGCCTTACTGACGGGCACTTCAGCCTGCTGGAAACGGAGCGCCCGCTGCCGATGGCCCTGCCGGACGACGATCCCCTTGTCTGGATGCACAGCCTGCAGGTGGACCGGACATCCCGATGTGCCTGGATGTATGCGCTTTCCGGCAATGGACGCTTTGTTGCCGCAAGGATTGGCTACGATCCCATATTTGAAGGCGGAAAAGCCACGCTGGAGATGTTTCTGGCCGATAAACCGGGCGGCGGGTCCTTTTTCAACAACACCCCCAGACTGCTCGAAGGAGGCCGGATTGTGCTTGCAGGAGGCGTATTGTCCGGCGTCCGGAACGACAGCAACTTTGAAGCAACCGCCGAAGTGTGGCTCTTCCATACCGTAGCGCCGGTGAAGAAGGCCGTTCCCCTGTGGTGGATACTGCCCGTCTTATTACTTGCCGCCATAGCCGGAGGATGGGCCGTCTTCCGCCGCGGGAAACGGCCGGAGCAGGATGTTTCGGACCCTGCAAAGCAGGAGAAAAACGACCTCCAGACACGCATAACCGAACTTGTCGAGGAAAAACAACTCTTCCTAATCAAGGATCTGAAAATTTCAGATATCGCCCGGGAACTTGGCACAAACGCCACCTATATATCGGCCTGCATCAACGGGCAGATGGGCATTTCCTTCCCGGAATTCATCTCAAGATACAGGGTTGACTACGCCCTGAAACTGATGCAGGAACACCCCGAAATGTCTTCGGTAGAGGTCTGGGAGGCCTCCGGTTTCAATAACGAGAAAACCTTCTTCCGGCGCTTCCGCTTGCAGACAGGTATGACACCCGCCGAATGGAAAAAACAGCAGCTCCGGGAGTTGCCCGGGCAAAAGAGCTAGAGGACGGTTACAATATCCTCCAGAGGCTTGCGCTCTGAATGGAGTTCTGTAGGATTGCCGGCGCCCTTTGCGGGGTGGCCGATGGCAAGGAGGGCGTAGATGCCGTGTCCCTGGGTTTCGGGGAGGGCCTCACGAATCTTTGAAGGGTCAAAGTCCCAGATCCACATGTTGGCAAGGCCTGCATCCGTTGCGGTGAGCATAAGGTGGGTAAGGACAATGGCGGCGTCTGTCTTGGCGGCGTTGATGCCATCTGCCTCGCGTACCCAGGCTTCCTCATTGCGGCAGCCCACAATAAGAACTACGGGGGCGCCGTAGCAGGGATGGACCTCCCTCAGTTTTGCCAGGGCCTCTTCACTCTTTACCACCCATATACGCGTGGGCTGCAGATTCTTTGCCGAAGGGGCCAGGCGCCCGGCCTCAAGGATCATGTTCAGTTTGGACTCCGAAACCGGATAACCGCTGAACGCGTGGCAGGAATACCGGCTCTCAAGGATTTGCATGAAGGCATCCGAGCCGTAATGATACTTGGTTATCTTGTTCTCAACGTCCGAGAAAGTTGCGCGGTCCTTGACCTTCTCTACATCGAACATTCTTCCTAACAGGCTTTTCTTTTTCATATGAATTGGTTTTTAGTTCAGAGTGTTAAATCCAAAGATAATGCAATTGGCGCAAGTCTCCAAATATTTTTATTTGAACAGCGCCCTCACAAGCGCGGGGATATCGGCCACCTTAACCACCTCTATTCCCTCCGGCTTTACATCAAAGTGGGTGTAAGAGCTCACGAAAATGCGCTTGAAACCAACCCTGGCGGCCTCTACTGCGCGGCGGGCGGCCTGGGAGACGGGGCGGATTTCCCCGCTGAGGCCCACCTCTCCGGCAAAGCAGACATCGGCCTTGACGGGGTAGTCGAAGTTGGATGAAAGGACCGCCACGATGACGGCAAGGTCGCATGCGGGGTCTGTGATTCTGAGGCCGCCGGCCATGTTAAGGAAGACGTCCTTCTGGCCGAGTTTAAAGCCTGCGCGGCGCTCAAGGACCGCCAGGAGCATATTGAGACGCCGGACATCGAACCCCGTGGCGCTTCTTTGGGCGGTACCGTAAACGGCGCTTGAGACCAGCGCCTGGACCTCAAAGAGGAAAGGCCTGTTTCCGTCCAGCATGGCCGAAATTGCCGTGCCGCTGAGGCCGTCCTCGTGCATGGGGATGAGCATCTCCGAGGGGTTTGCAACCTCCCTGAGGCCGGAGCCCGTCATCTCGAACACAGCCAGCTCAGAAGTGCTTCCAAAGCGGTTTTTAATGCTTCTGAGAACCCTGTACGCCCCGCGGTTTTCGCCCTCGAACTGCAGGACGACATCCACAATGTGCTCCAGGATCTTCGGCCCGGCAATTGTGCCCTCCTTTGTAATGTGGCCGATAAGGATGACCGGAATGCCGGAGCCTTTTGCGAATCGCAGAAGCTGGGCGGCCACCTCCTTGATCTGGCTCACGCTGCCGGCGGTGGAATCCACGCTTTGGCAATACATGGTTTGGACGGAATCCACAATCATTAGGTCTGGAGCCACCTCCTGGGCCTGTTTTAGGATTTCGGCCATATCCGTCTCACTGTAAATGAGGCAATTGGAGGCGTCTCCGCCAAGGCGGTCGGCTCTCATCTTCACCTGCTTCACGGACTCTTCGCCGGTGACATAGAGCGTCTTGAGATCCGGACGGCCAAGGGGAAGCTGGAGCGAGAGGGTACTTTTGCCGATACCAGGCTCACCGCCCATGAGCACAAGGCTGCCTTTTACCATGCCGCCGCCAAGAAGGCGGTCTACCTCTGCACTTCCAAGAGAAATACGGTCTTCCTGGGCCGTGGAGACATCCTTCAGGGGCATTGGCTTGGCGCCAGCGCCAGGGACGCTCACGGGGGCCTTCTTGCCCGTTACCACCTCCCGTTCAACCATAGTGTTCCATTCTCCGCAGGCGGGGCACTTGCCCATCCACTTGGAGTACTCGTTTCCGCAGTTTGAGCAGAACCACAGAGTCTTTGTTTTACTGCTTGTAGCCATACGGACACAAATATACAAAAAATCCCGGGGCATTTGACTGCTCCGGGATTTGATTTTGCAATGTAACGCTTACTTCTTGATAGCGTCTACAGCGGCGTCGGCGGCAGCGTTGATACCCTCAACGGCCTTCTCGGTGGCAGCGTCCTTAACGGCGTCTACGGCGTCGTTGGCAGCAGCCTCAACGGCGCTCTGTTCTTCGACAGCCTCGGTCTTAGCTTCCTCAGCGGGAGCGGCCTCAGCCTTCTTGCTTGCGTTGTTACCGCAAGAAACTGCAGCAGCCATAAGGGCTACGATAGCAGCAGACATAAATACTTTCTTCATAGTACTAATTATTTAAAGTTAACTTTGGTGTCTTTTACATTACTGGCCGCAAAATTATAATTAAAAATTTTAATATCAAAGATTTTTTTGAGAAAAGTAGTTGAGGTACAATATTTGAGACGACTGACGGCGCTATGAAAAAGACGAATCTCACATCCAAGGACTTAGTCAAGTACGAAGCCAACTACTCGGAAGGGGCTTTCTGGAACAAAGTCAAGAAGATAGCCTCAAGAGCCGGCGTCAAGACAGTGTATTATGCGCTGGTGCTTTACTACACCCTCGCAGACCCCTCCACCCCGGCAAAATACAAGGCCGTAATAACGGGTGCGCTGGGGTATTTCATACTGCCTTTCGATTTATTACCGGACCTCCTTCCCTTCTCAGGCATGGCCGACGACTGGGCAGCCCTTGTTGCGGCCGTCGCCTATGTAACTTCGGCCATAACCCCTGCCATAAAAGAAAAAGCCCGCGCCAAGGTGAATTCCTGGTTTGGGCATGTGGAGGATTCTTCGCTGGGAGACCTTCGTTAGTCCTTGAGAATAAGGGCCGAAGCCCATACCTCGCAGCCTTCCTGCCGGCCCACGAAGCCAAGTTTTTCCGTTGTGGTGGCCTTGATGGACACCCTGTCATGCGTTACGCCAAGGATGGGGGCAAGCGTTTGCCGCATAGTGCCGATGTGAGGCGCCAACTTGGGCCTTTGGAGGGCAATTGTAATATCCACATTTCCAACCTTGTAGCCTTTGGTGTGAATCAGGTCCACCACCTCCCTCAGAAGCAGTTTGCTATCTACCCCCTTCCACTTTGGATCAGTGTCAGGGAAAAGATGGCCGATATCCCCAAGCGCCAGGCAGCCCAGAAGGGCGTCGCAGAGCGCATGGATGGCGACATCGCCATCGGAGTGTGCCACAAAGCCGTTTTCTGAAGGAATCTGCACGCCGCCAAGCCACATGGGAAGCCCCGTCGCCAGAGCGTGAACGTCGTATCCGTTTCCTATTCTTATATCCATAGCCAGAACCAGTTTATTTACCCATTGCGGCCTCAACCTCGTCCGGGGAGGCGGGCAGGCGCTTGGGGCCCAAACGGCGGGCGCCATCGGGTGTTACAAGGACGTCGTCCTCAATGCGGATGCCGCCGAAGTCATAGTAACTCTCAAGCTTAGCGTAATTCACAAAGTCTTTTCCAAGGCCTTCCTTCTTGAACTTCTCTATGAGGGCCGGGATGAAGTAAATGCCTGGCTCATCCGTGATTACGTGGCCGGGAACAAGGCGGCGGGCCATACGCAGGGAGCCAAGGCCAAGCTGCTTTGCACGGGTTTGGTCGGGGTCATATCCTACCAGATTTTCACCAAGGTCCTCCATATCATGGACGTCCAGGCCCATGTTGTGGCCAAGGCCGTGAGGCTGGAACAGGCCTGCTATGCCGAAGGCCACCATTTCGTCTAGGTCTCCGTGGACCAGATCCAGTGCCTGGAGGCCGTCCAGCATCTTGCGGGCAACTGCAAGGTGGACGTCACGGTATGTGGTGCCGGGCTTTGTGAGGCTGAACGCCAGTTCATTGCATTCATAAACTATCTGGTAAACCTCACGCTGCTTTGTTGTGAACTTTCCGGAAGTGGGATAGGTGCGGGTAAAGTCCGATGCATAGTGCAGGTTGCTTTCGGCACCGGCATCTATGACCATAAGCTTCCCGGGCTCGATAATCTTGTCGTGGAGGTGGTTGTGAAGCGTTTCTCCGTGCTGGGTGAGGATGGTGGGGAAGGAAACGCCCCAACCCTTTGAAAGGGTTACGCCTTCCATCTTACCCACAATTTCCTGCTCCAGGATACCGGGCTTGATGGAATCCCGGCCCACGGAATGCATCTCATAACCAAGTGCGCAGGCATCGTCAATGGCGGCTATCTCTATGTCTTCCTTGATAAGGCGCTGGGATACTATTGCCTTCACAAGGGCTTCTGAAACCCTTTTGTCTACGCGTGCGCAGCCAAGAAGTTCCATAAGCTTGAGGGTGTTGTAATACCTGGACGGAGGGATGATATGGACGGTGCGTCCTTTGGCGTGCTCCTTGAGCCAGGGTGCCAAATTGTCATAAGGCCCTGTCTTGTAAATGCCTATAGATTCGGCCTTTGAAGCAACCGATTCCTGCGGGCCCATCCAGATGATATCGTCTATGTCTACGTCATTGGCAAAGATGCCCTGATTGCCGGAATCTATGCTTAAAACGGCGGCCATATTGGGCTCGTCAAGGCCGAAATAATACAGCCAGGTGCTGTCCTGACGCCATTTATAGCAATTGTCCCTGTACTGGGCGGGGGCCTCTGCGTTACCTATAAAAAGAATAAGACCGCTCTGACCGGCCTCACGCATTTTCTGAAGCAGCGTTTCACGCCTTCTTACATAAACTTCCTTTGCAAACATAGTTTCTGCACGTTTTTTGTTTCATCAAAGATAATGAATATTTTTGTGCTATGGAAACGTTTATTGCAATAGCCGCCATCATTCTTGGCGCACTGGGAATCATCGGCAGCGTTGCTCCGGGCCTTCCGGGGCCGCCCCTCAGCTGGGTTGGCATGCTGCTGCTTTATATCT
Organism: Bacteroidales bacterium UBA4230; assembly: GCA_002395605.1. Lineage (GTDB taxonomy): Bacteria > Bacteroidota > Bacteroidia > Bacteroidales > UBA932 > Cryptobacteroides. The sequence continues at coordinate 29,123 of DGXO01000084.1, forward strand.
GGGGCTCAGGTACCAATGCAGCCGGAGAGCCTTTTTCCACCACCCTGCTTTTGGTTTGGCTGGGGATAGTAATTGTCATCAGCATACTTGATTACATTGTCCCGGCGTACTTCACAAAACTCACCGGCGGCAGTAAATACGGCGGCTGGGGCGCTATAGCGGGCCTGTTTGTAGGCCTTATCTATCCGCCTATCGGCATGATCCTGGGCTCCCTTCTGGGCGCTTTCATCGCCGAACTTTTCTTTGCTGGAAAGGACACCGGAACATCACTGAAATCGGCCTTCGGAGCATTCCTGGGCTTTATCTTCGGCACTGGCGCAAAGCTCATTTGCTCTGCTGTCATGATGTTCTACATTGTGATTTACGCGTTTTAGCGCTGGAGTAAAATGCCCGGTAACGGCGGCTACCCCAGCTTATAAATCTCGCTCACATGGGTGAAACCACGCTTTTCGAAGAAGCGGTGGGCGGCGTGGTTGTCCTTGCCGGACTCAAGGTAGATGTCCTTGACCCCGCGGCTGCGGAGCCAGCCAATAGCAGTACGAAGCAGGGCTTCACCGGCACCGGCGCCACGGAACTCCTCCTTCACAAGGACATCGCAAACCACGCCGAAGGGGGCGTCGCCGTCCTCTTCAATGTCGGCAACGCAAAAGCCCATAAACGCGCCGTCATCGGAAACCGCCTTCCAGACTTCGGCAAGAGATTCATTCACAATATGTTCCGTGATATATTTCATCCACTTTTCACGGGCATCGGGGGCGGGATGCGCCACCAGGACGCCGTCAACAATGGAGCCCTCACCCACCCCCATCTGGATTTCTCCGTGGGAAATGTACTCCGGGTGGGCGGTTATGTGCCCTATGAAGAAATCGGCCAGGGCAGCGGCATCGGCAATTTGTGCAATTTCAATTTTCATGGTATAGTTTAGTTTCGGTTTTCCATAATTCGTTCCCAGATACTCTTTATACCGTTTGTTATAACCATCAGCAGGGCGAAAATGGTAACGGCGGCAATGCAGGCCACAACCACGGCGGCAAGAGTGCTGTTTTCTATGCCGAAATGCGTGAGGAACGGCATTTCGTCGGACTGGAAGAAGAGCTCAAATGTGGAAGCCACGGAAATGATGGCAAGGACGATATTGAGAAAGAACTCGCTCTTCATTGACTGGTAGTCGGCCTGATTGTGGAGGGCGTTGTCTACGTTCTCCATTATTTCACTCAGGCGAGCATAATCCTCCTCCAGGCCAAGGCGCTTTGTGGTGCGGTCGAACATCACCTTGTGTGACGGGAACTTGGAGTATTTCACAACGTCCAGCTGAGTCACCAGGCGCGTAAGACGGATGGATAGAGCTGCATTTTCACCTATCAGCTTCTCGGAGGATTTCTTCTGATCATCGGAGGCGGAAGCAATGACGGTATCCGTGGCAAGGCCTATCACGTATTTCTTTGCAAGAATCATCTGGAGGATAAGCAGATACTCCGGCCAGGAAACATGGTAGTGAGACCTCTCCTTCAAGTGTTCTTCCCAGTTTACGCCCTCCTCACCGGCGCCGCGGCGGCCATAAGTGCCGATAACCACGCAGAGGCTGCTTCCGGCAAGCACAAGGTCGTCGGTGTCAATGGCTATATTCTCCCCGCAAACCTCATCGTAGGCCGCGGGGTCACGGTACGGCCACTCCTCCGGATAAAGGGACAGAAGGCCGATGAGCTCGTTCTTGTGCTCATCCCTTATATGATTCACGATTTCGGCCTCTGAGAGGTATCCGGGCTTGTTTTTGTTGTTTTCAAAGAGGTCCGATCCGTCCTCCTCTATGTGCTGCACGTTCTCCCAGACGTCCACCATGGCATAGTGGAGGTCGTTGTTCACGGTAAAGGGAGCACTGGCCCAGCGGCGGTTCAGTTTCCGGCGTTCGGCCTTTGGGGTCTCTTTCTTGAACTGCGAGCAGTACTTGTAGATGAAGTTCTTGTAGCGGAGCGCCACGGCGTCGAAACTTCGGCCCGTACCAAGATTATCTATGGATTCCGGCTTCTCAAGGGGCGTTCCGTCTGCCCCGAACCATATGGAGCCCACCGCAAAATGGGTCTCGTAGTCAATTGTGGTCTTGTCTCCTTCCTCCTCCTTTGACCAGAATTCGGCGCTGAGCCAGTTGGAAAGGAAGGCTATGAGGTGGTCTGTAATCACCGGCTTTGAGATGCTGCACTCCTTGCCGTCAAAGAGGAAACGGTAGGTGAAGGACACCGTGTGGCCGAAGAAGAGGTTCATTTCAACGTGGCAGAGGCCCTTAAGGGTGACGGGATAGATGGATTCGTCCGGGGCGGGCACAATGGGCATGGTGAACTCAAAGTCCCTGAGGTTGTAGCGCCTGACGTCTCCGCCATGGAAAATCTGGTCCTCGATTTCCTGCTCCATAGGCTGGATATAGTCCTCCAGGCCTTTGGGGTAGACAAACTCCTTTGTGTGATGCACAGAGAAGGTCTGGATAAACACAACGGAGAATCCTGGGTACGTAAGCATCTGGCTCATAGGCTATTTCCTTATTATTTCAACTTCTCCGCCAAGGCCCAGCTTTATTATCTGGGAAGCCTTGCCGGTGCTCTGGGTGTCAATGGACGGAGGAACCACAAAGTCAACTGCGTCCTTTATTTCCTGAGGGATTTCAGAGAACCTCTGCGGCGTGGGTTCCCCTGAAATATTGGCCGAAGTGCTCACAAGCGGACGGCCAAGCTTGTATGCCACATTTTTGCACCAATCGGCCATAGGGATACGTATACCCACGGTTCCGTCATCTGCCACCGCGTTATGGGCAAGGTGCCAGCGGTCTCCTTGTTCGTCGCCGGTGATGGCTCCGGGATAGATGATGGTCATGGGGGCGTCGTTGACCTCTACAAGGTCTACGGCTATGGAAGGGATTTCCTTCACGTATTTGGCAATCATGTCAAGGTCACTGGCTAGAAGCACCAGGGACTTGGAATCCGGGCGGCGCTTAATCTCAAAGATTTTGGCAACCGCGGCGGGGTTGGTGGCGTCGCAGCCAAGGCCCCACACGGTGTCTGTGGGGTAAAGGATTGTGCCGCCCTCACGGAGTACGCGAAGGGCTTCACCTAGGATCTCTTCCGGTTTCATGGAACTGTGCTATTACGGGGTAATGGTCTGAATATTTTACTTTTTCTATGCGGTAACTTACGGCCTCAAGGCCCTTGGGGTAGAGGATATAGTCCAGCCTCAGGAGCGGCCAAAGGGCGCTGTAGGTGGCCCCGAAGCCTTTTCCGGCATGCATGAAGCTGTCTTTTCGGCCGCGGATAAGGCGGAAATAGGTGTAAGACAGAGGGGTGTCGTTGAAGTCTCCGGCCACAATGGATGGCACCGGGGCCGAATCTATGCCACGTAGCACCTTTGCCACCTGGCGCGGACGCTCCGTAATGGAGCGGCGGAGCTTGGCCTCGGTTTCCTCAACGTCCCTTTTGATTATGCCGGGCAATGAGATGTTGTAACTCTCAAAGTGACAGTTATATACGCGTATGTCAAGGCTGTCCGGGGAAACATCCGTCCAAAGGGCCATGTTGGTGGATTTTTCAAAGTCTTCCTTGCCTTTGGCCGATGCCTTCCGGCGGGTCAGCGTAACATTTCCAGCCCTCCAGTTTTTGCCTGTAAGCATATAATATTCGGCCTTGTAGGCGGGAAAATGACTCCTGAGCCAGCCGTCTATGGACACGTTTTCCGGAAGGAAGAATTCCTGGAGGCAAACTATGTCGGCGTCAAGGGAATTCACGTAATCGGCCACCTCGCCGGCAAGTTCCAGGACCTCCTTCCCCTTGGGGCCGTGCCTGAACAGGCCCACGTTGTATGAAACCACGCTTAAAGTAGGCTCCGGGGTGTCTTTGGGGGCCGAAAACTGGAAGTATCGGCCTGCAAAAAAGAGGGAGGGCACAAGCACCAGCGCCAGCAGGAGGCGGGTTCTGGAGCGCCTCACGAGGGCCGCCACAAAAAGAACCAGCGTGAGGGGCAGCACTATGGGGTAGATGAGGCCGAAGAGCGTGAAGAACCAGGCCTTTTCCGGGGGGACGATGATGGAAAGGTAACCCAGCACAAGAAGCGCGCTCAGCGCCATTGCAACGCTGCCGAACGACAGGCTGGAGAACCAGCCGTGCTTTCTCTTAGGGGCCTTTGCCATCAGTATCTTCTGTAGAGTTTACCCTGCTTTTTCCAAATGTAAATTGTGAGCCAGCCAAACAGCGCACCGCCAAGGTGAGCGAAGTGCGCCACGCCCATGCGGGTGCCGGTAATGCCGGTAAGGAGTTCTATGCCGATGAAGATTATCACCATCCACTTTGCGTCAAGTGTGACAGGCGGGAAAAGCAGCGTCATGCGGGCCTGCGGGTACAGCATTGCAAACGCCACAAGCACGCCGTAAACGGCCCCTGAGGCACCCAGGACATGGGGAATGCTGTTGTAGATGTACTGGGGATTGGTGCCAGGATACTGCTTCAGGAGCTCATTTACCTGGAGGAATTCCACGCCGGTATGGAGGGCCACCGCGCCGAAGCCGGTGATGGCGTAGAGGATGAGGAACTTCTTGGTGCCCAGGACCCTTTCCACCACCATTCCGAACATCACAAGGGTGTACATGTTGAAGAAGATGTGGAAAAAGCCGTCGTGCATGAACATGTGGGTGACGGGCTGCCACCAGCGGAAGTCTGTGGCAAGGGGGAATGCCATGGCAAAGGTACCCTGCATGAAAGCGGGGTTTATGAGCGTTGCCACAAACATTATTACGTTAACGTACAGGAGGTTACGTGTTACGGGAGGTATGTTTTCCAAAAAACTTGCCATCTGCTATTGGAATCTCTTTTCAATTTCTTCCACTCCTATTATGGAGATGATTTTTTTGCCGGAAGGGGTGAACTCAGGGTTGTCGCTTTGGAGAAGGGCATCCACAAGGCGCTGGGCTTCCAGCGGGGAGGTGAGTTTGTCTCCGGACGCGGCGCCAAGGAGGGCGAACTTGCCCGCAAGGGCCTGCTCCATTACTCCGGGCAGCGAACTGCCGTCGTCGGAGAGGATGAGGAGGAGGTCCCCTACCATGGCTTCGGCCTTGCCGGGCTCTGCGCTGTAACCCTCAGGGACACCGTTTACAACCACGCTGTCAGGGCCGAAGGGAGCAATGTCGAAGCCCAGTTTCTTGAGGGTTTCGGCATGGGTGTCCAGGGTGAGGCGGCCTTCCACGCCAACTGTTACGGTGACGGGGAAAAGCGCCTGCTGGGTTACGTGGGCTTCCTGGGTGAGGGCCTTCAGGGCGCGGTCAAAGAAGAGGCGCTCCTTTGCACGGTGCACATTCACGGCCATAATGCCGGTGGCGCTTTGCATAAGGACGTATTTCCCCTGAACCACAAGTATTTGCGAGGTTGGAAGGGTTCTGTTTTCAAACAGAGCCCCGTAGTTCTCGGACCTGTCTATGTACCGGGAATAGGTGCCGGCGGACTCACCGGGCACGTCCGGGGTGATGCTTCCGCCGTCATGCGCGGGTGCATAGCCGTCATGCCCGGCTGAAAAGCCGTCATGCCCGGCTTGACCGGGCATCTGCTGGAAGGGATCATAGTCCGGATCCAGCCCCACCGTGGGGATGCTGGAGGGGGTGTATTCCTCAAAGCGGGTGCCTATTACGGGCATTTCCCGGGCCTCCGGATTGTCAAAGTCTATGTTCCCTGCAATTCCGTTTCGGCCCATGGCTTCCTTCACCGCTGCAAAGACGGTCTGGAAGAGGGGCTGCTCTTCCTCGAACTTGATTTCGGCCTTGGTGGGATGGATGTTTACGTCTATGGTGGAGGGATCTACGTCCAGGTAGAGGAAATAGGAGGGCGTGGTGCCGTCCGGGATAAGGTTTTCATAGGCCTTCATCACGGCCTTGTGGAGGTAGGGGCTGCGGAAATACCTGCCGTTCACAAAGAAAAACTGGTTCCCAAGGGTTTTGCGGGCGCTTTCAGGGCGGCCGGCGTATCCGCGGAGGGTGACTATTGTGGTATCGGCCTCAATGTCCACAACGTCTCCCACGATGGCGGGGCCCAGGAGGTCCTGGATGCGGAATTTGAAGCTTTTGACGGGCTTTACCACGTGGATGTCACGACCGTTGTGGGTAAGGGTGAAGCCTATGTCAGGGCGCGTGAGGGCAACCCTTTGGAATTCCTCCACTATGTGCCGAAGCTCAACGTTGTCGGATTTGAGGAACTTCCTTCTTGCCGGGATGTTATAGAAGAGGTTGCGGACGGCGATGTTTGTGCCGATTGGGCAGGAGATTTCCCTGGTGCCCTTGTTCTCCGACGCCGCCATCTGGACTTCCACGCCGGATTCTTCCTCTGCGGTGCGGGTCCTGAGGGTTACTTCGGCCACGGCGGCAATTGATGCAAGTGCCTCTCCCCTGAAGCCGAAGGTCAGGATGTTATGGAGGTCTTCGGCACTGGCAAGCTTGGACGTAGCGTGGCGCTCGAAGCACAGCACGGCGTCGTCGGGGGACATACCGCTGCCGTTGTCTATCACCTGGATAAGCGTACGGCCGGCATCTGTCACCGCAACTTTTATGTCCGTGGCGCCGGCGTCTACCGCATTCTCCATGAGTTCCTTAACCACCGAGGCCGGTCTCTGGACCACCTCCCCGGCAGCTATCATATCTGCGATATTCTTTGGTAATATCTTCAGTTCCATTATAGCAACTCAAAGAATTTGGCCATGAAAATGAGTACCACCACAATGAGGATAAGGGTGATGATGGTGATTACGGTGTGGGCGGTACGCATGTCTGAGCGGGTTTTCATATAGTTTCCGTTGCGGAAGGCGCCGCGGAGGCTGCTGCCGGGAACATAGGAACCGTCTTTGCGGGCGGCTTCGTTGCTACCGTCCACGTCTCCGAACATTGCCTTGCGTTTTTCTTCTTCTGGGTCATAGTAGCGGGGCTTGTAGTTGAAAACCCGGTGCGGCTGATTCCCGAAAAAGCCGAAATTGAACAGACTGGCCATAACTTGATTCTTCTTTAGTTTACAAATGTATCAATTTTTTGGCGGCTTTGCAACTTACTGCCCCCGCCCTCTATTTTTCTCCCCCTTTGGTGCAGGCCAACTATTTATCCTCCAAGCGCTTACGCAATCTTCTACCAGAAAAAGTTCTGGTAGACAATCTTGTAAACGTTTGTGTATCAACGGTTTAACCTCCACTCGCATTTTTGCCTTGTATTATCTTTGTTGCCATGATACGGGAACTAACAGATTTACTGCTGCCACGGGAGTGCATAGTCTGTGGCAGGCAGCTTGGAGCAAGGGAGGAGCAGCTGTGCATATGGTGCGCAGCGGACCTTCCCCTCACTTACACGTGGGAACAGCCCCACAACATAATGGCCGACCGCTTCAACGAAACCCTGGAGCGCATAAGGGCGCCAGATGAAAACATGGAGTACGCCTTCGCCGCGTCACTACTGTTTTATCATGCCGAAAACCCCTATAAGCGTATCCCTCAAGCACTTAAGTATGGCGGGAATATCTCTGCAGGAAGGTGGTTCGCCTCTTTGCTCGGTGCAAGCCTTGCCAAGGCCGGGCACTTCCAGGATGTAGACACCGTGATTCCGGTGCCGCTTCACTGGAGGCGAAAGTTCGGCCGCGGATACAACCAGGCCGAGGTCATTGCCCGGGAAATAGCCAAAGCCCTTGGGGCCAATCTTCGTACAGACATCCTTAAAAGGGGCCGAAGGACAAGGAGCCAGACCGCCCTTAACGCCGAAGAAAGGCTTGTGAATATAAGCGGGGCATTCAGGGTGTCACACTCTATTCCGGCCAGGCATGTGCTGATAGTTGATGACACTTTTACCACCGGCGCCACGCTTTCCGAATGCTGGATAACATTACGGAGAGCCCTGGGGCCCTCCGTAAGGATATCGGTTGCAACGCTGGCTATGGTTGAAGCCTAGGCCCTCAGCGCGCGCATGGCGTTGAGGACGGCCAGGACCGTCACGCCAACATCGGCAAAAACGGCCATCCACATGCTTGCAAGGCCAAGGGCGGCCAGCACAAGCACCAGGACTTTTATGCCAATTGCAAACCAGATGTTTTCCTTGGCAATGCGTATTGTGCGGCGTGAAATGGTGATTGCCTGCGCAACTTTGCTGGGCTTGTCGTCCATCAGCACTACATCTGCGGCTTCTATTGCGGCGTCGGAGCCAAGGGCGCCCATGGCAATGCCAACATCGGCCCTGGTTAGGACGGGAGCGTCGTTGATGCCGTCTCCTACAAACGCCAGTGGGCCTTCGCGGAGAAGTTCCTCAACGCGTGACACTTTGTCGGCGGGCAGCAGCTGGGCGTAGAAGGAGTCCAGTTTCAGGGCGCCGGCAACGGATGCAGCCACGTCCTTTTGGTCTCCGGTGAGCATCACGGTATTACTTATGCCGGCGGCCTTCAGGGCCCGGATTGCTTCGGCCGAATCTTCCTTGATGCGGTCCGAGATCACTATATGACCGGCATAGACGCCGTCTATCGCCACATGTATGATGGTGCCGGTGTGGTGGCAGGGGCGCCAGGCGGCGCCTTCGGCCTCCATTAGCTTGCTGTTGCCAACGGCCACTTTCTTGCCGTTTACCATGGCTGTCACGCCGTGGCCGGCCAGTTCTGTAACGGCTTCCACTTTGCAGTTGTCGGCCTCGCCGGGGTAGGCGTTCCTGAGGGCCATAGCAATGGGGTGTACGGAGTGGCGCTCCACATGTGCCGCAAGGTGCAGAAGTTCTTTCTGGTCAATTACTTCCGGATGAACCGCCGTCACTTCAAAGACGCCTTCAGTGAGGGTGCCGGTTTTGTCAAATACTGCGGTTTTGATCCGTGAGAGGGTGTCCATGAGGTTGGAGCCCTTGATGAGTATGCCTTTGCGGGAAGCACCGCCAAGGCCGCCGAAGAACGTGAGAGGCACGGAAATTACCAGAGCGCAGGGGCAGGAAACCACCAGGAAAAGGAGGCCCCTGTAGATCCAGGTGACCCACTCTCCGGTTATAAGGCCGGGAATTACGGCCACCAGCACGGCCAGTGCCACCACGATGGGCGTGTAAATCCGGGCAAACTTTGTGATGAAACTCTCGCTGCGGGACTTGTTTTCGGCCGCATTCTCAACAAGGTCCAGGATTTTGGCGGCGGTGGACTCCCCGAAAGCCTTGGTTGTCTTTACCCTCAATACGCCGCTGAGGTTCACGCAGCCGGACAGTATCTCATCTTCCGGGCCGATGCTCCGCGGCACGCTCTCTCCCGTAAGCGCCACAGTATCAAGGCTTGAGGAGCCTTCAAGCACAACACCATCCATGGGCACTTTCTCTCCGGGCCGAATAAGGATGGTCTCTCCCACGGCCACTTCTTCGGGGTGCACCGTGACAAGGTTTCCGTCACGTTCCACATTGGCCGAATCCGGCCTTATGTCCATAAGGTGGCTGATGGATTTCCGGCTTCGGCCTTCGGCCATCTCCTCAAAGAGTTCTCCAACCTGGAAGAACAGCATCACAAAGACGGCTTCCGGGAACTGGGTTTCGGCCCCGGGCATGAATCCTATTCCAAGGGCGCCAAGGGTGGCTACACTCATGAGGAAATCCTCGCTGAGGGGCTCTCCGTGAACCAGGGCTTCGGCCGCCTCCTTGAGGGTGTCCCAACCTACAACGAGGTAAGGCACAAGGTACAGCAGAAGATACTGCCAGGTGGTCCAGGAGGTGTTTTTCTCTATGAGCCAGGCGGCTACAAGGAGTACGGCGGCGGCAATAATTTTTATGAGCCTGCCGTGGCCTTCCTCTTCCTCCTCATGGTGGTGATGCTCATGACCGCCGTGATGATGCTCGTGGCATTCACATTCATGCTCATGGTGCTCATGACAGTCGCAATCCGGGTGATTATGATGATTATGTTCCATATCAGGTGTGTTTTTACAGTGCAAAGGTACTGAGCGTCCAGTGCAACTTGGTTGCAAAGTTTTGGCAACCCGCACCACAAGGAATATAATGGGGACAGCGGGGGTTGTGGCATCGCGATAAAATTGCTATCTTTGTTGGCTATGATAAAAGTGCTGGGCATATTCGGCTTTCTTAGTTTCGGGTGGGCAGACCTCCTGGACATCCTCATGGTGGCCCTTATCATCTTTTTCCTCATAAGGAGCCTCAGGAAAGACACCGGCATCCTTAACATAGTGCTCATCCTGGCGGTGCTACTCATACTGCAGGCGCTTGTTAAGGCCCTCAACATGAGGATGATGAGCGCCCTTTTGGGAGCCCTCCTGGACGTTGGTGTCCTGGCCATCATCATACTGTTCCAGCCCGAAATCCGGCACCTTCTCAACCGCCTGGCTGTGCAGTCGGGCATTTCCAGAAGGAGCGGAGAGATTTTCAACAAGCTAATGGGCATCAAGGAGGAATCCATGGGCTCGCAGTCCGTTGTTGAACTCTCTGAGGCCGTGCGCGCAATGGCAGCGGAAAAAACCGGCGCCCTCATAGTGCTCCAGCACAAGAGTGACCTTGACGAGTACAAGGCCACCGGAGACGCTTTTGAGGCCGAAATCAACCGCCGCCTCATAATGAATATCTTCTTCAAGAACTCCCCTCTCCACGACGGCGCAATGATAATAGTTGGAGACCGCATAGAGGCTGCCCGCTGCCAGCTCCCCATGACCGCCAGAAGGGACATTCCCGCCCATTACGGCATGAGGCACCGCGCCGCTATAGGCGTCACCGAAGACACTGACGCAGATGTCATTGTGGTAAGCGAAGAAACCGGCAACGTCTCTTATGTTCATGGCGGGCAAATCCAAACCGTAAAAGACATAGAGGAGCTCAGGACCATCCTGGGCAAAACCCTGACAGTAAAGAATAAGGAGGAAGCGTAGAGAATGGACGGCAGAGTAGAATCCAAGCTTGGTTTTGATAAGGTCAGGGCCGATATCAGCGCCCGCTGCTGCACGGAATATGCCGCCGAAAGGGTGGCCACGGAGGAATTTTCCACTTCGGCCGAAGAAATACGCCGAAGGCACCTCCTCACAGACGAAATGAGGCTCATCCTCATGTTCGAGGAAAGTTTCCCCACTTCCGGCTACATAGATGCCATCCAGTTCCTGGAGCCAATCGGCAAAAATGCCTCCATAGACATCCTTTCCCTTGGGAAACTGCGCACGCTCCTGGACACCCTCAGGAAGGCCCTCCACTTCTTCCACACGGTTAAGGAAGGCATCTACCCCAACCTCCAGCACATGGCCGCAGGCATAAGCGCCCCCGCAGAGGTGATGCAGCGAATAGACTCCATCCTGGACCGCCACGGGGAAATCAAGGACACCGCCAGCGACGAACTTTACAAGATCCGCCGCAGCATAAAGGACAAGGAAATCAATGTTTCCAAGCGCATGAACGCCATCCTTCGGCAGGCGCAGCAGGAAGGGCTCTCGGACGCAGACGCATCGGTGGCCATCCGTGACGGCAAAATGCTCATCCCGGTGGCTTCGGCCAAAAAGAAGGCGTTCCAGGGCTTTGTCTACGACGAAAGCGCCACCGGCAAAACCACTTTCATGGAGCCCGCGGAAATTGTGGCGCTGCAGAATGAGATCTCAGAACTCCATTTTGCCGAAACCAGAGAAATTGCCCGCATCCTATATGAATTTGCCGAATTCCTGAGGCCGTTTGTGCCGGAGCTCATTGCCGGGGCCCAGTTTATTGGAGAGCTGGATTTCATTATGGCAAAGGCCGGCGTGGCACTGTCCTACGTTGCCGGAATGCCGGTTGTGAGCGAAGATGGCTCCCTGAGGCTAAGAAAGGCCCGCCATCCCCTTCTGGAAAGGTCCCTTCGGCGAGAGAAAAAGGCAATAGTACCGCTTACGGTAACCCTTACCCCGCAAAAGCACATCCTCCTTATTTCCGGCCCCAACGCAGGCGGAAAGAGCGTGTGCCTCAAGACCACCGGCCTCCTTCAGTACATGTTCCAATGGGGCATGCTCATCCCCACCTCAGAAACGTCGGAACTGCCTGTATTTGACCGGATTATGGTGTCCATCGGAGACGACCAATCCCTGGAAAACGACCTCTCCACCTACAGTTCCTTCCTCACGGACATGAAGGCTATGCTGGAGGTGGCCGATTCCAAGACCCTTGTTCTCATAGACGAATTCGGCGGCGGAACGGAGCCCGCTGCGGGCGGCGCCATTGCCGAAGCCATTCTCCACGAACTTGACACCCGCGGCGCCTACGGAGTAATCACCACGCACTACACCAACCTCAAGCTGTATGCTTCGGGCACTGATTCAGGCGTAATCAACGGCGCAATGCAGTTTGACGCCGCCACGGTGGCCCCGCTGTTTGTGCTGGAGCAAGGCCTTCCGGGCTCATCGTTCGCCTTTGAACTGGCCCGCAAGATGGGGCTCCCGGAGCAGATTGTCCACGACGCCGAAGACCGCGCCGGTGAGCAGTTTGTGGGCATAGAGCGGAACCTCAGAAAGATTGCCCGCAGCCGCCGTGCCCTTGACGAGAAACTTACCAAAATCCGCGCAACGGACAAAACCCTTGAAGGCCTCACGGACCGCTACGAAAAAGAGCTTGAGGACATAAAGGAAATGCGCCGCCGCATCCTTGACGAAGCCCGTGCAGAGGCCGAAAAAATTGTACGCGAGGCCAACAAGCGCGTAGAGGGAACCATCCGCGCCATCAAGGAATCCCAGGCCGAAAAAGAAGAGACCAAGGCCGCCCGTGCCCAACTTCAGGGCTTCCTGGGCGCCCTTGCCGAAGAAAGCAGCAAGAGGGAAAACTACATAGACAAAAAACTCAAGGACGTCCAGACCCGCAAGGCTCGCGAAGACGCCCGCAAAAAGCGCCGCGCCGGCGGTGAAACCCTGAAGCAGATGGAGCAGGAGGAGGCCGAAGACCGCAAGATGGCCGCTTTCCGAAGCGCCCCGCTCAAGGTTGGAGAGAAGGTCCGCATCAAGGACAACGGCATGGTGGGAGAGGTTTCGAAAGTCAGTTCCAAGGCCGTGACGGTAATAGTTGGCAACATTACCACAAAACTGCCCCTGGACCGCGTGGAGCGCATTACCGCCAATGAATACAAGGCGGTGGCCAAGGCTCCTTCGGCCAAACCGCGTCAGGTCTACGACACCGCAATCAAGGAGCGGAAGGCAAACTTTTCCACGGAACTTGACGTCAGGGGCGAAAGAGTGGCCGATGCCATGGAAATTGTAATGAAATATATTGACGACGCCCTCATGCTCGGTGTTCCTTCGGTGCGGATTTTGCACGGAAAAGGAACAGGTGCCCTGAGGGAGGAAATACAGAAATACCTCCGCACCGTACCCGGCGTGGTTTCGGCCCAGGACGAACACGTGCAGTTTGGCGGCTCAGGGGTCACAGTTGTTAAATTTGAATAGGATGAACGTTCTTAGAACCAGTAAATTAGGAGAGCTTGGAGAGCAGATGGCCTGCGACTTCCTGTCGTCGTGCGGCCATCAGATACTGGACCGCAACTGGAGGGCCGGACATCTTGAAATTGACATTGTGTCAGAAGGCCCGGACGGCCTTCACTTTGTAGAGGTCAAAACCCGCAAGGCTCCTGTCACCACCACGGTGTCGGACCAAGTGACGCCAATAAAGCAAAAACGGATTTCGGCCGCAGCGCTAAGGTACCTTAACACTAAGCACCTTTACGGCCAGGAAGTGTTTTTTGACATTGTTGCCGTTACCGTAGAGCAAGACGAAACCCGCGTGAGGTACTACCCACAGGCCTGGATACCAATGTTTGTATAAATAACCAACCGCATAATGAATAACCACAGATACTGTGTGATAATGGCCGACGGCAGCGGAAACCGCTCCCAGTACGCCCTTACATACAACAGATTCAAAGACGTCGTGCCAGACCAGAACATTCTGGTGGTGACGCTTTCAAAGTACGCAGCCGATGCCAGGAAGGCCCTGCCCATGCTTCCTCCGGAGAATATCCTTGAGGAGCCTTTTGCCAGAAAAACGGCCCCTTGCATGGCCCTGGCGGCATATACAATCCTCCTGAGGGATCCTGAGGCAGTTATTGTAGCCACCCCCTGGGACCTTGTAATCCGTGACGAATCCATGTTTGCCGCAACCGTAACTGACGCCTTCTCTTACGTAGAGGAAAACGACGTCCTCATGACCCTTGGAATTGTCCCAAAATCGGCCGAAGTAAACTTTGGCTACATCCAGGTGAAAGAGGGCCGGAATGCGCATCTCATGGCCGGGCCGCTGAAGGTGAAGACCTTCACGGAAAAGCCGTCGCAGGAGCTTGCAGAGGTGTTTATCCGTACCGGAGAGTTCTTCTGGAACAGCGGTATCTTCATCTGGAAAGCCGCAACAATCTGCCAGGAACTGGAGAAATACGTCCCGGAGGTCACGGAACTATTCCGCGGCTGGAAGGAGCACATCCTGGAGCCCGCCTTTGTGGAAAGGGCCTACAGCGAATGCCCCAAGGTATCCCTGGACTACGGCGTCATGGAGCACACGGAACGCGCCTGGCTCTACCCCGCCCGCTTCGGCTGGGCCGATATTGACCGGATCTAGTCTCCGCAATACTTGCCGGCAAACAGTACCAATTCTGCAACGCCCGAACAAAGTCGGGCGTAAATTATTACATGGTAGAAAGATATGCCATATATTTGTGAACGAGGTCGGAGGAAGACAAACTCCCTGATTCATACTGTTCATAATCAAGGCTGGAAATCCGTTCCCTGACCTCAGTGCCATCGTAGACGGCAGTGAGATACTGGCCCCTTTCACCCGGTTTAACGCAAATATCCCGGAAATGCTTCATGAAATCATCGGCCTTCACATAATTGATGGCATATTCCACCTTCCGAGTCCTGCCGGGATAAGCTGATACGATGCCTTTATTTTCAAGGTCGGCAATATCCCTTAAGGCGGTATCAAGGGAGATAGCCCCCAGTCGGGACCAGTTTTGTGCAGTAAGCTTCGCCTCCTTGCCGTCCAAATAGATGTTCAGCACCTTCCTCTGCCTCTGGGAAAGCTCCACTCCTGAGAATTCACGCCAAAATATTGATTTGTTCAGAATTCCGCTTAGCGTTTCCATAGAACTGTCCAAGGCCCTGCCAAGGCATGCGATATACCATTCCAGCCAAGGGGTTATATCCCCGTCATAGCAGAAACGCTGTGTTTTTTCCAGAATGGCATAATAGTCTTTCTTCTCCTTCTCGATTTCCCGGGACATGCTGAAGAAACGACCTCTCCCTCCGCCTATCGCCGCCAGAGCCATATCTGCTATAGCCCGTCCAATACGACCGTTACCATCATCAAATGGATGTATGCTTACGAAAATAAGATGAGCTATGGCAGACCGGATGATGTTGGAGATTCCAATCTTGTTATTGAACCAGTACATGAATTCTTCCATATAGTCGTTCACATCGGAGGCCGGCGGTGCCATATAATGGACTTTCTCACGCCCCATGGATCCGGAAATAACCTGAACGTCTCCACTCCGGTAGTTCCCCACCGTAATAGGATAAGATCCACTCCTCCCGGTGGGAAACAGGGCACTGTGCCAACCAAATATACGTTCCCGGTCCAGAGGGATGTTGCTATTGCGCGTTGCGTCCAGCATCATATCCACTACACCTTCCATATAATGCGTGGAAGTGCCGGTGGTTTGGATGTTTGTAACACCCAGGCGGCGAACTATGGAAGAACGTACATCGTCTGTGTTGAGATTAATTCCTTCTATGCGGAAAGAGGACACAATGTCCTGAGTAAGGATCTCTACGGAAGCGCCTGACCGGTCATCTTCCGCAAGGGAAGCAATCCGGCCATGGAGGAAACCAATACTGGTGCTAACTTTTTCGGCAAGAGCAGAAATCTTGTCTTTGTCCCAGTTGAAGAGCATCCAGTTGTATCTTTCGTATATCCACATTGTTCACACCGCTTATAATTCGCAACAAATATAGTTATTTGCGAATAAAATCCAAAATTTACTCGCAAAAGTTGCGAATTATAATTCTAAAGTGTTAACGAAGGATATCGTTCAGGATGGAGCTGGCGGCTTCGCGGGCGCCCTCACCCGGGCCCTGGATCACAAGTGGATACGGGTGGAAGGCACTACGCACTATGATGGCGTTCTCCGTGCCGCGGAGGTAGTAAGCGGGATGTTCCGGAGCAACGCTCCTTATGCCAATTCCGGCCTCGTAGGCTGTTCCGTTCTTCTGGAGATATGCCACAAAGCGGAGGCGCTGGCCCTTGGCGGCGGCATCATCGGACATTTTGACAAAGCGCTGTTCTTCGGCCTCGAGGGCGGTGTAAAACTCCTCAACGGTGCCTTTGAAGGCGTCTGAGGGGATTATCGGCTCCACTTTTACGTCCTTGGCTTCCAGCTTGACGCCAGCCTCCCGGGCAAGGATGAGAAGCTTTCTGAGGGCGTCCTTGCCGCCAAGGTCCATACGGGGATCTTGTTCCGTAAGGCCGGCCTCCTGGGCCCTTCTAAGAAGGCTTGCGAAGCTTTGGCGGCCGGGGAGATAGTCTCCCAGGATCTGGTTCAGGGTGCAGGAAACAACTGCCTCGATGGAAATAACTTCGTCTGAGCTGTTGGCCCCGCGGGAGATGGATTCCAAAATGGGGAGTGCAGCGCCCACAGTGGTTTCATAGCGCAGCGGCAGGCCGTTTTCGCGGGCGGCGGCGTGCATGGCGGCAAACTCCGGATACGGCACGGCAAAGGAGCGGCGGTTGGAGGAAACAACCCCGATTCCGGCCTCAAGAAGGTCCGTATAGCGCTTGTAGATGGATTCGGAATTGGTGCAGTCTACAAAGAGGGAGCCCTTGGGTGCCACATTGATTATGGCATCTACATACGACCCAGCCGTATTTATGACAGGATGGCCCGTAAGGTCTATTCCGTAACGTTTGCTGTTGGCCTTACCTACTATCAGGAGGCGTTTCCCGGTGCGGGCCTCAACGTTTTCTGACGCGCCCTTTATCATGTTGTAA
>DGXO01000054.1:0-18343 GCA_002395605.1 Bacteroidales bacterium UBA4230
CCGTTATGGTCTACATACGAAATGCAGTCCTTGAGGACGCTAACCTTGAAGCCGTCTTTCAGGAGATCCTCTGCGGTATTCCTCACACAGAATTCCGTGGCTATACCGCATACCAGCACCTTGTCCGTTTCCATCAGGCGGAGCACTTCCCCCATCTGCTGGCCAGCCTCGTTGAGACCGGCAAACCCGCTGTACTGTTCAAGATCCCTGTTTTCACCTTTATAGAAGACGAGGCCTTCGTCATCGGCGTATGGAGCAAGGTCCTTGTGAATCTCCGCTCCACGTGTACCCTGTACGCAGTGAGGCGGCCAGGGACCGCCCTGAGCAGCAAATGAGCAGTGGTCCTCCGGATGATGGTCTCTCACAAAAATGCGGGGCACCTCCGGATGTGCCTTGATGAATTCCAGAGTGTGGGCAACTGCAGCATCGGCCTCCTGACAAGCCATTGAACCGTCAATGAAGTCGTAGAGCATATCTACAATGACAAGGGCTGTATCTTTCATTTCAGTATTATGATTCAAATCATACAAAATTACAATACTTTTGGCTTAAGTACAAACATCGAACTCCTTCCGCCCGCAAAATCGGCAAAAAAGGGGCCGACTAAAAAGATTCTTCACTTCGTTCAGAATGACAGTCTCATGTCATTCTGAGGCAGGTGAACCTGCCGAAGAATCTACTTTTTAGTCGGCCCCTTAATTATGCGTGAGAAAAATCTATCGGTAAATGTCGTACTGATTGTAGAGGGAACCGTACATCTGTCCAAGCACTTCAAGGTAAGGCATGCCGTCAAAGAGGGTGGTGCGGTATACGGTGTTGTCTACCATGTAGTACTCTACTCCGTCAAGGACTATGATCTCATAGTCGTCGGGGAGAGAGCTTACCAGTGCGCCTGCAGGAGGGATGATGGTGGTGTAGGCACCGGAATGGCCGATGCTGTAGAACACGCCGTCCTGGTAGAAGTACTGGCTGGAAGCGTAGGCGTAGCTCTGGACCAGACCAAGCCTGTTGGCAAGCTCGTAGGCCGTAAGGGCGCGGTTGCCGTTAAGGGCGTAGGAACTGTTTCCTGCAATGATGCGAGCGTTCTGCTGGGCGATTATGAGGTTCTGCCGTGCAATGACGTTGTAATAGTCAAAGGTGCGGGAGAAAGTGCGGTATACGTCGCAGTAGTACGCAAACCTGATGCTGTGCAGGATGGCCCTGTCAATTGCAGCCTCAAGGGGTGTGCCGAAAGGAGGACGGCAAACCACGTAGTAACCGCCGTAAGGCCTGTAATACACTCCGTTGTAGAAGTAGTAGTCTATTCCCCAGTGGCTTATGCGGCGCCATGAAGGAGGACGGTTGTAGATGCGGTAACCGTAGTAGTGAGGATGGTCTCCCCAGAAGTATCCAGGACGGTCCCAGTCCATCATGTCACGCTGACGGGGAGGTACCCTGTGCATGTTGTGGGAGTTGTCCACGCGCATGTCGTCGTTGTAACGGTAGTTGTAGCCGGAGTCACGGTAAACGTCGTCGGTTTTACGGGTATCGGCCTGTGAAGAAGCCGAAAGTCCGGAACGGGTGACGTTGCTGGTGGCCCTCACGGCCGTGGAAGAACTGGTTCCGCTGCTGCGGGTAGAGGAAGAGGTGCTCCTCACAGTGGTTCCGGATGCCGAAGAAGAGGTGGAGCGGGTTACCTGCTGGCCGCCGCTGGCGCTGCTGGTGGAGCGGACATTGCCGCTGGACGAGGAGCGCGTGCTCTGTGTGGCAGAAGATGAGGAACTCCTGGTGGAACGGGTGCTCTGCACGGAAGAGGAGCTTCTGGTGGAAGATCCGGTAGAGCGGCTGCTGGTAGAGCGGGTCACCTGCTGGGAAGACGAGCTGCTTGTTGAGCGGGTGGCCTGCTGGCGGCCGCTGCTGCTGGAGCTTGACCTTGACACGGAGCTGGCAGAAGTGGAACGGGAAGAGGATCTGGTGCCGCTTGTAGAGCGGGTCTGAGCCATCATATCAGGTGCTGCGACGAGGGACAGAGCCATTAGCACCGATGCGGCCATTGTCATAAAACGTCTCATAGCATCAAATTTTTAAAGGTTAAAAGTATAAGTAATATTTTGTGGACAGTGCTTTGAAGTCTTTGACGTCCCTGGTCCAGAAATCAAGGATATCGGAAACCTTGAAGCGCTCTCCGAAACCCTTTCTTACATAATCCGTACCAGAAATGATATCCAGCATCCTGGTACTCTTCAGAGGCAGGGGGTTGTGGTCCGGGTAAAGTTCATTGACGGCCTGCATCACATAGAACTGGACAAGCGTGACAGGGGCTAGTTCCCAGTCTGCGAAGAAGAACTGGACGCCGTGGACGGTCTTTCCCTGTTTAGAGCCTGCAATGGGCTTGTAGTGGATTGTGCGGAAAACGGTTCCGGGAATGCGGTAGCTGTCGAGGCGGGCCTTGAGGGCATCGGCATCAATCCATTCGGCGGCAAAGGTTTCAAAGGGGATTGTGTATCCAACACCTATCTGCAGATGGCCGAATTCCCCGGCAATTCCGGAGGCCGGATAGCAAAGCGCGCTGCGCGGCGAAGGGATGTTAGGGGAAGGTAGCACCCAGGGAAGGCCGGTATCTTCATAGCGCATCCAGCGATGCCAGCCGCGCATGGGAACAACCTTAAGTTTGCATTTGAGGGGTTCAAGGTCTCCTTTCTGGCCGCGGTTCATACCTTCTTCGTTGATCATTATGGCAACTTCTCCGGGAGTGAGGCCATACACGAACGGAATGGGATACTGGCTCACGAAGGAGAAGAATCCTTCCCTAACGTATGTCCCCTCCACTTTTCGGCCGCCAAGTGGATTGGGACGGTCAAGCACCACAACCTCAATGCCTTCCTTGGCGCAGGCGCGCATCACAAGGCCAAGGGTGGAGATGAAGGTGTAGCAGCGGGTTCCTACGTCCTGGATGTCGTACACCATCACATCTATTCCCTTGAGCATCTCCGGGGTGGGTTCACGTGTGGGGCCGTAAAGGGAAAAGACAGGGAGGCCGGTTTTGGGGTCCTTGCCGCCATCCACGTGGTCTCCGGCCCAGGCATCTCCCCTCACCCCGTGTTCCGGGCCGTAAAGGGCCACAAGGTTCACCTCAGGGGCATCGAAGAGGATATCTATTGTGGAGCGGAGGTCCCGGGAAACGCCGCTGGGATTGGTCACAAGGCCAACCCTCTTGCCTTTGAGAACGCGGAAGCCGTCCTGCTCCAGGACCTCGATTCCGGGGACAACCTGCGCATGGAGGCAGAAACATACAAGGGCCAGTGCAATGGCGGATATAATTCTTTTTATCATAAAAGCTTGAAAATTCGGTTGAGGGCGGCAGGATCTCCGGAAGACTCCAGCGTCACGGAATACGGGCCGATTCCCGTTGGCACTCCCCTCTCGGTGAGAACACGCCGGGTCTGGCGCGCAACGGCCGGAGCGGGGTCTATTACCTCCACCCCGGGGCCGCAGATGCGCTCTATAACGGGCCTCAGGAAAGGATAATGGGTGCAGCCAAGCACAATTCTGTCTGCACCGGCGTCAAGGAGGGGCTTCAATGATGCCCGGACTGTGGCTTCGGCCTCAGGGCCGTCCAGGACTCCGCGTTCCACAAGTTCCACGAATCCCTGGCCCACATGTTCGGCAATCTTTACGTTGGACTCATATAAGCCCCTGGTGTTAAGGTACTTGGAGCCTTTGAGAGTGCCTGCGGTGGCAAGGACGCCGATAACCCCGGTCTCTGTGCCAAGTGCTGCAGGCTTTACGGCTGGCTCCATGCCCACGAAAGGAGTGTCGGGGTACTCCTGGCGGAGTTTTGCAATTGCCGCGGCGGTTGCCGTGTTGCAGGCTACAACAATGATATCGGCCCCCTTCTCCAGGAAATGCTCGGTTATGAAACGGGCGCGGCGCTGGATGTATAGCTGGGTCTTTTCTCCGTAGGGGCAGTGGGCGTTGTCGGCGAAGTAGAAATACTGCTCCAGGGGCAGCAGTTTCCTGAGCTCACGGAATACCGAGAGCCCGCCGCTTCCTGAATCGAATATGCCTATCTTTGCCATAATTCCGCTACTCTGTCTTTCCCCAGGTTTCGTCTATTGCGGCACGGACAGAGGCGTCGGCCTTTTCCGTAATGCCGTGGTACTGCCGGCAGTGCTCTCCGGCGCATACGTCAAAATTCCTATGGGCCGAAGCTGCCGGGACGTAGGATTCTTCTTCCGGCCTGTGCTCCAGCCATGTCACAAGGGATGGAGTATTGTCAAAAGCCGGACCTATGATGGTATCCCGCTGGGTATTGCGGAGCCTGAGCTGGCCGGCAAGCCACTTTCTGGTTTCAATGGCGCAGGCCTTCAGGTCTTTGGCGCCGGAGGTTGAGACCACGCTCATAAGGTAGTCTTCGGCACCTATTATATTGACGGCGCACACCTTTCCGGCATCTACGATGAACTTGAGCGTTCCGGCGAAGCGTTCTTCGGAGCCGTTACGGTAAATGATGAACGATGGCTCAGCAAACAGCGTGGAGATGGTAACCGCCTCAAACACAAGGGAGTCGTAGAGCATGCCGCCATAGTCTATCTTGCCTTCGCGATAGTTCACTTTCTGGGGGCCGGCGCCATCTGAGATAATCTCAAAGCATATTTCCGGAGCGCTTTCTATGCCAGCTTCAATGCGGGGCTGGGTGCGGACAAGGCGCCACAGGAGCCTTTTTTCATCTTCCTCGGAGAGAGTTACGGTATTGTATAATTCCGTGAGGGAGTCCTGATTCAGGCTGTCAAAGACCTCAGGCTGGGGCACAACCACAAACCCGGCCATTTCCGCGGTGCCTGGAAGTATGGGGACATCCGAGGGCATGGAGGAGCTACGGAGCATTACTACGGCCCTGTACTCGCCTTCGCTGCAATAGGCAAGGGCATTGAAGCGGGGCTCGGAGTCTTCGGCAAGAAGGTTGAGGCAATCAAGGAGCCTGTAAAACATCTTTGCCATGGACTTGGGGGTGGTGGCCCTTAGCATGAAAATGCCACGGTGGAACTTCTTATAGTGGTAAAGCTGGGCGTCACGGACCGATGCCACAAACTCCAGTTCTTCCGTCATACCAGGCACCGACCGGGTATCTTTTGCAGCTACCGCCCTCAAAAGGCGTTCTGCGGCCCTTTCAAGAGGCATGTATCCTTTGGGGCAGGCCTGGAAATGGGCATGACCGGGAACTGAGGTGCCGCTTTTGGGACTGTTGTAGAACACAATGTAGCCCTCCAGCAACTGTGCAAGGTCCAGCATGTCCGGGAAACGGTGCCAGATGGTCTGGGGAGCATGGATGTCGCGGGTGATTACAAGATGGTTGGGGAAGATGGGAGCACGGTTTACCAGGATGTTGTATTTTCGGCCTTTTCGGCCCTCAAAGGGAAGGGTATGCTGGTGCTCCATGTAGTTTTCCTCGCAGAGCGGGCAGCCGTGGTCGAAGACGGGAAGGCGGCCGGGATTTGACTGGAGGGTGACCATGATGCCGCCGAAGGGAAGCGTACGGGTGCGGGTACTCTTGAGGGAACGGTATTTTGCAGCAACCGCCGGCCACACCGACAGTTGATCGTGCACGAATTTATCTATGTCAGTAGCCATCTCTCCCGTAAAGATACAAAAAAATCACAACATTTTTTCAAGTGTCTCCCGAATCCTAGAGAATTCATGCCTGAAAACGGGCGTGAACATACCTCTTTTTAGGGATTTGTCAAGCTCATGGATGCCGAACCATCTGCCTTCCTGCACTTCTTCGACATTGGGGAAAAGTTCCGGATGGCCAACAGTGGCATAGACAAAGACAAACTCTTTTTCGGTGGCGGTTTCCCATACATAAGTCTCAAGCCTCACGGGATTGAAAGCGGTAAGGCCAAGTTCTTCGGAGGCCTCACGGTAAAGGGCTTCCTCGGCGGTTTCACCAAAGCATACATGGCCGCCCACCGCAGTGTCCCAGTAGCCGGGATAAAGGTCTTTACCGGCCGACCGTTTTTGAAGGTAAATATTTGAGTCCCTGTCTATTATATGGAGATGGACCACTGGATGCAAAAGCTTGGAGCCGCCATGGCACCAGTCCCTGCGGGCTTTTCCGCACACAATGCCGCTTGGCTCAATGACGGGAAGCATCTCTCCGGCGGAAAGCGGAAAAGGGCCGGGGTGATTGACCGACGGCCGCGGATATTGGAGAACATCTCCGGCAGGGTACACAAGGTCCGTCATCCTATTGCCATGAGAACCAGGACCTGGGCGACCAGCACCCTCATGAACATTGAAAGCGGATATACCGTGGCGTAATTGACAGAGGTATAGTCACTTCCGTACATGCCCTGGGCAAAAGCCAAAACAGGAGGGTTGGTGCACGAGCCGCTTATGAGACCGCAAATCTGGTAGAAGTTGAGCTTGCCCCAGAGGCGTGCCACCACAAAGGTGATGCACAGCGGGATTATGGTAATGGCAGCGCCGTAGAGTATCCACCAGTAACCGCCGCCAACAATGGAGCTCCAGAAGTTGGAACCTGCGCCAATACCTACGGCGGCAAGGAAGAGGGAAATGCCTATTTCCCGGATCATGAGATTGGCGCTGGCGGTGGTGTAGGTAGTGATCTTGTATTTGGGGCCGAAGTGGCCAAGGAGAATGGCGATGATGAGCGGGCCGCCGGCAAGGCCAAGCTTGATGGCCTGCGGAATGCCGGGGAAGCGGAGCGGAATGGAGCCGAAAATGACACCCACCACGATACCCAGGAAAATGGGAACGAGGTTGGGCTTGTTGAGGGCGTCGTTGGAGTTACCTACCTTCTGGGCAAGGTGCTCGATGTTTTCAATGGCGCCCACGCACATGAGTCCGTCTCCCATCTGGATGTACAGGTTGGGGCCTGCCACCATTTCCACGCCGGCGCGGATGACGCGGGTGACGCTTACGCCGTATGCACCGCGGAAATGAAGGTCCTTGAGGCGCTTGCCGGTGAGTTCGGACTTGGTGACAGTGATGCGGCGGGTGACCATGTTGTGGTCCTTGCCGCGCCAATCGGCCACATGCATGGGAACTTCTTCTCCGAAGATAATCCTGATGCGGTCCACCTCCTGCTGGGAGGTGACAAGGAGGAGTTTGTCGCCTTCTTCAAGGACGGTTTCTCCGGTGGGGAAAATTACTTCTTCGCCTTTCATTATGCGGGAAACCACAAAGCCGCCGCCAAACTGTGAGATGATATCCGAGAGCTTTTTCCCGAAGATTGCGGGATTCTCAACGGCCACGTGCATGCGGCGGGCGTGCTCTTTTTCGTCTTCGGCCTCCTGGATTGAGGCAAGTTCCTTTTTCTCGTCTATGCCGAAGACAGCCTTGAAGATAATTATCACGGCTATGACGCCCAAAACGCCAATGGGATAAGCTACGGCATAGGCCGAAGCCAGTTTTTCCGAGGCAACGCTGGCGGCCATGGAGGTGGTGCCGGCAGCCGTGGAGACATCCACAAAGGTTTGCTGGGCGGCGCCAAGGCCGGGAGTGTTGGTGACGGCGCCAGACATGACGCCCACCATGGTGGTGAGCTCTTCACCGGTGAAGGCCGAAATGGCCCAGGTGACCGCCACCGCCAGAAGGATGTTCATTACGGCAAGGATGTTCATCTTCACTCCCCCGCTCTTGAAGGAATGGAAGAAGCCGGGACCCACCTGTAGGCCTATGGAGAACACAAAGAGGATGAGGCCGAATTCCTTTACAAAGTGAAGGACGTTGAGATCGGCCTTGAAGCCAAGATGGCCCATGAGGATGCCCATGAACAGGATCCAGGTGCTCCCGAGGGATATTCCTTTAACCTTGAACCTGGAAAGATAAAGGCCGATTCCTATCACAAAGGCAATGAGGAGTATCGTGTGGGCAATTCCCTGCCCGAAAAAAAGATCATGCATTACAACTCTATTTTTACAAGAAAACAGGTTTTGTCGTTTACCCTGCCTTCCACGTACCACGTGCTGCCATCCTGCATGGAATAAAGCATCACATGGTCCGAGGGCACTGTTTCCTTTATGAAATTAATATACAAATCTTTGACTGGGCTGCCGGTAACCTCCTGGGGAAGGCAGTCCATTGCCCAGACAACATAGCGGGCGTTGTTGGTGTGCCCGTTAACATCAAGGTCAGAGTAAGAGACGGTGTGGCTGCCGGCCTCCGTCATGCCCGGAACATTCGGCACCACAATCTTTGGAGCGGGCTCAGCAATTGCGTCATCCACCTTCATTCCTGGATCCAGAAGGGTCTGGAGCTCTTCAGGGCGCACAAGGCGGCGGGTTGTTTCGTCCATCACAACCCACGACGAGGTGGCGGTTATGCGGCTGTTGCCGTTTTGGTCTGTGAGAACGAAATCCCTGAGGTAGAAGATGCCGCCGGCACCTTTGTGCCAGGTGTAGAGGGTTACGTTGTCGCGCCACTTCAGAGGCTCGGCAAAATGGATATGCATTCTGGTGAGCACCCAGGCGGTATGGTGGATATGAAGGGTGTCGTAGCCGAAACCAAGCTCCGTAGCGGCCCAGTACGCAATTTCCTGGGCGAAATCCATGAACGCAGCCGGCTTCAGACGCGCATTTGCATCTGTGTGGTAACAAGGAATTGAGATCTCCTGACAGAACTTATACCCTTCCCTTCTTGTCATGCTCATAACTTACCGGGATACAAAATCTCCAATTCTTCCGGAGAATACAGGAACTGATCCAGCCACTGAGGGCTTACGCGCCCGATGATAACCAGCGCCAGAACTGCAATCACAATGATTGCCAGGATAACCCATAGCGCAATCTTGAGCCAGTTTGAATTCTTCTGAGGCTCTTCATGAGATTCCTCAGCTTCGCTCGGAATGACAGGGGCGGGTTCGGGTTCCGGCTCGGGTTCTGCCACGGGTTCGGGGATTGGCTCTTCGTGAGATTCCTCGACTTCGCTCGGAATGACAGGGGCGGGTTCAGGTTCCGGCTCGGGTTCTGGCTCTTCGTGAGATTCCTCGACTTCGCTCGGAATGACAGGAGCGGGTTCGGGGGCCGGTTCAGGCTCTGCCACTGGTTCGGGAACTGGCTCGAAGTCCTGGATGACTTCGGGGGCGATCTCTACGGGCTCAGGCTGGGCCTCGAGGATATTCGCAAGCCCGGCGACGGCGGCCTCAGTTTCTTCCGGGGTTTCCTCATGGGTTTTGAGGGAAACTGGCTGCAAGCCGAAACCGGCGGGATAGATGTCAAGGTCTTCGTCTGCCACAAAGAAAAAATTGTTTTCCTTAGTGGCCCTGAGGCGCCCTAGACCGGGGAAAATGATGGTTTTCCTGACCTTTAGGACCTCCTTCATCTCCTGAAGGAACTCTACCAGGATGCGGGTGGCATCGATTTCAGAGGCATCAGGGTTGGATTTACGGTAAATATCGGCCAGAAGGGTGTCATCCCCTTGCTTGGGAGAGAAGAAAAGCCTGCGGTAAGGCGGAAGAATAGTATAACCGCGGTCCGTGAAACTGGCAGGGACAATCTCCGTGACAAAGCTCCCCAAGCCGGGCAGCGTCACGGAGTCATGGTCCATGACCACCTCCTTGACCATCTTTGACAGCAAATCTATATCCATAAGAATACCTTACCTTTTATAGAGCACAAAGATACAAAAAAACTATATAAGAAGGAAATAAACATTTTTTAAAAAATTTTTCGTTTTTGCTTTGCAGAATTCAAAAAAGATTGTACCTTTGCAATCCCGTTACGGAACGGGAACAAATATTCCTCCTTAGCTCAGTTGGTTAGAGCATCTGACTGTTAATCAGAGGGTCGTTGGTTCAAGTCCAACAGGGGGAGCTCCTCAAAGCACCGGCAACAATGTCGGTGCTTTTTCGTACACGCCTGTTTCACCACCCCAGGTGCAAATACACCCCCTTTTTGCACCCGGAACCGCCATTTCACAGCCCTCAGGTGCAAATACACCCCCTTTTTGCACCTGGAACCACCATTTCACCATCCTCAGGTGCAAATACACCCCCTTTTTGCACCTGGAACCATCATTTCACCGTGCTCAGGTGCAAATACACCCCCTTTTTGCACCCGGAACCATCATTTCACCGCCCTCAGGTGCAAATACACCCCCTTTTTGCACCTGGGAGTTGATAATCGGAGCGAAGCGACTAAGCCCTCCCCCGCTGGAATGGTTTGGAATGAGCCGACATTGCAAACGGAGGCCGAAGGCCGACAAGGGGTGTTTGAGGGGGGACAGACACAAAAGCAGGAAGCCGACTGGCTTCCTGCTTTTGGTCGGGATGACTCGACTCGAACGAGCGACCCCTACGTCCCGAACGTAGTGCGCTACCAACTGCGCTACATCCCGTTTCTTGAAAAAAACAAGCTCTTAAGCGAGCTTGTTAATGTATACCTGAAGACCACTTTTAAGGTTTGCAGCCTTGTTCTTGTGGATAACTCCGATCTTTGCGAGTTTGTCGATCATTGCGTAAACCTTGGGAGCGTTTTCCTGGGCTGCGGCCTTGTCTGTGATGTTACGGAGATCGCGGATTGCGTTCCTGGTTGTTTTTGCATAATACTTGTTATGCAGGCGGTGACGCTCACTCTGGCGGGCGGCACGCGCGGCTGATTTTGTGTTTGCCATTATTTTACTTTTTTATATTTGGTAGTGGGTAGGAGAATCGAACTCCTATTGCGGGAATGAAAATCCCGAGTACTAACCGTTATACGAACCCACCAAACTTGGGATTGCAAAGGTAGCAATTATTTTTTACCTACCAAAATTATTTTTCATCTTTTTTCCACTCAAATGAATAGAGCAAAGATTCCACCTGACGGAGGTACTGACGTTTGTCGTAGCGGGGGGCATAGACAAAGGCCTCCAGAACTATTATATCCTTGCCGTCCGGGCTGTAGAAAGAGTGGGACACAAAGGGACCGCCCATGAAATCTCCGTGCACTTCCCAGAAGCCGCGGGTTTCCATAAAGGCCCTTCCCTTGTAACTCATGGACCGGCATGTGGGCTCCTGGGCCGTGGAGGTGGTCATATAGGAGCCGTCAAACATACCGGGAACGTTGTCCTTCATTATCTGGTTGCGCTTGGAGATTATGTTCTGGAGCTGGAACACGTCCTCTCCTTCGGCCGGATACCTATAAATGAGGACAGTCTGGTTTGTGTACTGCTTTTCGTCGGCTATCCACACAAAATTGTCCGTGACCTTGCGGCAGCGGTAGCCGGAAGGGAAATGCAGGATTCCGCCGGTGACCGACGCCACGGGATCCTGAAGCGCCCTTTCCTCGTAGAGTTTGGCATTAGCCACCACGCGGTCGCGTTCGGCCTGCTCAAAGAACTCCGATATAAGCATGCAGTCGTGTTCAAACATCTCCAGGGCCCCGTCTTCGTCGTAGGCGTTTATCTGCACCACGGCCTGGGGCTGCGCCCACACGTTGCTCTTGTACACCACGCCGGTTGTCTGGTTCTGGGGGTTGATGTTCACAAGAAGGAGGTTCCTGTGCATCTTGAACATGTTGGTGAAGCTTCCCGGAGGTACGTTGGAGAGCGCGAAAAGGGGCTCGCGCTGGGCAAGATAAGGGGTATCGGCGGCAAGGACGTCACGGATGGCCACTCCAAGGTTGCCCTCCCACTGCTCACGCTCAATGGCCACAAGGACTTCCCCTGCCTTCCCGCTAACGTTTGGAAGGAGATTTCCCTTTTTGTCGTTTTTGCACCCCGCAATGGAGAGAACGGCAAGTAAAAATGCCAGAACACGGTATTTCATAACTCTTTATCTTAGTAATCTCATAATATCGTTGCCGAATGCCACAAACATAAGAAGCAGCAGCAGTACCATTCCCACCATCTGGGCCGCCATGAGGAATTTGTCGGAGGGTTTCCGGCGGGTGAAAATCTCATAGAGGCAGAAGACAATGTGGCCGCCGTCAAGGGCCGGAATGGGAAGAAGGTTCATTACGCCCAGCATTATGCTAAGGAGCGCAAGGATGTAGAGGAACTGATGCCAGTTCCAGGAGGAAGGGAAAACCTGGCCGATGGCCACGAAACTTCCCACGGACTTGTACGCCCCGGTGGACGGGGTGGCCACAAGCCTTAGGTCACGGAGATACCCCGCTACGGACTCCCAGGCCCAGCTGCATCCGGCGGGGATGGCCTGGGCAAGGGTGTAATCCCGGTGCTTGAGATAGGTGTTCACGAAAAACACGCCCAGCATACCCGAAGAGTCCACCTGGACACCTACGCTAAGGGAATCCCCTCCCCTTATGACGGTAAGCGGAAGGCTTTCCCCGGGATGGGCTCTCAGGACCTTCTGGGCATCCTGCAAGTAAGGAGTATCCTCTCCAAGCACCCCCACGATGCGGTCTCCCTTGAGGAGGGCCGAATTGGGCGACGACGCCATTACGCTGTCTACGTAAAACGGCATGGCGATGTCGAACATCCCGGGGGTGTTAAGGACATCCCCTATGAGGGCCTGGTCTATGTAGATGTCAAGGGTGTCTGTTCCGCGAAGCACCGTTGCTTTGGCGGCCCGGCGGCGCGCAAGGTCGCTTTGGAGGTCCATGAAATCCTCCGGGGCATAGTCGTCGAAGTAAAGGATGCGGTCTCCGGTGCGGAATCCCATGTCGTAGCCAAGTTCATTGACATACACCGGATTGGTGTTGGGGATGTAATTCTTGCCCCAGATGGCAAGGATGGCCACAAACAGGCCCACCGCAAGGATAAAGTTGTTGAGCACTCCCCCGCTCATGACAAGGAGCCGCTGCCACGCAGGCTTAGAGCGGAACTCCCACGGCTGTGGTTCCGTTTTGAGATGCTCAGTGTCCATGGACTCGTCTATCATGCCTGCTATTTTGCAGTAGCCGCCGAGAGGCAGCCAGCCCATGCCATATTCGGTTTCCCCTATCTTGAAAGAGAAGAGCTTGAAGCCCCCTGCATCAAAGAACAGGAAAAACTTGTCTACCCTGATTCCAAAAACCCTGGCCCAGAAAAAGTGTCCGAACTCATGGAAAATGATGAGCACGGAAAGGGCAAGTATTACTTGAAGTATCTTAACTAGTACAATCATTTAAACGCGGGCCATCCCGTATGCCAGTTCGTTGGTCCGGAAGATGTCCTCCAGGGTGGGCTCAGCTACAAAATTCACGCCATCCATTACACGCGAAACGGTGTCGGGGATGTCGTAGAAGCGAATCTTGTCCTGAAGGTATGCCGCCACGGCCGCCTCATTTGCGGCATTCATGGCGCAGGGGATGTTTCCGCCACGCTTCATGGCATCAAAGGCAAGGCCCAGGCAAGGGAACTTCTCAAGGTCCGGGGCCTCAAAAGTGAGCGCACGCATTTCACTGAAACTAAGGCGCTTGCCCTCAAGCGGCAGACGCTCAGGGTATGCCATTGCAAGCTGGATGGGAAGCCTCATGTCCGGGCAGCCGAGCTGGGCGATTACGGCGCCATCTGCGAACTCCACCATGGAGTGAATCACGGATTCCGGGTGCACCACCACGTTAATCTCAGAGGCATCGGCCCCAAAGAGCCACGCCGCCTCTATAACCTCAAAGCCCTTGTTCATCATGGTGGCCGAATCTATGGTGATCTTGGCGCCCATGTCCCAGTTGGGATGCTTCAGGGCCTCGTTTTTGGTGGCGGAGGCAATGCGGGATTTCTCCCATGTGCGGAAAGGCCCGCCGGAAGCGGTGAGGTGAATCCTGGAAAACTTGTTTCCCTGAGCCCCCAGAAGGCACTGGAAAATGGCCGAATGCTCCGAGTCTACGGGGTAGATGTGGGCCTTGTACTTTGCAGCCGCGCCCATCACTATGGACCCCGCCGCCACAAGGGTTTCCTTGTTTGCAAGGGCTATGGTCTTGGAGGCCTCAATTGCCGCCAAAGTGGGCCGAAGGCCGCTGAAACCAACCATGGCCGCCACCACAACGTCCACCGAAGGGTCCTGGACAAGTTCGCAGGCGGCATCTATGCCAAGCCGGACATCGGCCTCAGGAAGGGCGTCACGCACCTGGGAAAATTTTGCGGGATTGCAGATAACCACATGCGGCACCCTGAAGGCGCGGGCCTGCTCAATGAGAAGGTCGGCGTTGTTGTTGGCCGATATCATGAAAACGGAGAACCTGTCCGGATGCTGACGCACCACATCAAGGGTCTGCGTGCCGATAGACCCCGTGGAGCCCAGTATTGCGATTGACTTTGCCATGCTAAAAACTAATGTAGTCGGCGGGATTTTGAGGATGGCCGCCGTACCAGAGTTCAAAATGAAGGTGGTCTCCCTTAGTGAGCGACGGCGACGATGCCAGGAGCGCCACCGGAGTGCCGGCCTTTACGGCATCCCCCACCTTGTGAAGCAGTTTCTGGTTGTTGCGATAAATAGAAATGATGTCTCCCTGGTGCTGGAGAATGATGGAATAGCCTTTGTCCTGGTCCCAGCCGGTGGAGATTACGGTGCCGTCAAGCACGCTCATGACCATGGTGCCGGCGGGGGCGGTAATGTCCGTCCAGGGATGGACGGTTGCGTCGAAACCTTTGGAAACCACGCCTTTGATGGGCGGGAAGAAGGTCTGGGCTTCAATTGGAAGGTTCCTGCGCTGGGAAGACACCCCAAACTGCTCCTGGGCCTGGACATCGGCCCTCAGGAGAGAGTCCCGGAGGTCCAGGAAAGAGGCCGAAGGAAGGGCCGAAGACCCACGGCTCCCGAGGATGAGGGAATCCATGCGGATGGGCTCCTGTCCGGAAACCACGCGGCGGAGGTTCTCCGAGTAGAGCTGCCACTGGATGATGCGGGTTTCAAGGGAATCTATGCGCTGGGCGTTCTGGACTGCCTGACGGCGGGTATAGGCATCCGGATACCCGGGAATGAAGGTTCTTATGGGGGTGTAGGCTATGAGGCAGAAAAGCCCCACAACCACAATGAGGACGGCCGAAACAATGGCAAGGATCATGGTCCTGCGGCTGAAGCGGAGGCTCCACAGGCGCTCATGAGTGCTTGCATTCACCATTGACAGGCGGAAATTCCTGGCCTTGTTATCTTTACTTTCCATAATTATTCTTAACTTTGCGCCCGGAATTTATGAACAGGATAATCGGCATAGATTACGGGCTCAAACGTACCGGCCTTGCGGCAAGCGACCCTTTGGGGATTTTTGCGCAGGCGCTGGATACCGTACATTCTGCAAAGATAATAGATTATCTCAAAAATTACGCCCAAAATGAGAGAATCGTTGGATTTGTGGTAGGGTATCCCATGAACCTGGATGGCAGGCCATCTGAGGCAAAAGCCCATGTGGACGCCTTCCTCCCAAGCCTCAGGAAAGCCTTCCCGGACGTACCCGTAACACTTGAGGACGAGCGCTTTACGTCCGTCCTTGCCCACCGCGCCATGATAGACGGCGGCATGAAGGCCTCCCGCCGAAGGGACAAAACGGAGGTAGACCGCATTTCGGCCGCAATTATTTTGCAAGGCTATCTTGACCGCCAGGCAAAACATTAGTTGTCATCCCGAGCAAAGCCGATTGTCATCCCGAGCGAAGCCGAGGGATCTCAAACAGAACAGAGATTATGATTAAACCTATATACTTATACGGCGCAGAGGTGCTCAGGCAGAAAGCCGCACCTGCCAACATAGAAGACCGTGACGGCATCACCGCCCTGGTCCAGGACCTCAAGGACACCCTTGTGAGGGCCGATGGCTGCGGCCTTGCCGCTCCCCAGATCGGCGTGAGCCTAAGGGTTGTGATAGTGGACGGAGACGTTGTCTCTGACACCTATCCCTACCTCAAGGACTTCCGCCGCACCATCATAAACCCGGAAATCCTGGAAGAAAGCGAGGAAGCTGTCACCTACTCTGAGGGCTGCCTCTCAATCCCCGGCATCTACTGCGACGTTGTTCGGCCCAAAAAGATAAAGCTGCGCTACTACAACGAGGATTTTGTGCAGGTGACGGAGGAGTTTGACAACTTTGCCGCCCGCATGATCCAACACGAGCTTTCGCACCTTGACGGAGACCTTTTCACGGACCACGCCGCCCCCATCCGTAAAAAAATGATATCCAGTAAATTACTGAATATCACTAAAGGCAAAGTGCATCCGCACTACAATTCCAAACTGAAATAACAGATGCCCGGTCTAGCCGGGCATGACGTCATTGCCGGCAATGACCGGCAATCTCCTACCTCACACGAAGCCTCTGTCCAATCCTAAGGATGGAGGATTCTTTTATGCCGTTGAGACGGCACAGTTCACGCACGGAGGTGTGATACTTGCGGGCGATGCTGGAAAGGGTGTCTCCGGAGCGGACAGTGTGATAGCGCATTGCGGCGGCTTCGGCGGCGGCACGGGCGGCAGCCTCTTTCTTGGCCTGTTCTTCGGCGGCTAAACGGTCTTCTTCGTCGGTGCGGAAAATCTCGTCTTCGTCGTCTACGTTCTGGACATACCTCTGGTTGGGGTTGAAGTACCATGAGCGTACTTTCAGGAGCCTGTGCCTAAGCGTTCCGGTTTCAAAATCTATGAGCCACTGGGGGTCGAAGGCGGCGCCGTAATATCGGGTTTCGAAGTGAAGGTGCGGCCCGGTAGAGCGGCCCGTGGAGCCTCCAAGGCCGATAATGTCCCCTGCATTCACCCAGTCTCCGGCCTTGACGTCACGGCGCGAAAGATGGCCGTAGAAGGTTTCCAGGCCATTGGCGTGGCGTATCACCACAAGGTTGCCGTAACCTCCCACATATTCGGAGATGCGAACCTTGCCGTCAAAGGTTGCGGGAACCGGAGTGCCGGTTGGATAAGGCAGGTCTATGCCCTGGTGACGGCGCCCGTGACGATAGCCGTAAAGCGAACGGGGCTTCACCTGGTTGGGGCAGCAGTAGGAATCCAGGGAATCCACCACCCAAATTGAAAAGCGGTCCGGGATATCCTTGGGCTCCTCCCTGTACGGATTCACGGTCTTGGTGTCCCAGAAAGCCGTGAAAACACTGTCTTCCACAACCATGGAGGGGTCTTTCACATAGCGGTAGGTGCCGTTATTGTACAGGACCACCTTCACGGCGGGGTTTCCGGTATCAAGGGTATCGGCATACGGAGTGCCCTTTTTATTTGAGGACTGCACGGTTTGACGGCCGAACCTGTACCTGAGGGAATCGGCCTGCCGGTCTTCATCCTGGGCAAAGGCCGAAAAGGCGGCCGCCAAACCTGCCAGTATCATTAACAGTCTTCTCATCCGGCCTCAACGTTTTCCGCCTAACTTGCCAACGATGATGGAATCGGCCTCCGCGATCTTCTCCTTGAGGGTTTCCTTGGAAGTTGCTTCGCAGATGAAGCGGAGGTAGGGCTCCGTGTTGGAAGGACGGATGTTGAACCACCAGCCGGGGAATTCCAGGCGATAGCCGTCAAAGTCCATCACCTTGGTGGGAGTTTCCTTGGACTCAAAGTAGGCCTTCACGGCATCCATGGCGCCCTTCTTGTCCTCAACCTTGTAGTTGATTTCTCCGGAATTCTCATAGCGGGTGAGGCGGTCCATTTCCTCTGAGAGTTTGATTCCCTGCTTCTTGAGGGCCGAAACAATCCTGAGAACGATGATGGAGGAAAGCATGCCGCTGTCGGAGTAGAAGAAGTCCTTGAAATAGTAGTGACCGGCCAGTTCCCCGCCCCAGAGACCGTCTATTTCGCGGAGTTTGGGGGCTGCGAAGGCACGGCCTACACGCCAGGTGTGGACATCGGCATTGTATTTAGACTTCAGTTCCTCCGCAACGGCAAGGCTGGAGCGGATTTCCTGGAGCACGCGAGGGTTCTTCTCTCCCCTTTCGTCGCAGAAATAGCGGGCCATCAGGGCAACCACAAGGTCAGGGGCCACAAAGCGGGCGCGGTCGTCTACAAACATCACGCGGTCTGCGTCTCCGTCGTAGATTACGCCGATATCGGCCTTGGAAGATGCCACAAGCTCCTTCAGGGGCTCTACGTTCTTGGCCACCAAGGGATTGGGCTCGTGGTTGGGGAAGCTGCCGTCCATGGTGTCGAAGAGGAATTCGGCATTTTCTCCGGCGTAGATTTCCTTTGCAAAGAGGCAGGCCATGCCGTTTGAAAGGTCGAACGCTATCTTGAGGTTGGAGTAGTCTCCCTTGTATTTCTTGAGGAAGGCTATGTAGTCCGGCTTGATGTCAATTTCCTTCACCTTGCCGGGAGTTTCGGCCTTAGGGGTGGGACGGCCTTCGTCGATCCACTGTTTGATTTGGCCAAGGCCGGTGTCCAGGCCCACAGGAAGGGCGTTTTCGCGGCTTACCTTCATGCCGTTGTACTCCCTGGGGTTGTGGGAGGCGGTGATTTGGATGGAGGCCTTGTAGCCGTAGTTGGCCGTGCCGAAGTACACCAG
>DGXO01000054.1:18481-20026 GCA_002395605.1 Bacteroidales bacterium UBA4230
TCGTGGATCTGCGGCCCGGAAAGGCGGCAGTCCCGGCCAACAAGCACTTTACTGGCCTTGAGAAGTTCCGGAAGAAAATATCCTACTTTGTATGCGGTTTCTGTGTCCCAGTCTGTACCCCAGATGCCGCGGATGTCATATGCGTGAAATGCTCCCATGATGTGTGTGTTATTTTTCTATGAGTTTGAGGAATTCGTTGCGGGTTTTCTGGCTCTTTAGGAAAATGCCGGAAAAAGCGCTTGTGGTGGTTACTGCGTTGGATTTTTGCACGCCCCTCATGGACATGCAGGTGTGCATTGCCTCTATTACCACGGCAACGCCAAGGGGCTGGAGGCTCTCCTGGATGCAGTCACGGATCTGTTCCGTGAGACGCTCCTGGACCTGCAGCCTGCGG
The DNA here is from genome assembly GCA_002395605.1 of Bacteroidales bacterium UBA4230. Taxonomy (GTDB): domain Bacteria; phylum Bacteroidota; class Bacteroidia; order Bacteroidales; family UBA932; genus Cryptobacteroides. The sequence continues at coordinate 18,876 of DGXO01000054.1, forward strand.
GCATAGGTCTCCACCACGCGGGCGATTTTGCTGAGGCCCGTAATCTGGCCCTTGGGGATGTAGGCAACGTGAGCCTTGCCGATAAAGGGCAGCATGTGATGTTCACAGAGTGAGAAAAGCTCTATGTCCTTGACAATTACCATGTGGTTGTAGGGCTCTTCAAAAAGGGCGCTTCGGATAATGGTTTCACCGTTTTGGAAATAGCCCTGGGTGAGGAACTGCATTGCCTTGGCAACCCTTTCCGGAGTTTTAAGAAGGCCTTCTCGCTGGGGGTCCTCCCCAAGCAGCTCCAGAATGGCTTTTATGTGCCCTGCTATCTGATTTGTTGTGTCAATATCGTATTCTTCTATCTTTCTATATGCCATGGCCTGTAATTTGAAGCAAATTTTTACAAAAGTAGCGAAAAAAATCCATTATATCAGATTTTTTCCTATCTTTGCAGCCCCAATTACGGGAACATGTTGATTATTAACAATTAAAAACACTATAAAACCATGTTTTGGACACTTGAACTTGCAAGCTCGCTGGACGATGCACCGTGGCCTGCAACCAAAGAAGAGCTCATAGACTACGCCACCCGCACCTGCGCCCCCGACGAAGTTATAGAAAACCTTGAGGAACTGGACGATGACACCGAGATCTACGAATCCATCGAGGACATCTGGCCGGATTATCCCACCAAGGAAGACTTTATGTGGAACGAGGAAGAATATTGATTTGATAATATATTGAAAATCAATAAATTACAAAACTGCCAAGGAATCATCCTTGGCAGTTTTTGGTTTTTCAGCCACTTTGGGACTATCCCTGAAAGAAAAGGAATAGTAAAAAAAAACGCTATCTTTGTATTATGACAACAACAAGAGTTTATATTGTCTTTTATTCCGGTAGGCCGCTGAATTACCAAAGGATCGCTGAACTGTCGGGGGTGGAGCCCACACGCATAGAAGTAAAGGGGGAACCAAAAATCAGTCGCATTACCGGCGATATTGTCAAGATACAATCCAAGGATGGAGAATGGACTCCTCGGATTAACGAGCACAATTCATTTGAGTATCATTTGTCAATTTCACATGGCGTAATAGTGCAAAGGCAGTATAATAAACTGATGCGGGCAATCAAGAACCCCAAGCAATTGGGAGAGTATTGCA
>DGXO01000029.1:0-48258 GCA_002395605.1 Bacteroidales bacterium UBA4230
GTTCTTGGTCTGGAGGAAGGCCTTTCGGAACATCACCTCGTTCCAGTCCGTAGAGGGGAACATGATGGGGTCCGACCCCGTGCGGTAGGCCTCGATGGCCTCCGGGGTAAAGTACAGGCCGATGTCCTCCTTGCCGTCGTTCCACTGGTAGACGTTGTAGTAGCGGGCGAAGTCGTAGGCCGAACTCTGCTTGATGTAGGAAAGCGGCATCTGCACGCCGGTGATGGAACTTGCCGAAATCTTGGGCTTTCCGGCATCTCCGCGCTTTGTGGTGACGATGATTACGCCGTTTGCGCCCCTCACGCCGAACACGGCGGTTGAAGCGGCATCCTTGAGGATTGAAAGGCTCTCGATTTCATTGGGGTCCACGGTGTTGAGGGGCCTTTCCACGCCATCCACAAGGATGAGCGGGGTTGAAGCGCTCTCGCTGAGGGAACCTACGCCACGGATGTAGATCTTGGCATAGTCTTCACCGGGCTGGCCGGTTTCCTGGACTGTGGCGACGCCCGGCATCTGGCCGGCCAGAACGTTGGTGACATCGGCCACAGGCGCCTTTACAAGGGCCTTTGAGTCAATGGTGGTGAGGGCGCCCGTGACCGTTGCCCTGGTCTGGGTGCCGTACGCCACAACCACGGTTGCCTCAATGGACTGGGTGTCGTCCTGGAGAACAACCGTCAGTGTCCGCTGCTTGCCGATTTTCACTTCCTGGGTGGTGTACCCAAGCGCGGAAACCTCAATCACAGCAGCCTCTCCGGGGACGGTAATCTGGAAAGTTCCGTCTACCCCGGCGGCAACACCGGTGGTGGTTCCCTTCAGGGTAACCCCGGCGCCGATAACCGGCAGGCCGTCGGAGTCCACCACCGTACCTTTGACGGTAACACCTTTCTGGGAGAAGGCCGGAAGCCCGCCCAGAACGGCAAGGAGACACGCGATGGCAGCCAGTCGGAGAAATTGGACTACTTTAGTGTGTTTCATTGGTCAGTTTTTTTGGTTATATCTATTCTAATACTGATTCTTTTCCATAGACCGCACCTACCAGCGCCTTGAGGAGGGCGTGGTCGTCGGTGTCGCAGCGGTACTCCCAGAACATTGCCCCGAGCATTCCGCCGGCCTTCACGTAATTGCCCTTAGCGGCAACGGATTCGGGGTCGTCATAGGATAGGACGTTCTTGCCGGAATCGTCGGCAAGGTAAGGGACCATAGAGGTGAATTCCCACATGCGGTGGACATTCCTTTCAAGCTTTGCTCCCTTATAGAGGCCTTTTTCAAGGATGTCGGGAATCTCATAGTACCTCACGGTGTAATCGAAGATCTTCTGGCCTGCCGCCGGGGATTTTTCGGCCTTTCCGTAGAAGGGAATGCCCATTACCATGCGGCCCCGGGGCACGCCGCCCTTCTCATGGGCATCCACGCTCTCGTCCCAGCTGCGATGGTTGAACATCGCGGACTTGTGGAGGGGCGAGTTATGCCCGCTGGGGGCGGCGCCCATGTCGTAGGTCATGACATTCACGTAGTCCAGGTACTTCATTGCGGTCCCCCAGTCTACGTACTTTGCGCTGGAAGAGGATGCAAAGGAGATAATCTTCTCTGTTCCAAGCGTTTCACGGAGCTCCTTGAGGACAAGGTTAAAGTTTCTGGTGTCCGAGGGATCCGCGCCGGTCTCGTTGTCCGCGCTTACGGTGGGGTACTCCCAGTCTATGTCCACGCCGTCAAGCTTGTGCTTGTCCAGGAGGCTCTTTACGCTCTGACAGAAGGCCGTGCGCTTGGCGGCGTCACGGGCCATCATGGAGAAGCCGTCTGCGTTGCCGCCCCAGCCGCCTATCATGAGCATCACCTTGAGTTTGGGATTCACGCTCTTCAGGGCCACCACCTTGCTTATGGGAGCCTGGCTTGACTCTGAAATCACTATGCCGCCGTCTCCGGTGGAAGGGTTGCCGAAACGGCCATGGGCGTAGTTGATGTGGGTAAGGAGGGTTACGTCGGGAAGCACTTTTGTGTGCTCAGTGAAATATGCCAGGACAATGGGGGTCTGGCCGATATCCGTGCAGTGGGTGTCGTCGGTTCCCGGAACGGGGTTGTCCGTGGTGTCATCTTTGTCCTGCGGGTTTTCGGTGTCGTCTCCCGTAACTGGCGGGGGCGGCGGGAGCGTGTTGGAATTGCCAGGCTTGGAGCAGGAGTTCAGCTGAACAAGCAGGACTCCCGCCGCAAGGCACGTGACAATTGAAATGAACAGTTTTTTCATATGACAGGTCAGTTTACTTTTCTGAAAAGAACCTCTCCGCGGTTACGGGCGGTTGTCCAGCCGCCGCGGACATTGCTGAGGAAGCGGACGGTTACGGGGTGGTAACCCTTCATGAGCGCAACGCTGTTGTCATGGCGGGAGTGTTTCTTAACCTCGGAGCCGTTGTCTATGAGCTTTTCCCCGTCAATCCAAAGCTGGTCGAAGATGGTGGAGAACACATACACGCCGTCTTCCGGAACCTTGATGTAGCCGGTAGCTTCGGCAGCATAGAAATTGAGCCCCATCATATTGTAGTGGGTGGGTTCCTGCCTTGGAATGTCCCTGAAACTCTTTATGGGGCGGGGATCAGTCCAATGGGCCGAAGAGGGGATATCGGCCCAGCTGAGGAAGAATCCGTAGGTGCTCCGGAGCGTGATGCCGGGATCCGTTTCAAGCTCCGTAGCGGGCTTCAGGGCCTGTTTTTCGACGCTTATGGTGCGTACCTTCCCAAGTTTGCCGTAAGAGGTGACGCAGGCAATCTTGAGGGTGGCATCAGAGCTGTATTCCAGCGGCTTTTCATAGGTGGCCGACTGCGCCGACGGCTCCGTGCCGTCAAGGGTGTAAACCATGCGCATGGGCCTTGTGGTGGTGAATTCAAGGACTGCCTTGTCAAGGAAAACAACGTGGTTGTAGCTGCCGCCGGGCTGCTCCGGCATGGGGATATGGTAATTTACGCCGCGCCGGTCAAGGTCCTCGCAGGCGCGGTCTACGGCCGTGCAGAAGGCCTTGAAATCTTTGTTGGCGGGAAGAGTCCAGGCAATTTCGGCAAGGGCGAAGGCGCGGGGGAAGAACATGTACTGCCGCTGGGACTCAGAGTAGATGTACTCGCTCCAGAGGTTGGCCTGGACGCCCTTGACAGGAATGGAGGGGTTGTAGTTATATACCTTCTCAAGGGTATTGTCTCCGGAAATGGTCTCGGGCTCTATCTTGGGGTCTCCCTGGTAGTGGTCCAGGTACATGCCGTCGTGGGAAGGGGTCATGACAACCTCGTGACCCTGCTCCGCCGCGGCAATGCCGCCTTTTTCACCGCGCCAGGACATTACGGCGGCGTTGGGGCTGAGACCTCCTTCAAGGATTTCGTCCCAGCCGATAAGCTTTTTCCCGTACTTCGCAAGAATGCCTTCCATACGCTTTACAGCATAGCTCTGAAGGCGTTCTTCGGCCGTGGCATCGGCCGTTGCGGTGAGGCCTTCGGCCTTGATGCGTGCCTGGCAGGCGGGGCATTTTTCCCAGCGGGTCTTCTTGCATTCGTCACCGCCAATATGGATGTAATCTCCGGGGAAGAGGGCCGATACTTCCGCTATGACATCGTCAAGGAAGCGGAACATGTTTTCCTTTCCGGGGCAGAGGACTATGTCCGGGGAACCCCAGGTGGAGAAACTGCCCACGGGCTCTTCCGTGCAGGACAGCTCCGGATATGCCCTGATGGCCGCGACGGCGTGGCCGGGCATCTCTATCTCCGGGACTATGGTTATGAAGCGCTCTGCGGCATAGGCTACAACCTCACGGATCTCATCCTGGGTGTAGTAGCCGCCGTGAACGCCGCCGTCCCATTCCGTACGCCATGCTCCTACGGATGTGAGGCGGGGATATTTCTTGATCTCGATGCGCCAGCCTTGGTCGTCGGTGAGGTGCCAGTGCATTGTGTTTATCTTGTACTGCGCCATGATGTCTATCATGGTCTTGAGGTCCTCAACGCTTTGGAAATGGCGGCAAGGGTCTACGTGGAAACCGCGCCAGGAGTAGCGGGGGTAGTCCGTAATCTTTGCACATTGCACCTGGCCGTTTACGTTGAGTTGCTCCAGAGTTTTTGCAGCGTAGAAGAGCCCGGCGGGGGTGGAAGCCACGGCGCGCACGCGTGTGCGCGATATGTCAAGAGTGTATCCTTCGGCCGGGATATTGGCCTTGGGGTCCAGGCGGTATTCCACCTTGGAGGGGTTGTAACGGAACGAACCTCCCCGCTCCTCAACGCTCTGGGGAGCAGGGATGATCCGTACCACCATAACCAATATTAACGCCAACCACTTCATTTCATCAGCTTCCTTACTATCTGTCCTATTTCGGCATTCTCATGTACCCCGGCAAAGTTTTCGGCACCGGGGCCGAAGGCAAATACGGGCACCACAATGCCGTCGTGGCCCTTTGTGGAGAAGTGCACCTTTACGTTGCGCTCCTCTATGCTGCCCTTGAGAAGGGTGAGGCCGCCGGTGTTGTGGTCTGCGGTTACAACCACAAGGGTGTGGCCGTCTTTTTCGGCCCATTCCAGTACCGCGCCTATGACCTTGTCAAAGTCAAAGAGTTCCTCGCACATGTAGCCAACCTTGTTGCGATGGGCCCAGTCGTCTATCTGGGAGCCTTCCACCATGAGGAAAAAGCCCTTTTTGTTGTCCAGCATCTCTATGGCCTTCATGGTGCTTTCCATGAGGATGGGGCCGCGGTCCAGGGCCGGTTTGAGGTCGTATTCGTCGTATAGGCCCAGGAACTTGTCACCTTCGGCATCAGCTATGTCTTCCAGCTTGTCCACAAAAGTGTAGCCCTTGGCCTTCATTTCCTCTATGAGGTTGCGGCCGTCGGAGCGCTGGTTCCAGAAATGGGTGCCGCCGCCGGAGATGAAGTCCACGCCGGAATCAACGTACTGCGCCGCCAGGCCTTCCTCGTCCTTGCGGGTGGGGCCGTGGACGCAGAAATCGGCCGGAGTGGCGTCGTTGATGCGGCAGGTTACCGTGACGCCGGTCTTCATGCCCTTCTTCTGGGCATACTGGAGGTTGCTCTCAAGGGGCTCGGCGTCTTCATCTATGCCGATATATCCGTACTTTGTCTTTTCTCCGGAAGAGAGGGCGGTGCCACCGGCGCAGGAGTCCGTGATGAGCTTGTCCGTGCAGTAGGTGCGGGAATAGCCCGCCACGGGCATCTGGTCTATGTTGAGGGCGCCGCCGTTGGCAACCCAGCCCACGTTCCACTGGGTGAGGCCGGTGCCGTCTCCAATCATGAAGATGACGTTTTTCACCCTCTTCCCCTTGGGCTGCTTCACGGAAACGGTCTGGTAGGGCGTCTCAACGGTGTATTGGTCGTCCTTAGAGAAACTGTAGGTGGCATACTTGGACTGATCCCTGTCCAAAGGGTCCTGAGTCTGGGCATAGGCCGTCGCCGCGGCAAGAAGGAGCGATATGACAAATATTTTCTTCATACTATTGTTCTACGGGTTTGATGTTCCATCCGGAAAGGGTTATTTCGGCCTTGGTGCAGCCTTCCGGGAGGGTGCAGCGGACGGTGCGGGATTCGCCGGGCCGAAGGGCGATGAAGTTATCCTCCCAGAACGTGCCTGGAATGAGGTTGCCGTCGGAATCAAGGGCCTTGAGGATATTCTGATATGCTATTACGTGGGCCTCATTGACAAGTTTGACGTCATAGCCTCCGGCAACCGCGGTCACTTCCATCCTGACGGGCGCCTTGGGGAGGGAGCACATGAAAGAGAGGTTTGCGTACTTCAGGATATTGACGCCCCACCAGTCTGCGTGGGCCCAGTCGTAGACATTGTTGTCTCCGGCCACGCAGTAGGCGTTGTGCTCCGTTTTTCCGTCCAGGGTGAACTCCAGGAACACATAGCAGGGGCCCTCAATGTCCCCAAAAACTTTGAGCGGTTCGCGTTCAAGGCTGGTGACGGTGCGGGACTCTTCCCTGACAAGGCGCGAGGCGGTGTCGTACACGCGGAGCCTTGCCTCGATGATTGCACTTGGAACGGCATCGTTGACGGCGTAAACCGCCTTGTCGCCATAGTTGAACACCAGCTGGACGGGCTTGCAGGCCTTCTTGACGCCATAGTAGCCGGCGGTGGGGATGCCGTACCAGTCGTAGAGCTGCCAGTAGATTGAAGGCCAGGCGCTGTTGAGCATCCATTGGACTATGCCCGTGGTGCGGGGAAGGTTGCAGCGGAAAGCCTCAAACATGGCGCGCTCTGAGTTATAGTCCATGGCGTGGGCCCTGTATACATAGTCGGCAAGGTTGTCGGCTTTGCCATAAAGGCCTTCCATGGATTTAACCTGAAAATCCGTGGTGTTCATGGCCGATGTGGACGAAGTGCAGTGGCGTGCCCAGTTCCTTCCCTGGGGCCAAAGCTGCTCCTCCCCTATCATGCGGCGGAGGCTCTCCAGCTGGGGAAGGTTGAGCCCGGGGCCGGTTTCCGTGTTGAAGCCGTAGGCGCCGCCGCGCTTTGTGTCTATGTACCAGTAATCCGGGCCCACAAATTCATAGGGGCCCTCCATCTTCATGCCGGAGGGGCCGGCGAGGCTTGTAAGCCCCTTTGCCGAACACACGTACGGCCTGTATTCAAGTTTCTCATAAAGGGCCAGATACTGGCGTTCCAGGCGCTCGTTGGGGATGCGGTCGCTGCCGGTGAGCCAGCAGATGAGGGACGGGTGGTTGCGGAGACGGATAAGCTGGTCGCGGAAATAGCGTACGGCAAGTTTCTCCGTTTCCGGAGTGTTGATGCAGCCGTAACCGCGGGTTTCCGGGATGCCACAGTAGGACTTCCATTCCCACTGGCAGCTCCATCCCACCATAGAGAGGATGCCCATGCGGTCGCAGAGGTCGTAGACGTAGTCGTCCTTGCCCCAGATGTTTTCAAAGCGGATGCAGTTGAGGCCCATGTCGCAGACCATGTCCAGCTGGGCCTTGATGCTCTCCGGGGTATCCTGCATGAAGATGTCGTCGGTCCAGCCGCCGGCCTTCACAAGGACTTTTCGGCCATTGAGGATGAAAAGCCTGTGGCCATAGCCGTCAATGATGCCTTCGATTTTGCGGATGCCGAAATCGGCCCCCTTGGAATGGCTTACTTTTTTGCCAGCAACAAACTCAACGTCAATGTGATACATTTCCGGGGAACCCATTTCCCTGGTCCACCAGATGCGGGGATTCCCTATGGTTTGCCTTACTGAAATCTCCTTTGATGCCGAAGCCGGTATCTCCACCTCTTCCTCAAAGGAGCCGCCGTCGTCCCAACTTGCCTTGAGGATGCCCTTGACGGGTTTTTCGGCACGGTTTACAAGGGTGGTGACAACTTCAATTTCGGCCTTGGAGAAGTCCTGGGGATCCACGAAGGGCTTTACGAAGACGTCCTGTACCTCTATGTCCGGGGTGGTGATGAGCGTGACGGGACGGATGATGCCCATGCTTTCGTCAAGGGGACGCGGGTTCCAGTCCACGAAGCCGTGGTTGAGGTCTCCGGCAACTGCGCGGCGGAGGGTTACCTTGAGGCGGTTGGTGCCTTTCACAAGGGATGTGACATCGAATTCGCGGACGCTGAACGTGCCGAACGTGGTGTCGGCGCTGGCGAGGAGTTTTCCGTTGAGTTCTACATCTGCGTAGTAGTTGAGGCCGTCGAAGCGGAGGACGTGCCTGAGGCCTTTACGCGCCTTGAAGGTGGTTGAGAACTCCCATGGGGAGTCGAAGGGGGTCTTGTCCAGTTTTTCATATCGGTCCTCTTCCAGGATGTTTTTCCCAAGGACGCCGGCCTCATTGAGTGCACCGGCCACGGTGCAGGGAACGGAGACCTTGTACGTGGTTTTGTCCCCGGCCTTCCTGAGCGTCCAGTCCTTCAGTTCCACGGACGCCCCAAAGGCGGCCGGTGACGATGAGAACAGGGTGGCGAGGAGGGCTAATTTACACATAAGGGAGCGGGAGTGTGTCAAAGTGTGCAGTTTTTATGGTTAGTTACTGCAAAAATAATTGACACGCTCGCGCGCGAAGGGGAAATTTGCGTATTTATTCCCCCAATTTGCGCAAATATTTACGCCTGTACTCTGTTGGGGTACAGCCCTTTATGGCGGCGAAGCGCCGGGAGATGCTTTTTGTGTCGGGTTCGTCCATAAGCGCGGCTATCTGGGAAACTGTGTCCGAAGTGGTAAGAAGAAGTTCCGCGAAGGTATCCATCCTGACCTTTGTGATGAACTCGTAGACGCTCAGTCCCGTGGCTTTCAGGAAGCGCTGCTCAAGGGAGCGGCGGGACATAGGGACGTGGGAGAGGACATCCGAAACCTGGATTTTCCTGCGGGGGTTCTCAGTTATGAAGCGGATGGCTTCCTGGACGGATTTATCCCCCGTCACAACTATTCCGGAAGACTGCCTGGTCACAATCCCAAGGGGCTGCATCACTATGTCCTCGCCCTTGTAAGAGGGGTCTTCCACCATACGGGAGGCCATTGAGGCCACGGCATAGCCGCCTCCTTCCATATCCACATCAACGGATGAGAGTTGCGGCCGGGTCATAGTGCAGCGGACGTCGTCATTGTCCACTCCAATAACGGCAATCTCTCCGGGAACGGCTATCTCAAAAGTGTTGCAGCATTCAAGGAGGATATTGGCCTGGGTGTCGTCGCAGGCCATAATCCCCACCGGTTTTGGAAGGGACAGGAGCCAGTATCCCAGTTTTGCTTCGTCATAACTCCAGAGGGCGTCCGTGCGTATCCTCACGCCCTCCTCAAAATTGTCCTTGAGACCCTGGGAGTCAAGGTAGTCCACGAATCCCTTACGGCGGCCGTCGCTCCAGACTACTCCGTGGTACCCGAAGAAGGCAAAATTGCGGTATCCGCTGGCAACGAAGCGAGTGGCCACCATCTCCCCCGTCCGGTGGTAGTCAGATGTAAGGCTGGGGATTTGGGGGAAAGGGCGGATATGGTCCATAGAAATGGCCACAATGCCGTTTTCACGGAATTTCTCCACGCGGTCATCGGGGTTGAAAGGGGCAAGTACCATATTTGCGCGCCACTTCTGGGCCCAGGCAAGGAAGTCTTCAAAACTGTGGGTTTCCCTGTAAGAGGACGGCATTGTGCACACCACCCAGGGTTCATCGGCCTCCTCCTGGGAATATTTACGGATTCCGCGCAGTATCCGGTTAGGAAACTGCTCGGAAAAATCGCCCATAAAGATAAGCCTCATCTTGCCTTTTCCATAAGACGGGCCCTGATGTCTTTCCAGTCATAGTACGGGAATCCTTCAAGGCCGATAACCCTTGTTTCGCGCTCGTTCAGAAGCACTTTTACCTTAACGTCTCCGGCTTTGTTCCTGTAGAAGACGAGTTGCAGGTTGCCGGCGAAGGGGGTGTACTTCCAGCCGGGCCAGTTGGCGCATTCCTCGGCGTCAAGGCGCTCCCCAACGCCCTCTACGCCCAGCCAGGAAGAGAAGGCAAGGAGTTGGTAGTCGTGACCGAAACGGAGGTCTGCGGCGTATTCTCCGGTGGCGATTGCGGCATCGGCCTTTTCAATCACATCCTCAGCCAGCGGCTGCACGGATTCCATACGGGCGTCTCCGAAGGGCTTGCTGTTGCACTGGGTGAGGTAGAACTCCATATTGAGCGCCTGGGCATACCAGTAAAGTTCATCCAGGGAGAACACGCGGTAAAGGGTTTCGGGCATCTGGAAGGCCGCGGTGCCGGTTGCCATATCATAGGTTTCCTGCATCATTTCTATGGGGTCTCCGCAAATCCGGCGGCCCTTTTCGGGGTCAGAGAATATCTTTTTCTTGAAGGCCGCGGTATCCGGCACGTGAGCGGCGGCCTGGCGCGCCAGAATGGCCCTGGTGCTGTCCCTTACCCAGCGGGGGTCGTCCGTGGAAAGGATTTTCATAAGTTCCGAGCCTGTATCCCAGTGGATGTCCAGACCGTCTTCCCTTTCCATAAGTTCCCCGGTGAAGGCGCACATGGAAATGATGCAGCGCTGCACGGTGCTGGAGCGGGCGGTGATCTTCTTGCTGCCGTTATGGAACACGCGCCTGTAGTTCTTGTACATACGCGCGGCAATCTGGCGGTGCTCCTGAGTGCCAAGGTAGGTGAGGCGACCGTCCATATTGTCGTGGTATTTTATGAGAAGGTCTATCTGCTCCCTCACGGCCTCTCCTTCGGGGGTAAGTATGCCGGCATTATGGGCATCGCGGTATTTGCGCTGAATGGCGGCATACTCCGTCCCAGCCCAGTTGCTCCTTGAGCCGTGGCGGCCGTAATGGCTGATATAAAAGGGTTTGTACCCCTTGGGGGCTGGAGTCTGAGGCCCGGGAAGGTATTCGTACGGGTCCATGTTCACGCCTGCGCGGAAGATGCGCTGGGCGTATTCCGCCTCAAGCCCAGGGTCTTTTTCCTGAGCGAATGCCGCTGCTACCGGAAGCAGCACGGCGAGTAAGGTTACTAGTTTTTTCATAGGTGCTTGCGCTTTTTTACCCCATAAAGGTACAAAAATATTCCAACATCACTGCGGTAAAAGTATTGCGGCAAAGCGATAATCCCCATAAATAGGGATAGACCATCCCGCTTTTAATCGCTATCTTTGCACTCCAATTTGTAAAAGGAGTATGCAAGATAGCGTTATTTGCTGTGAACACCTGACACATTACTATGGAAAACGGAGAATCTACGAGGATCTGAATTTCACCGTAGACAAAGGACGGATTGTGGGGCTTCTTGGAAAAAACGGCACTGGAAAAACCACTACCATTAACATCCTTATGGGCTATCTGAAGCCCCGCGGCGGCTCCTGCCGTATCTTTGGGGAGGACGTCCAGCACATTACCCCAGAAACGCGGCGCCGCATTGCCCTTCTTCTGGAAGGACATGTGCAGTATTCCTACATGACCATTTCCCAGATAGAGAAATTCTACTCTTCGTTCTATCCCAAATGGGACCGGGACGCTTACTATTCCCTGATGGAAAAGCTCAAGGTGGCTCCAGGGCAGAAGATATCCCGAATGTCCAACGGACAGCGCTCACAGGTGGCCCTGGGACTCATCCTTGCCCAGAACGCAGACCTCCTGGTGCTGGACGATTTCTCCCTTGGGCTGGACCCCGGCTACCGCAGGCTGTTCTGCGAATATCTGAGGGATTACGCCAGGGACAGGGGCAAGACCGTATTCCTCACTTCCCACATTATCCAGGACCTTGAAAAACTGGTGGACGAGGTGATAATTATGGATTACGGCAGCATCCTGGTGCAGGAGGAGACCGCAAGCCTTATGGGCCGATACCCCGGAATGACGCTGGAGGATATTTTCATTGAACTTACAGGGAAATATTGAAATGTTCAAAGCAATAATATACAAAGAATGGCTGAAGACAAGATGGCTCATCGCGGGGATTGCCGCGGTGGGGGCGGGGATGCTGTTCTACAGTTTCCTGAACCTTGCAAAGGTGGTTGAGTTCAGGGGCGCAGAGATTCTCTGGAGCACTCTCATAGCAAAAGACACGGTGCTCCTGGAACTATTCAGGTATGTTCCGGCTGCGGCTGGAGTGCTCCTGGCGCTGGCTCAGTTCCTGCCGGAGGTGCAGATGAAACGCCTCAAACTCACCCTACACCTTCCCGTGAAAGAGAGCGTGATGACGGGATGCATTACGTGCTACGGCCTTGTGGTCCTGACGGCGTTCTGCGCCATTCACGCCCTTGTATGCGCCGTTCTTCTGGGCCGATGGATCCCCGCGGAACTTGTGTCAAGAATAACGTCCACCATGCTTGTGTGGTATCTTGCCGGATGGGCGGCATACCTTTGGACCTGTGCCATCTGCATTGAACCTACATGGCGCTTAAGGATAGTTCTGGCGGCGCTTCTCGCGGCCCTTATGGGACTGTTTTTCCTGTCTCCCGTACCGGAGGCTTACAATGGATTCCTGCCGTGGCTGGCACTTTACACGCTGGCATCGGCCATGCTTATATTTGGAGGAATTGAAAGATTCAAGGAGGGCGTGCAGTGATGAAAAGGATATCGGCCATATTCATTACCCTGACCGCAGCGGCGGTGGTTCTGACGGTTGGACCAAAACTCTACAACCTTATTTCTGCAAAGCCTGAAAGTACGCCTTTCACGCTGTACAGCTGCGTTATTCACGATTTCACCGCGCTGTATCAGGAAGACCATGACTACAAATTCATGGACCGCTGCGGAAACGTTTACGGTGACGAGGTCCAGCCGCTTTTCTACGCCTCCATCCTGGCTTCCCGCGGGATGCTGCCGGACTCCCTGGAAGGCCGGAAAGTGTCCCTGGAGGAGATTGAAAGGAATAATCTGTTCATTACGATGGACCCCCGGGACGTGAACAAGGTTATCCCGCCGGTTTACCTTCTTATGGAATCCATTCCGGAAAGGCTTGAACTTCAGGACCCGGAGGAAGCCTTTGTTTCAAGGAAAGACGGCCTTTACATCTACAATATGGGAGATAACACCCTGCAGGAGGAAAAGACGGAAAGGCTCAACGCAGATCTCCGCGCCCTTGGCTTTACATTCCCCGCAAGATGCATAGAGGGCAACCCTACGGACCGCAAGGACCACGACGAAGGCTATCTTCTCACGGACTCAGAGGATAAACTCTTCCGGATCAAGCAGACAGGCGGGGTTATCCGGGCCGATTATTACCCTCAGGCAGACTCCCTCCACCTTAAGAACCTCAAGATTACGGAGTTTGAGAATCACGCCACCCTGGGTTTCCTTGTTACGGGAGACGGACACCTTGCCATCCTGAAGGAAAACGGGGACGTAACTGTCACGGATGTACCCATGTGCCCCGAGAAAGAGAGCATCCTCATTATTGGGGATATGTTTTATTACACGGTAGAGACCTCAACGCCGGAAGGAGAAAACTATTTTGCCCTCAAAACCGGAACTTTCGAGTTAGTGGACACTCTTTCAAGGACTTACGAAAAGAGCTTCTCCATGCCCGGGATTTCATTCACTTCCCCCCTCCACAGCTACGTAAAACCCCATTTTTAGGGATTGACCGGAAAGGCCCGGTTCCCTAACTTTGCAGTCCTTTTTGAAAGAGACTGTGAAGAGCTTAATCATATTATTCCTCATAGCGGCAGCGCCTGATACAACCTGGAAATATACGGACACAACTGCCGTGTATCAGATAAAGGAAGCCGTCGTTACGGCACAGGAAAACCACGGTCTTACATCGGCCTCAAAAATTGGCTCTGAGGCTATTGCCCACATCCAGCCGTCAAGCGTTGCGGACCTTCTGGAACTCCTTCCGGGAGGCATCTCAAGGGATCCGGCCTTCGGAAGCCCGCAGGTAGTAAACCTGAGGGCTGCGGGAAGCCTGAGCAGCAATTACGCCACCCAGGCCCTTGGGACGCGGTTCACAATTGACGGGAAACCGGTCCTCAACGACGCAAACCTCCAGTACACCCCGGCCTACAGCAATCTTGGAAGCAATTATGTGAACCTTGGAACGGATATGCGCACTCTCCCGACGGAAGAAATCGAGTCTATGGATGTTGTGCGCGGAATTGCGTCGGCCGAGCACGGAGACCTTACCAGCGGCCTCATCCAGATCAAGCGCCGGCGCGGCGGAAATGACCTCCATCTGCGTTTCAAATCCGACATGAAGTCCAAGATGGTATATGCCGGAAAGGGCTTCGAATGGGGAGGAAAAGACCGCAGGACGGTGAATATCGGCCTGAACTATCTGGATTCAAAGGCCGATCCCAGGAACCTGAGGCAGAATTACAGGCGCCTTACGGGCAGTCTCCGCGGCAGCCGCACCTGGAGGGAAAGCGGGAATTTCATAAAAGCCCTCACAGCAAACCTTGACTACACCGGATCCTTCGACACCCAGAAATCCGACAAAGACCTGGACCAGTTTGACGGAATTCCGGCCGAGACTTTCCGAAGCACATACAATCATATTGACCTTGGCGGGGATTTCTCCATTACCTCAAAGGCCGATAATTCCTTCTTCAAGAGTTTTGTCCTCACCGCCCAACTGAGTTACGGACACGACAAGATAGAAAGGTGGAAAAACGTTATTCTGGGCAAAGAGGAGCCTGTTTCCGTGTCCCGCGTTGCCGGCGAATTTGACGCTGTGATGATCCCGGCAAGGTATAACGCGTCCCTCACAGTGGACGGAAAGCCGTTCTACGCGTATCTGAGGGCCGTTTCACGCTTCCGCTTACTTGGAGGCACCCTTATGGCCGGGGCCGAATGGACTCTTGACAAGAACTTTGGCGGAGGGTCCGTCTTTGACGTCACCCGCCCGCTGAGTCCGGGGATGGGATCAAGGCCGCGCCCATACTACGAAATCCCAGCGGAGAATATCCTGGCGGCGTTTCTGGAGCAGAACGGGAAAACACGTCTGGGGCATTTTGAACTGGAGTGGCAGGCGGGCCTGAGGGCATCGGCCATGCCTGGACTTGACAAGGCCTACAGTCTTAGCGGCAAGGTTGCCCTTGACCCCAGGGCCAATATCCGGCTCAACTTCCCGGAAACGGCACTGGGGGGCTACAGGTTCGAGGCCGGAATCTACGGCGGCGCGGGCCTTCACACCAAGTTCCCCACTATGGATATGCTCTTCCCCGCCCTTATGTACGGGGACAAGATCCAGATGAACTACTGGCCGGCCGAGAAAGACCTTCGGAGAATCAACTTCCTTGTCTATACAATTGACTCCACGCCGTTTAGCCTTGACGCGGCGCGCAATTTCAAATGGGAGGTGGGAGCCGATGCATCCTGGTGCGGATGGAGCGTTTCCGTAGACTTTTTCACGGAGGACATGAGGTCCGGATTCCGGAATGGGTCGGAATATATGAGGCTTGTTTCCAAGGACTATACGGAGACCGCCATCGACAAGAGTACGCTCACGGGGCCTCCGTCTACTGAAACCACCCCATATGTGCTTGACACCACCCTCATAGCCTATTCCCTTCAGACAAACGGCAGCAGGAGCCTCAAGAGAGGCGTGGAGTTTACGCTTTCATCGGCAAGGATTCCCGTGATAAACACGCGCGTGAACGTGAACGGGGCCTGGTTCCGCACAAGGTATATGAACTCGCAGCCTGAATGGGAAAGGCCTTCCGTGATGATTTCCGGGAAGCCCTACCCCTATATCGGCCTTTATGAGAAGAATGACAGCCGCCTTTATGACTCCTTCACAAGTTCCTTCCTCCTGGACACACAGGTGCCTTCCCTGGGGCTTATCTTCTCCACGTCCTTCCAGTGCACATGGTTCACCGCCCAGCAGTTTGAGGCCGATGATTCCACTCCCGTGGCCTATCTGGACAAGGACCTCAAGACGCATCCCTATACGGAAGAATCGGCCGCCGACGGCGTTCTGAGGCAGATGAAGAGGCAGTACTCACAGGCCCTTCTCAAATACACGGTGACGCCGTTCTCGATGAACGTGAACCTGAAGATTTCTAAGACGCTCTTCAAGGAAAAGGCCACCGCCGCCCTGTTTGTGAACCGGCTGTTTACCCTGGCCCCGGATTACAATATAGACGGAGTCCTGAAACGCCGCTCAAGCGTGCCTTACTTTGGTATGGAAATCAGTTTGAAGATATGAAAAAGGCGATTGTAATACTCCTGCTTGCCCTTACGGCATGTTCCGGAAAAGTTGAGCCTGAGCTCTTTTCCACGGTAGAGATAGTCCTCTCCACACCCGACGGCAGGGGCGTGAAATCCATGACCGTGGACCCTTCCCTTCCCGGCAACAAGTTCCTCAACCTGAACACCGGAATCAACTACCCTTACCCGGACTTCAAGGACGGAAAGGCCACCATAAAGGTGCAGAAGGGCGTCTATTCCATAGCATTTGACGGAAAGGCCGTGATGGAAGACGGATCGGCCCGTACTCTCCGCTCCTATTCCCATTCAGACCCCGTGAATGCCGTGAACCTCATTTCCGGCAGTGAGACCCTTACCCTTGATGTAATTTACCTGTTCTGATGAGCCTTCTTCTTGCCATACTTACAGTTGCCGTTGCCGATTCCCTTGGCTCCGGCAGCCCCTCCGAGGCTCTTTTCAGCCGCAGGGCGCCACACACCAGCGTGGAGGCCGGATGGAAGGGACGCTCCGAGACCGATCCCCTTATCCCGGAAGAAGGACGGGCGGATGGAGAAGGCGTGGTGGATATCCGCACCCTGGTAAGGCCAAGCGCCACCAGCGCAGTTTCCGGAAGCGTGCAGTACGCCAACGGATTCAAAAGCGGCGTGGTATGGAACAGTTCATCTGACTATTCCGTGGTTTTTCCTTATGTGATGGCCGATTCCCTGTCCGGTAACGTACGAAAGGAAACATATGCATTCACCGGAGGATATGCCTTCAGGAAAGGAGAGTGGAATTTTGGCGTCAGGGGTAGCTACAGGGCCCTTCATGAATGGAGGGAGGTGGACCCAAGACCCAGAAACATAGTCTCAGACCTTAAAGTGGACATTTCCTCCGGACGGCAGATTTCCCGGGATTATGTCCTGGATCTGAGCGCTTTCTACCGCAGGTACTCCCAGAGCAATTCCGTAGCGTACTTCAATCCGCGCGGGGCAAATTCGGCACAGTTCCACCTTACCGGCCTGGGGAGTTATTTCTACAGGTTTTCCGGAACCATCTCATCCTATCTTTCAACCAGATACTCCGGAAACGGCGCAGGGCTTTCCCTGACACTCTTCCCCCTTGGGGACAAAGGCTGGAAAGCCGCCCTGGAATACAGCTTCCTTGACAACGTCCATCACCTTCCCAACCTCAACGAAGCGCCTTATACAGAACTGGTTACCCATGACGTGCTTCTTGGAGCAGACTATTCCGGCGGCATCTGGAGCGCCGGCGGACGCCTGAATGCGGAGGTGAGGAGCGGCTTCGAGCAGGTGCTTGACAACGGAATTGCCGGGGCCTACAACAGCCTAATGCTTTTCCATATGTACTCCGGCATTTTCTATGAGGCATCGGCTCACGGAAATCTGCACGCCGGCCGATGGTTGTTCTCCGCCGAAACCGCATTCAGGGGCTTCCTGCAGCAGTATATGTACCCCGGGAGGAGTTTCTCCACTTCCGGACTCAGGCTTAACGCCGGGGCATCGTACACCCGCAGTGCCGGGGCCTGGCTGCTCAGGGCCGAAGCCGCGGCCACAGGTTATATCCCCATGAGCGCCAGTATGACAATCCCGGCAAAATACACGCTGGAGGCTCTTCAGGACTACCAGCGGTCAAGACTTATGAGAGTATCGGCCGCAGTGGCGGGGCTCTGCGCCTCCTTTGAAGCGGAAAGGCCCATCATGAAGAATATACGTGGCGTGGCGCGCGCCAGTGTCTGCTACGACACGCTGAACTCTGTATTTTATTCAATAACTATAGGTATTATATATGAAAAAAGTATTCCTTCTTTTAGCGGCAGCATCCTTTGCCGTTATGGCTTGCAACAAGCCCGTCTACGATGACAACACAGAAAAGAAACCGGAGGAGCCGGAGGAGAACACCGATCCCGCAACCCCCGAGAATCCGGAAACTCCCGAGGAAAAGACCGACATCCCCGCAGCCCCCAAGGCCGGAGAACTTGTGATTGAGGAAATCTACTATTCCGGAACGCTGATTCCCGGCGCGGAAAACGCCTCTGACGACCAGTATATCAAGCTCACCAACGTGTCTGACCATACAGTCTATGCAGACCGCGTGCTGTTTGTGATGAACTATATCATGGGAGACAAGACAGATGTGGGCGCTTATTATGAGTACCCCGAACTGGAAGACGGACTGGCCGTGAACGATATGTACCTCATCCCCGGAAAAGGCACGGACCACGCCGTAAAGCCTGGTGAGTCGGTTGTGCTTGCCCTTGCCGCACTGGATTACAAGGAGAGCCGCACTGAGGGCGAAGGCGAGGATGAGAAGACCGTCGAGGGCAACCCCGACGCCCTTGACCTTTCCGGTGCCGATTTTGAGTTCTACGACGAAAACGACTACTATCCGGACACCGACAACCCTGACGTGGAGAACCTTGAGATCTGGTTCAAGTCTTCGTTCACAATCACCACCCTTCATCACAGCGGCCTTCAGAGTTATGCAATCGTTCTTGTGCCGGAAGGTGAAACGGCGCAGAAGATTATGGCCGAGCGCCACTGGACCGGCACGTACTACTTCCACTTTGACGAGTACAACTTTGACTACGCCATTGATGACGACGACGTATGGGTAATCCCCGGTGAGTGGGTGCTTGACGCCGTCAACTGCAGCGCAGAAGACAGTTATTTCCGCAACCCCTGGGGCGCTGCTTTTGACGCAGGTTATGCCTGGACTGTGAAGGTGTACAACGACATCGCCCATTTTGGAAAGAGCGTACGCCGCAAGGTCATTGACGGCAAGCTTGCCGATACCAACAATTCCACCAATGACTTTGAGGCATCTGTTCCTTCCCTGAAGAAATAATTTGCTATCTTTGCAGAACAAAATGCAAGGATAAATGGCAGAATCTTTCTCTGAAATAGGAAAAATAGAGGCTATCGAGCAGCTCTATCGCCTCTCTGCATACAATCCCGTAAGCGGGCTCTCATATACCTCCAAGGGTGGAAGCGTAATCACCGCTTCACGGATGTACCTTGAAGGTGTGGATTTCAACCTGGTGTATTTCCCGCTGAAGCACCTGGGATACAAGTGCGTGGTGGGGGTCGTGGGAGAACTTTACGCTGCCCTCGCACGGCCAAAGCTTCTCAACGTGATCCTGGGGGTTTCGGCCAAACTGGACCTTCCGCAGGTGAAGGACCTTTGGATGGGAATTACGGTGGCGGCAAAGGAGCACGGCTTTGAAGCGGTGAACCTGGACCTTCAGCCTTCCCAGAACGGGCTGTACGTGAGCATAAGCGCCACCGGGGAAACTTCGGCCCTGACCGCAAAGCGCCGGATGGCCGCAAAGAGCAAGGACCTCATCTGCGTTTCCGGTGCCCTTGGGGCCGCTTTCCTTGGCCTGCAGGTGCTGGAGCGCGGCGCAAAGGAATTTACCGACAAAGGCACCCAGCCGGACATGAAGGAGTACAAGATGCTGGTTGGAGACTATCTTCGTCCGGAGCTGGAAGCATCTGTGGTAGAGAGGCTTGAGGATGCTGAAATCTACCCTTCCTACGGCTATTTCGTGACGCGGGGGCTGGCCGACGCCCTCAAGCGGCTCACGCGCGATTCCGGCCTTGGAGCAAAGGTCTATGCCGAAAAGATTCCCTTCGAGGGCGGCAGCTTCCAGCTGGGCAAAGAGCTGGACCTGGACCCTGTTTCGGCCGCAATGAACGGCGGAGACGACTTCCGCCTGCTGTTTGTGGTGCCCATCCTGCATCTGGAGAAGTTCCGGAGGGAGTTCCAGACATTTGACATCATCGGCCACCTTGCACAACCCGAAGCAGGCACGGTGCTTGTTACACCGGAAGGCGTTGAATTTCCTGTAAAAGCCCAGGGCTGGGCCGAAGAAACTGAATAGCGTATTGACTTTTTTTCTTATATTTACAGGCTGAAACTAATTAGTATTATCATAATTATGAAGAAAATCATCACCGTTATCGCCTTGTCAGTGGCCGTAGCTGCCTCTGCAAACGCACAGAGCCTTCTTGGCGGCCTCCTCGGCGGCTCAAACTCCACCCAGAACAACAACGCAACGCTGAACACCCTTGGCAACATCATCTCCGGCCTTGCAGGTACAGTTTACAGCG
This sequence comes from Bacteroidales bacterium UBA4230, assembly GCA_002395605.1. Classification (GTDB taxonomy): domain Bacteria; phylum Bacteroidota; class Bacteroidia; order Bacteroidales; family UBA932; genus Cryptobacteroides. Next base: position 19,705 of record DGXO01000029.1, read on the forward strand.
CACCCGTAAGCCTTGATGGCACCTACACCTACAACGGCGTAGCATGCTCAGCTTCAAGCTCAGAGGGCAACGTCCTCACAAACCTTGCCGGTACCGCTGTTACCGCAGGCATGGAATCCAAAGCCGACGAATACCTTGCAAAGGTTGGCATCAAGCCCGGTGCACTCAAATTCACCTTCAACGCTACGGACAACACCTTCGTGCTCAACTGCGGCCCTCTGGCCCTTCCCGGCACCTACAAGGTTGGTGAAGGCGAAAAGACTGTCACCCTTACCTTCGGCAAAACCATGAAGTTCCTGTCCATGACCGGTACCCTTGAGAGCAGCCTCAACGGCGCCAAGATGCTGTTCACCGCAGACAAGCTCCTGGACATGATGAAGAAGATCTCTTCCCAGCTTGGTGAGAAATCCAGCCAGATCAAGGCTATCGCCGGCCTCGCAGACGGCTACGACCAGTTCCGCATTGGCTTCAAGCTTGTGAAGTAATTTGTAGCGCGTGGAGATAACACGCTAACTATAAAGCATTTACACAAAAACGTCTACCTGAAATCGGGTAGACGTTTTTACGTAATAACTTGTGTTTCATCTGTTTAGCTCCACGGCGGGAGATTTCTCGACTCCGCCCTGCGGGCTTCGCTCGAAATGACAGAAAGGCACTTCGGTTTGACAGGGCTTCGCAGGAAATGACAGTATCCTACCGCACCACAACCTCGCCGCCTACAACGTCTACGTGCACGGTGGAGTCCTTTTTCACGGTGCCGTCAAGGATGGCCTTGGCAAGGAGGTTCACCAGCTCACGCTGCATGACGCGCTTCACAGGGCGGGCGCCGTATGCGGGGTCGTAGCCTTTCTCCACCATATGGTCTTCAAAGGCGGCGGTGAACTCTACGCTTATACCGCTGTCGGACAGGCGTTTACGGAGCTCCTCCTCCTGCAGGTGCAGGATGTCGCGGATATCGGCCTTGGTGAGAGGATCAAACATTATGATCTCATCTATACGGTTGAGGAATTCCGGCCGAACGGTCTGCTTGAGCACGTCCAGCACACGGGCGCTGCACTCGTCAAGCATCTGGCGGCGCTTTGTAAGTGCATCCATGTCAATGCCGTTCACCTCCGGAAGGCGCTCCATATAGCTCTGGATAATGTCCGCTCCGGCGTTGGAGGTCATGATGAGGATGGTGTTCTTGAAGTCCACTGTGCGGCCCTTGTTGTCCGTTAGCCGGCCGTCGTCAAGCACCTGCAGAAGCACGTTGAATACGTCCGGGTGGGCCTTCTCAATCTCGTCCAGAAGCACCACGGAGTAGGGTTTACGCCGAACTGCCTCCGTGAGCTGGCCGCCTTCATCGTAGCCAACGTATCCCGGAGGGGCGCCCACAAGACGGGACACGGTGTGACGCTCCTGGTACTCTGACATATCAATACGCGTCATCATGTTCTCGTCGTTGAACAGGAATTCGGCCAGGGCCTTTGCAAGCTCCGTCTTGCCTACACCGGTGGTACCCATAAATAGGAAGCTGCCGATAGGCCTTTTCTCGTTGGAAAGTCCGGCGCGGTTACGGCGCACGGCATCAGCCACGGCCTTGATGGCGGCGTCCTGGCCCACGACTCTCTTGTGGAGTTCGGCCTCCATCCTCAGGAGTTTCTCTTTCTCGGATTCCAGCATACGCTTCACGGGGATGCCGGTCCATTTGGCCACCACTTCTGCAATGTCTTCCGGCGTAACAGCCTCTGTGACAATGGGTTCCTTGATGGCTTCGGCCTTTTTGGTGAGCTCGTCTATGCGCTTCTGGGTTTCGGCTATTTTGCCGTAGCGAATTTCCGCCACCTTGGCATAGTCTCCTGCGCGCTCGGCGGCCTTTGCCTGGATGCTCAGCTCCTCAAGCTGCTGGCGGGCGGTCTGGAGCCCTTCCAGAATCTCTTTTTCGGAGTTCCAGCGCTTCATGAGGACGTCACGCTTGCCCTGAAGGTCCTTCAGTTCGGCCTCCAGTTTTTCCATTTTAGCCGATGTCCCCTCACGCTTAATAGCCTCACGCTCAATTTCTTTCTGCCTTATGGCCGAATTTAGTTCGTCAATGGGCTCCGGCACGGAATTCATCTCCAGGCGGAGCTTGGAAGCGGCCTCGTCCACAAGGTCGATGGCCTTGTCCGGGAGGAAACGGCTGGTGATGTACCGGTGACTCAGGTTCACTGCGGCAATTAGGGCGTCGTCCTCAATGCGAACCTTGTGGTGGTTCTCATAGCGCTCCTTAAGGCCCCTCAGGATGGCAATGGATTCGGCCGGGGAAGGCTCGTCCACCATCACCATCTGGAAACGGCGCTCCAGGGCTTTATCGGCCTCAAAGTACTTCTGGTACTCGTCCAGGGTAGTTGAGCCGATGGTCCTGAGTTCGCCACGGGCCAGCGCCGGCTTGAGGATGTTGGAGGCGTCCATTGCGCCGCTGGTCCGGCCTGCGCCAACCAGGGTGTGAATCTCATCGATGAACAGGATAATCTCACCGGCGCTGTCCACAACCTCCTTCACCACGCCCTTCAGGCGCTCTTCGAACTCGCCCTGATACTTTGCGCCGGCAATGAGGGCGCCCATGTCCAGGGAGTAGACTTTCTTGCTCTTAAGGTTTTCCGGCACCTGCCCGTTCACTATTTTCTGGGCGATGCCTTCAGATATTGCGGTCTTACCCACGCCCGGTTCACCAACCAGGATGGGGTTGTTCTTTGTCCTTCGGCTTAGGATCTGAAGCACACGGCGGATTTCGTCGTCACGGCCAATCACCGGGTCCAGTTTCCCCTGAGCCGCCCTCTCGTTGAGGTTTATTGCAAACCTCTGGAGGAATGAGGTGTTGTTGTTATTGTTCTGATCCATATTCTTTTTCTCCTTTTCTATGGACCAGTCTTCAATCTCCGTTCCGTTTGGGTTTTTCTGCCATTTTGGCAGTGCCGGTTCCGTCCCGGGACAAGGATTGTCCCCCGTGGAGCTAAACGGCTGAAACTCAGGGTATTATGCAAAAACGTCTACCTGGTTTCAGGTAGACGTTTTTGTGTATATAACTGATTACCAGCCACTTCCCTCCACGGGTTATTTCCTCAGGACCTCATAGTGCTCAATGCCGATGGCATGGAGGGCGCGGATGAACTCTGAGGTGACGGCTACCTGGAACTTCTTGGAGTAGAACTGGATGCGGTAGCGGGTGCCGGGGTCGAAGAGGTACAGCGTAAGGGGAATGTTGCCCTTGTGGTGCTTGATTACGTTCACAAGGTCCTTCCTGAACTTGTCCGTGAGCATGGGCGTGGTGATGTCCATGGAGAAGCCGCCAAGGAGGTCTTCGGCCACGTTGCCAAGAAGGGTCACTTTCTTTAGCTTGAACACGTATGGCGGGGCGGGTTTGCCCTGGGCCTTTTCTTCGGGTTTCATGAAGAATTTTTCGGTGATCTCGCCTTCCAGGAACAGCGTGGCCTTGGGCTGCATGTATTGCATGAAGGTTTCGTGGTCCTTGCCAAAGAGCGTAAGTTCAAACGAGCCGGAATAGTCTTCCAGGGTGGTGCGGGAGTACGGCTTGCCAGTTTTGGTGGTGAGCTGCTTGAAATCCGTCACGATGCCCGCAATGCTTACCTTTGCCGTCTGTTTCTTGGAGTCGCATTCGGCTATAAGGTCCTGGAGGTCATTTATTTTGCATGTAGCGAAGTTCTTTATCTCGAAGTCATAGCGGTCCAGGGGATGGGAACTCAGGTACATGCCCACAAGGTCTTTTTCCTTCTGGAGCTCTTCCATGATATCCACGTTGGGAACACCTTCCGGAAGGGCGGGAGGCTCCGGCTTCATCTCTTCCATGTCTCCGAAGAGCGATGCCCCTGACTGCACGGAATCCCTGTTGTAGAGGTCTCCGTAGCGGGTAAGCTGGTCTATGAAAAGGTCTCCGCCGTTTTTGCCGGGAAGGAAATACATGCCGCGGGGGTGGCCGAAACCATCCAGCGCGCCGGAGTTCACAAGGTTCTCGAAGCTCTTCCTGTTGATGCAGCCGCTCATGCGCTCCACAAAGTCGTAGACGCTTGAGAACAAGCCGTTTTCATCTCTTTCCTTCACTATGGCGTCCACTATGTTGCCGCCGAATCCCTTGATGGAACTGAGGGCAAAACGGACGTCTCCTTTGGCGTTTACCGTGAAGTGGCCGGAACTCTCGTTGACATCAGGGCCCAGGATCTTGATGCCGTGGCCTTTGCAGTCGTCCATGATTTTCACGGTTTCTTCCATGGACTTGGCGCAGTTGAGGCAGCTGGCAAAGAATTCGGACGGATAGTGGGCCTTGAGCCAACCGGTCTGGTAACTCACCCAGGCATAGCAGGTGGCGTGGGACTTGTTGAAGGCGTACTGGGCAAACTTCTCCCAGTCTTTCCAGATCTTATCCAGAACCTTCTCAGGGTGACCGTTGGCGGCGCCGCCTGTCATGAACTTGTCCTTGAGGGAGTTCAGGATGTCTATCTGCTTCTTACCCATGGCCTTGCGGAGTTTATCGGCCTCACCTTTAGTGAAGCCCGCAAGTTTCTGGGACAGAAGCATCACCTGCTCCTGATATACCGTGACGCCGTATGTGTCCTGGAGGAATTCCTCCATTTCAGGGAGGTCGTACTCTATCTTTTGCTCACCCTGTTTACGGGCCACGAAGTCCGGGATGTAGTCCATGGGGCCGGGCCGATAAAGGGCGTTCATTGCAATGAGGTCCTCGAAGCGCTCCGGCTTGAGCCTTTGAAGCCACTGCTTCATGCCGTCGGATTCGAACTGGAACACGGAGGTGGTATCCCCGCGGCCGTAGAGCTCCAGGGTGGCTTTGTCGTCGATGGGAATTGCCTCTATGTCAATGTCTTCACCGTGGTGCTCCTTGATGAGATCCAGGCAGTTGTGGATAATTTGAAGCGTGATGAGCCCCAGGAAGTCCATCTTGAGCATGCCAACGTCTTCAATGTAGTGGCCGTCATACTGCGACGTACGCACGTACAGCCCCGTTTCCTTATCCTGGGAAAGGGTTATGGGAAGATACTCCGTAAGGTCTCCGCGGCCGATGATAGTGGCGCAGGCGTGCATTCCAACCTGCCTCACGCAGCCCTCCAGGGCCTGGGCGTATTTGAGGACTTCCTTATTGATTTCCGGGCCGTTCTTGAGCTCTTCAATAAACTCAGGGACAAGGCGGTAGCAGTTCTTGAGGTTGATCTTGACATCAACATCCTCCATTCCCACCTGGTAGGTTTTCTTTACGCCGTCCACCTCTTTTTCCACAACCTTGAAGCCGGGTTTCAGCTGGTCCAGCTTAGGGTTGAAGGGGTATTCCTTCTCCTTTTTCTCTGAAAGGCGGTCAGGGACCATTTTGGTGAGGCGGTTGCTTTCATCAATGCTCACGTGGGAAATGCGCGCAACGTCCTTTATGGCACTTTTTGCGGCCATTGTGCCGAAGGTGATGACGCGGGACACATGGGAGGCCCCGTACTTGTCTTCAACGTACTGGTGGGCCTTTGTGAGGTCCTCAAAGTCTACGTCGATATCCGGCATGGATATACGGTCCGGGTTCAGGAAACGCTCGAACAGGAGCTGGTACTTGATGGGGTCCAGATTGGTTATCCTGAGGCAGTAGGCAACCACGGAACCTGCGGCGCTGCCACGGCCCGGGCCCACCATCGAGCCCATGGCGCGGGATGCGGCAATGTAGTCCTGGACTATGAGGAAATAGTCCGGGAAGCCCATTCGGCATATGGTTTTGAGCTCAAAGTCTATGCGCTCCGCCTGCTCCTTGGTGAGGGTTTCTCCGTAGCGCTCATGGGCGCCTTTGTATGTGAGGTGGCAAAGATAGGCCACGGAATGGCAGAAGCCGTCTCCGCGATAGGTGCCGTGTTTGTCGCAGCGGCCGGCGTCTATGATGTCCTTGTATTTTTCGAGGTAGGTGTCTATTTCGGCCATGAACGCAGGGTCGATGTCGAATACCGGCAGCACGGGGTCACGGTCTATGGAGTAGGACTCGATCTTTGAGGCTACCTCCAGCGTGTTAGAAATGGCCTCCGGGTGCTCCGGGAACAGCGCCAGCATTTCTTCCTCCGTCTTGATGTACTCCTGCTGGGTGTACCGCAGCCTCTGGGGGTCGTCCACGTAAGAGTTGGTGGTGAGGCAGATAAGGCGGTCGTGTACGGGGCCGTCCTCCTTCCTTACAAAGTGGGCGTCGTTGGTGGCAATCACCTTTATGCCGAATTTTTCGGCCAGCTTGAAGATTTCCTCCGTGTAGTAGCACTGCTGCTCATAAAGCTCATTGGAAAGGCCGGGAACCTCCGTCTTGTGCTTCATAACCTCCAGGTAGTAGTCCTCTCCAAACACCCTCTTGTGCCACTGGATGGCCTTTTCCACCCCGGCGGAGTCATGCGCCATTATAAGGCGCGGGATTTCTCCAGCCAGACATGCCGAAGAACAGATGAGCCCTTCATGGTATTTCTCCACAATCTCATGGCTCACGCGGGGCCTATAGTACATGCCGTTGATGTGGCCTTCGGAGACAATCTTCACCAGATTGAGATACCCCTGATAGTTCTTAGCCAGAAGAATTAGGTGGTAATAGCCCTTCTCCTTGAGCCTGTGGTCTCCTTTGGAAACATATATCTCACAGCCTATTATGGGCTTTACGTTGGGGTGCTTCTTTGCAAATTTGAAGAACTCCTTTACGCCGTACATGTTGCCGTGGTCCGTGATGGCAAGAGCCGGCATGCCAAGTTCATCGGCCCGGTTGAAGAGATTTTCTATGGAAGACTGCCCGTCCAGGATGGAGTACTGGGTGTGGACATGAAGGTGCACAAAACTCATAGGAACAAAGATAACCTTTTTCGGCCGATTCTCCGAAAAAAGTTATCAACATTCTACACGGAGCCAGCCTCGCCCGTGGAGGGAAGTGCTTGTAAATCAGCCGTATACACAAAAACGTCTACCCGAAACCAGGTAGACGTTTTTGCACAACACTCTGTAAGTGAGACGTTTAGCTCCACGGCGGGAGATTTCTCGACTCCGCCCTGCGGGCTTCGCTCGAAATGACAGAAGGCGAACTATTTTTCGGCCTTCTTCTTGGCGGCCATGGTGGCGTCGTACATGATGGGAGTACCAATCATGATGGAGGCGTAGGTACCGATGATGACACCAAGGCAAAGGGCGACGGCCAGACCGCGGATGCTTTCACCGCCGAAGATGGCGATTGCGAGCATCGGGAGGAGGGTGGAGATGGAAGTGTTGAGGGTACGTGTGAGGGTGGCGTTGAGAGCGGTGTTCACAGTGGTACGGAACTCTTCCTTGGGGTGCAGGCCCCTCTGCTCACGGATACGGTCGAAGATAACCACGTTATCGTTGATGGCGTAACCGATGATGGTAAGGATAGCCGCAATGAATGTCTGGTCTACGTCCAGGTTGAACGGCAGGATACCGTTGAACAGGGAGAAGAAGCCGATGACGATGAGGGCGGTGTGGGCCAGTGAGACAACGCCGCCGAGACCCCATGTCCAGCCCTTGAAGCGCAGTGCGATGTATACGAAGATAACAATCAGGGCAAGGAACACGGCGATGAATGCGCTGCGGGTGATGTCACGGGCGATGGTAGGACCAACCTTATCCGAGGAGATGATACCGTTGGGGTTCTCCAGGGTGGAGGTAAAGTCTGAGAGCTGAATTTCTTCGGCGTAGAAGCCCTTGAGGGCGTCGAAGAGGAGGGACTCGATTTCGGCGTCTACCTCTGTGGATTCGGAGTCGTTCTTGTACTGGGTGGTGATCTTCATCTGGGAGTCTCCACCGAACTGCTTCACCTCAACGGAGTACTGGTCAATGCCTTCGGCCTCTGCGGCAGCCTTGAAGACATCCTCAACGCTGGCACGGACGGCCTCTGCGGTGACGCTCTTGTCGAAGCGGACGACATAGGTGCGGCCGCCGGTGAAGTCTACGCCATAGCTGAAGCCCTTGAAGGCGATGGAAGCGATGGAGATGACGATGAGGGCGCCGGAAATGATGTAGGACCACTTCTTGAGGCCGATGAAGTCTACCTTAGTATTCTTGAGAATATTCTGGGTGAGCTTGTTGGAGAGGGATACGGTCTTGCCTGCCTTGATGCGGTCGTCGAAGATGAGACGGGTGATGAAGATGGAGGTAAGAACGGATGTTACGATACCGATGATGAGGGTGGTGGCGAAGCCCTGGACGGGACCGGAACCAAAGATGTAAAGGATGATACCGGTGAGGAGGGTTGTCACCTGGCCGTCGATGATGGCGCTGTAGGCGTTCTTGTAACCGTCATGGACTGCAAGAGAGAAGCCCTTGCCGGCGGCAAGCTCTTCCTTGATACGCTCATAGATGATAACGTTGGCGTCCACTGCCATACCCAGGGTAAGGACCAGACCGGCGATACCGGGCAGGGTAAGGACGGCGCCGAAGCTTACCAGCACGCCGAACAGGAGAAGGACGTTGCACAGCAGTGCGACATCTGCGATGAGACCTGCACCCTGGTAGAAGAATACCATGTAGATGAGCACAAGGCAGAAAGCGATGAGGAAGCTGATGAGACCGGCCTTGATGGATGCGCTACCGAGGGAAGGACCAACCACCTGCTCCTGGATGATGGAAGCGGGGGCGGGAAGCTTACCGGACTTGAGCACGTTTGCAAGGTCTTCGGCCTCCTGGACGTCGAAGTTGCCGGTGATTTCTGAGGAACCGCCGGTGATCTCCGTGTTCACGGTAGGATAGGAGTATACAAGGCCGTCGAGGACGATGGCTACCTGCTTGCCGATGTTGTCCTTGGTGAGGCGGGCCCACAGGGAGGCGCCTTCGGCGTTCATTGTCATGGAGACTGAAGGGGCGCCGTTGCCGCCGTTCTGGGCACCGTTGAAGTTGACGCGGGCGTCTGTGACTACGCCGCCGTCAAGGGGAGCCTTGCCGTCACGGGAGGTGGCCTTGATGGCTACGTACTCATAGAGGTTGGCGCCCTTCACAAGCTCTGTGGGCTTTACGGACCACATGCCGCGGAAGCCCTGGGGAAGGACATCCTGTGCCATTGCGAAGTACTGGTTGACGGTGGTGGTATCCACGCCGGCTGCGAAACCGAGGCAGGCGTTGTTCCAACCTGAAGGGGAGAACACCTGGAACAGGGGATTTGCAACCACGGTGCTGTCGGAGAGGTTTCCGAGGATTTCGGCCACGCGGGCGTCTACGGCATAGAGGTCTACCTCATTGCCCTGGAAGGTGGGCCAGAACTCAAGGGATGCGGTGCCCTGGAGGAGCTTACGCACACGCTCGGGGTCCTTGACACCGGGGAGTTCGATGAGGATTTTGCCGGAGTTGCCAACCTGCTGGATGTTGGGCTGGGTTACGCCGAAGCGGTCTATACGGTTACGGAGCACGTTGAAGGAGTTGTCAACGGCGCTCTTGGCCTCTGCGCGGATGACGCTGACGACCTGAGCGTTGGTGGCGTCGTTGGCAATCTTGTCGCGGAGCTCATAGGTGGCGAAGATTTCGGCCAGACGGCGGCCGGGGGCTACCTGCTCCCAGGCATCTGCGAACAGGCCGATGAAGTCTGCGCTGGAGTTGACGTTGCCGGCCTTGGCCTTTGCGAGAGCTGCCACGAAATCGGGGTCCGAGCTGTTGCCGGAGAGGGCCTTCACAAGGTCTTCCAGCTGAACCTGCAGCATGACGTTCATACCGCCCTTGAGGTCCAGACCCAGGTTGATTTCCTTTTCCTTGGTGCTCTTGTAGGTGTAACCGAGGAATACTTTTTCATTGGAGATAGAGTCTATATAGGCTCTGTTCCTGATGTTTGCCACAGAGTCGGCCACGTATTCGCGGACCTCTGCGGGAGTGTTGTTTGACTCAACGAAAAGCTGCGCCTGCTCCTGGGCATACTTGGCGGCCTTGTTTTCCTGGATGCGGGTGACCGCGGTGAAGGAAAGCTGCCAGATGCTGGCAATTGCAAGCATAATCGCTACAAATCTGATCCAACCTTTGCTTTGCATTGTTTTTTATGTTTTAGTTTATATTTTGGCATATTTGTTGGCGTCAATAGACACCACGGCAAAATAGGTTGCAAATTTACGATTTTTTTCTGAATTATCAGCTTTCTCACAACTATTTCTTAATTTTGCAGGCTACATTTGAATGACGTTAAGGAGAATCGGCATATCTGTCCTACTTTTAACCGCAGGCTTTAGCCTGTGGGGGCAGAGTTTTTCCCGTGCCGATTCCCTAATGAGGGAGTGCCGTTTTGACGAGGCGCTGAGGGCTTATGTGGCCGCCAGGGACGACGCCGGGGCAGACCGGGCGCAATATGCCCTTGGCCTTGCCGAATTCTGCGCGGAGCCCCACGTGATTGCCCGCAAACGATTCTCCCGCAGGGACTTTTTCCTCTATTATCCGCTTGAGCCGAAGGCCTGGAGAAACGGCACCGCAGGGCTTGCTTACGTGCCCAACGGCAGCAGGGAGGCGTATTTCAGCGCACCGGACAAAGCGGGAAGCCCCAGCATATTTGTGTCACGGGACCAAGACTCGCTCTGGAGCGCCCCTCAACTGCTGGGAGAGACTTTCCTGAGTACCGGCAGCGAGGTTTTTCCAATGCTTGGCAAGGACGGAAAGACGCTGTATTTCGCTTCTGACGGGCTTGCGGGAATGGGCGGCTTTGACATTTTCTCTTCCACTTGGGACGCGGAGGCGGGCCGATGGGGAGACCCCGTGAACATGGGCTTCCCGTTCAACTCCCCCGCCGACGACTATCTCATGGCCGATTCGGCCGACGGCGAATACACGCTTTTCGCATCCGGCAGGGACTGCTCCCCGGACAGCGTGACCGTGTATGTGCTTACCTACGAAAAGAGTTTCACCAGGCGGGCGGTGCGGGAGGCATCGGCCCTGAAAAAACTTATGGAACTGGCGCCGGAGGCGGATCCCACGCGCATTGACAACGACGCCGCGGTGGAGGGCTTCACAACGGGCAATGCCACCACGCAGCGCTATATGCAGAAGATGGAGGAATCCCGCGCGCTGATGGACTCCATAAGCCGCCACATGATGCCTGGAGATACGCTCCTCAACGTATTCAGGGCGCGGCTGGCGCTGGTTTCGGCCGAACTCAGGGAGGTGGAGATGAGCTTCCTGATGAACGGCGCCGTGGAAGCCGCAGAGGACAGGGTGGTGGCGGGGGCCGAACTTGGATACACCTTTGCAAAAGGGTCTTTGGGGCCGGATTTCAAACCTCGTTTTGCATCCGGCGAGGCTGCCCAGTCTTTCCGCATTGCCCCCGTGGGACGGTTTGCCCAGGACAACACCCTGCCGCCGGGGCTGGTGTACCAGATAATGCTGTTCGACTCCCCCGTCCATGCCTCGCTGGAGGACATAAAGGGGCTTTCGCCGGTGTATGAGCGGCTGGGCGTGAACCTCAGGTACACGTATCTTGTGGGCCTGTTTTCGTCTTACAACGACGCCCTTGAGTACCTGAATGTCGTGCGTGTCCTTGGCTTCCCGGCGGCCAGGATTGTGGCCTGGCAGGACGGCCGGGCGGTGCCGGCAAGGCCGTAAGTCTATTCCTGCAGTTTGAAGCTGATGCGGGAGCGGATGTCCATGGGGACCTGCCGGGCGTCTACATACTGCCACTCGTCTATCATGTAGCCGCCGTGCCGTTCAATGTTTTTCTCGATGGCGTCCTTGAGGTCCAGTTTATAGATGAGGTCTTCGGCCGACTTGAACCAGTATTCACGGCTATTTGGCAGGATGACGGTGAGGGTGTCCTGGCAGAGGTTGCACTGGGAAAATCCTTCTTCCAGGCGGTCCAGGGGCACGGTGAGTTCCATGGGGTCGTGCTCTTCGGTGGTATCGGCACTCACCATGTCTTCCTCTATCTCCTGTTCCGCTTCTTCGCCGAAGATGTCGGGGTCGTCGTATTCCTCGAAGCCGCCAGGGTCCTCTGCGCCGATTGACTCCAACTCCTCCGAGGTGGGTTCACGGACAAGGCCCATGGTGCCGGCGGTGAGCATCCGGATGAACATGAAGATGCGCTGGAGGCCCTTCATAGGCATGAGACGGTAGGTTTTGTCATCTTCCAGGGCAAAGGCCACGGTGCCGCGGATTTCCTGCCCGTGGCCATAGATGATGGTTGCGGCCATGTTGTCAGGGAGGTCCTTCATGTAGCCGTCCTTGTCTACCAGCATGGCAACGTGGACGCCTTCCTTGTCCCAGCCCAGAGCCTTTGTGATGCGGGTGAGGACGGGCGAAAAATGAACGATGTCAAAGCCGTCGGCATCTATCTGGGAGGCAAGGCTTTCCAAGTCCAGTTTATTGGCCCCCTCAACGTCCATGGCATAGTAGAAGCCGCGGGGGTACACGGACAACACGCCAAGGCTGTCTTTGGAGTCTTCTTCTTCCGGATTCTCAGCCACGTACTCCTTTAGCCACAGGGTTTCTATCTCTATTTGGTGCTTTGGAAGGGCCTCGGCTACGTAGGCGCCGGCAACTTTTTCAAGCGTGAATTTCTCCCGGTCGCCAAGGCGGAGGGCCTGCAGGCAGGTTTTGGCTATCTCCGAGACCGACGCCATGTCTAACTCGTGAAGGATGACGGCCTTGAGCCAAAGGCTGTTGTGTTCTCCCATCTCCGCGCCCCGGGTAAGGGGAACGAGGGCTGCTTCAGGGTCTTCCGGGAAGCCGAGGTAGCCGAAGTACAGCATCATACCCTTGAGGTAACAGGCAAAGCGGTCGTAGCGGGAGATGGCGTAGTCCAGGCCTTCGGCAAGGTCTTTGTGAAGGGCCTCCTGCTCTTTTTCAGGGAGCTTCAGGAAATCCTCCTGCTCCATGAAGGCCTTGAAGCGGCGGCAGTTGACGGCGCCGTTCCGGGCTCCTTCGTCGGCAATTTCGAAGGCCTTGGCCCAGTCTCCGGACAGCCTGTATATGTTGGCCAGGCCGAAATAAGCCTCCGGATCTTCGCGCCCGATGGCAATCCTGTAGGTTTTTTCGGCCTCTGCGGGGTCTGTGTCTTCAAGGGCCTCACCCAGGAGGTTGTAGTAGATGGTGTCGCTGCCGGGGTTCTTTTCAAGGTGTTTTTGGAGGATGTCGGCCACCATTGCGGGGTTCTTGGAATAGCCGTAATCTCCGTAGATGGTGTTTAGAAGGGCATTGTACTGGGCTAATTCGCTTCCGGCATTATATGCGGCTTCCATTAGCTTGGCGTGCTTCCAAGGCATAGCCTCGTCCTCCTTGGTGAGGCCGTCGTGGTACATCTGGGCAAGGGCGGCGTTGGCATCCTGCACGCCCTGGGACCCGGCCCACGTGAGGAGGGTTTCCGCCTCTTGGAGACTGTTTTCGCCGGGATTCACCTGCGACAGCCATCGGCCATAACCGTAGGCGGCGTAGGGGTTGGTGCTGCTGTTCTCCCTGAGTTTTTCCACCATCTCAGGTGAAATGCTCAGCGTGCGCCAGCGCGTAAGGAAATGCTGGAGGAAACTGCGGTCGGGGGTGATGTCAAAGGTTGTGGTTAGCATGGCTGAAATGTATTTTTAAACCGCCCCAGGCAAGGAGGCACTGGGCGGAGACATAGGTTACCATTACAAGGAACTCGAGCGTGGTGCTTGCACCGCCAAACTGCTGGACGGCGATGAGGCTGTCGGAGAAGGCAAAGAGAACGGCGCCAACGGTGATGATTACCCAAGGGGCTTTATTCTTTTCACGAAGAACCCCGGCAAGGCCGCTCCAGATAAGGAACATGAGCATCATTCCGTAAACTGCAAACGGCACCAGGAATGTTCCCTTTACGCCGATTGCCGCCAGGAGCCCGGCCACGGCAAGCGCCATGACAATGACGGCAATAACCCACTGGACCGGTTTAAGTCCATTCCAACTGCGTCCGCCGAAATTGATGCAGTAGAAGACATGCCCCACAAGGAAGCATACAAGGCCGATTGCGAAAGCAATTAAATCGCTGGAAATGAGAAATATGTCTCCGGCGCAGCCAAGAAGCTGGGCAATGACAAGGAGGCGTACGGTACGGCTTTCCATTCCGCCGGCGGCGGCTACTGTTGTAAGGGCGATAAGCGGCAGCAAGGCAGGTTTAACCATAGCGGCCACAGGGGCGTTTCCCGTTGCGCGGGCTACAAAGTTCACAAGGGCCGCAATGACTAATGCTACGGCGGGGATAATCCAGGATTTTTTCATGACAGGTTAAATTTTCGCATAAACTTACAAATAATTTTTCAAAAACTTGTGCTTTGTGGAAAAATTCGTATCTTTGCAGTCCCGTCCGCCGTGACGGAGTTTCAAACGCTTTAAGCCCGGAGGGGTGGGTGAGTGGCTGAAACCAGCAGTTTGCTAAACTGCCGTACGGGTTATTCTGTACCACGAGTTCGAATCTCGTCCCCTCCGCAAACAGCCTTGTAATCTGTTGATTACAAGGCTGTTTTCTTGCACTCTACGGGCTATGCCCGATTGGTAATAACTTGGTTATCAAGCACTTGTAAGCACCGCGTGTTCCAAGGGGTACTTTTTTATGCCACCCTTGGAACACTTACCACAGCTAAACGGCTTATTTACAGCACGTTATAATATACCTCGTTCCAAGGGAACCTTCAGGAAGACGGGAGGGGCGAGGGGCGAGAGGGGGCTCCAAGGTTATTTTTCCTTGATGGGGAAGGTGAAGTAGGTGCTGGGGAAGGGTTCGTCCTTCAGGGTGAAGTGCCACCACTCGGAGTCAAGGGGTTTGAAGCCGTGGGCGAGCATTGCGCGCCGGAGGATCATGCGGTTTGCAAACTGCTCCGGGGTTATGCTTCGGCCGGCGGGGCTCTTGGAATTGTCTCCGGTGTACTCCCCTGTTTCCGGGTTTCCGCAGAAATCGGGATGGCTTTCCGGGCCGAACCAGTCGAAGGTGCCGCCCATGTCCACTTCCTTTTCCGTAGCCATGTCAAATAGCGTCAAATCCACGGTGGAGCCGCGTGTGTGGCCGCTTTTTTCCATGATGTACTCTTGCTCAAAGAGGACGCTCTTGTCAAGGTCCGGGTAGAAGTAGGGCTTCATCGCAATGTCCGGGATATCGGCCGCCCAGCGGACAAAATGGTCTACGGCTTTCTGGGGCCTGTAGGCGTCGTAGACCTTGAGCCTGTAGCCTTGGGAGATTACGTCGTCGCTGACAGCCTTGAGGGCTTCGGCCGCCTTTTTGGTAAGGAGGGCGGTGGGCTCAAGGTAGCCGTCTATGCGCGCACCCACAAAGTTGTAGGTGCCGTAGTAGCGGATTTCCAGGATTGCGTCCGGGACGGCCTGCGCCAGCATAACAAATTCACTGGAGTCCTCTGTGGGCGGGACCGTTTTTTTGCACTCACAGCCTGTAAGAAGGGCAGCCAAAACGGCGGCTATTGCCATGCCGAAAAAACTTTTCATTTTCAATGTGTTTTTCGGCAACAAATATAGCAAATTATTCTTGACTGCTTTGCTTCCACTGGGTGGGCGTGAGGCCTGTTTTGGCCTTGAAGGTGCGGAAGAAGGATTTCTCTGATGAGAAGCCGGATTCTTCGGCGACATTTGTCAGGAGCATCTGGGGGTTCTCCCTCATGAGCTTCTGGGCATAGGCAATGCGGTAACCGGCAACGAGATCCGAGAAGGTTGTGCCCCCTTGGCTGTTGACTGTGGCCGTAATGTATGTGGTATTGGTGCCAAGTTCCTGGGCCAGAGTGGCTTTGGTGAGGTCTTTACGGCGGAACCACTCCTCTTTTTCAAGGAGTGTTGTGATCCTGGACATAAGGTCCGGGGACGGGGCCTCTTCTTCGGCGGGAACTTCCTCTGTTTGAGCGGGTTTCCTCCTTAGTGTGAGGCCGATGAAAACGCCGATGAGGATGGCCACAAGAAGGAGCCACCACCAGTTGAAGCCGCCGGCAGCTTCGGCCGAAGATTCTCCTAAAATGAGAAGCCTGGTCTCCCCAAGGGTGTGGAAGTTGTCCTTTTCCCTGCCGCCTGCAATGAGGATGTTTCCGGTGGGGGTGAGGACTATGGACGCCTCTTTTTTGTCGGGGTTGGAGCCTTCGGCATGGAAGACTTTGAGGCTGGATTTTCCGCCGTCAAGGGAGGGGTTGTAGTCTATTTCAAGGAGGAGGTCCGTGCCGGGCTGCGCAAAGCCATACTGGTAAGCTTTTCTGGCAGAGCGGTTTACAACTAGCGAAGGCGACCACTTTATGGGAGAGCCGTCCGGCATGGCCACGGGAATGGGGGCGCTGGTTTCAAGGAGGGAAAAGTCCTCTCCGCGAATTTTCAGGATGCCGGGGATGGAGTCGGTTTTGCTGATGGCGGGAACAAGGTAGGTGTAGTCCCCTATTGTGGACACGCCGGATACGGCGCCGCCCATGTTGCCATAGGGCTGCCAATCCTCAAGGATTTGCGGGAAGAAAGGCTCTCCCCTGAGGCGGTCTACCGGGACACTCTCCGTGCGGTTACCGTGGATGTCCACTGCACCGAAAATAATGGCATTGCCGGGGGCCGACTGCAGGATATATGGCTGGCACCTGTCATTTGTCACGGGTTTTTCGGCACGGAATCCCCCGCCCCTTACGTACACCTCGATGGCGTCGGGGCTGTACCAGTTTCCGGACACCACAACGGTGTCTCCGGGCATTACAAGGGCCGAAGAATATGCCCTGGGACGGTCCAGGATGCAAACCGGTTCCATGCGGTGCTCTGCGGGGATGTAGCGTTCCACGCCCCAGCTTTGACCTATGCCGAAGGGTTCGGCCGAACCACCGCCCACAAGCACGGAGCCGTCCTGAAGGATTGCAGTAAAGGCGCCGTCGTGGGTGTAGTTCATGGATATCTCGTGCCACTCCTTGCCGTCGAAGTATTCGGCGGTTTCGGCCGGAATGAAACCTGTGGTATGGCCGCCTACGGCAAGAATTTCGTTATTCTCAAGCAGCACCAGGGAAGGCACGGACCTTGGTGTGTTAAGGGAGGGAAGCTCCCGCACGCCGGCTTTCACAAAGGGGACTTCCTGCCCGGAGGCCGAAACCGGCACGAGCAGGAGAATCGCTACTATATAAATAATTATGCGGGGCATATTTCTTCCCAAAGATAAGGATTTTAACGGTAATACCTAGCGCTTGTAGAACCAGGGGGTAAGGCCGACTGCAGCGCCAAAGGCTTCCTTGCCGTCCGGGCTTACGCAGAGCTCGAAGTTGCAAAGCTCCATGGCTTCATCGTGCACCTGCTGCGCGGCTGCCCAGATAGCGGCTTCAAAGGAGTGGTCTGTATTGCCATGCGGCTCATGACCCATTTTCTTAAGCTCGTTTACGGTGTACCAGGTATAACGACCATTGAGTTCAAATGTTTCACGGTTCATGCTCGGGCCGTCGTCAGGCCCGTCACCCCAGGCGTTCCAGCCGAAATACCAATTGTCTGAATCTCCGACACTGATCTCTTTTGCGGCCCAGATGTGGTTGTCGTCTGCTTCTATGTGCATTTTTCCGTCGTTGAGAGTGAATGTTCCCTGGATATGGTAACCCCACATGGGAACATACAGGTCAATGTTTTTTCCGGAAACTACCATACATAATCTGTAATCGGTTTCTGCTGTATATTCGGCAGGCTTGACTCCGGTATGAGGGGCATCCCAGCGGCCGTCTCCAAGGGTGCCGGAATCCACCTTTGCCCCGGCTTTCCGGTAGCTTTCAACAAAACGGAAACCATCAGACTCTTCCACCAGCACCAGCCAGGCTTTGCCGCCGATGAGGAGGACCCCCTTTGTCCAGGCCTCGCTACCGTCAGGAGTAAAGGTAATGGTGTTATCCTTCTCGTTGAAAGACCACTTTCCGGAGATGGTTTCATTCCATCCCTTCTGAGCGAAGCTGCCGTCTTCCTTCAAGACCAGCATGTCGGTATCTTCACCCTGGCCCCAACTGCCCACGAAATCGGCCGAAGTGATTTTTTCCTCTACTGCGGGATTTGTCCCTTGATCGGTGTTGGAGGGGTTTGTCTTGCCGCAGCCGGCAAAGAGAAGTGCAGCACATGCGATAGCTGCAAATAAATGATTCTTAGACATATCTGTGATTTTTTAGCGTTATTTTAATAGTATTCTATTGTCCGGCTCAGACTGCCGTCTTTAACCTCGCTGTCCGGGCCGTCGAAGGCAATCATATATTTGGTTTTGTAGGATATCCAGTTGCCGTGGGAGTCGTATTCGAACTCCCAGGTGGTGGGACGGGTCCAGCCGTACTCGGAGCCCTCCTCTCCGTTGAAACGCTCCTGCATTTCAATGAGGTCTCCGTACTCATTGTATTTGTATGTTTCCCAATAGTCAAAGACTACGAAGGAGTCGTGGGGTTCTCCGGGCGGGCATTCCCACTTGGTGGTGCAGATATAGCGCTTCTCACTGGAGTCGAACAGAGTTATGCCGTCCATTCCCTCTATCCTAAGCGGCATGCCGTTGTCGCGCCATTCCATTGATGTGATCTTATAGAAGATTCTGCCGTCGGCGCCTATTTCTCCGGAGTAAGGATAATTGTTCTTGTAAACAATCGGCCCATAAGTAATACTCCAATCCGGCTCCTCTGTCAGGTTCTCTCCCATTTCAGGGTCTGCCTTATAATGTTCATTTACATACTCCATATTGCCGTCGGCGTTGAACCGGAAGTAGTAGTCCGTGACATCCAGACTGCTATTTACCTTTGTACCACTGACAATATGGATGGCCGAAAGGTCTTTCATTATGAGGGCATTGCCGTTCATTTCCACGCTATGCTCCGAGAAAGACTCCGGCGTTATGTGGCGAAAGGCATAAAAACTGGAGAAGGGAGAATCGTCGGGGCGCACCCACACGTACTTTCCCGGGTTGTTGTACTCATATGTCCACGTGTACATGCTGGCCCACTCATCAAATTCATCGGTACCGGGGGCAGTGCTGCGGCCGTGAATCTTCTTGACAAGGCGGCCGTTATCGTCATAGTAATACTTCTCCATCCATTCTCCGCGGGAGTCATTAACGTCACGGATTTCCGTAAGGTTTCCGGATTCGTTGTACTTGTATACCCTGGAGCTGGAAGAAAGGGTCCAACTTTTGACGGGGCCCCTGAGACCGGCCCTTTCCCTGTCTGAGCGCTCCCAGTAGTTGGTTTCGTACCAAGGTTCGGGGGAAAAGTCCGGGGTATTGTCGCCGGTACCGGGATTGTCACCGGTGCCGGGGTTATCGCCTGTGCCAGGATTGTCCCCGCTGCCGCCAGGGGTCTGGCCCGGCTGCTCGGTTGAGTTTCCGCCATCGCTATTTGAAGGTTGTTCGGCCGGGGTGCAGGCCCATATTGCCAAGGCTGACAAAATGATTAGGGTCTTTTTCATATGCTAGTAGTATTCAATTACTTGATAAACAGTGCGCACACTTTTCTCTTCCTCGGTGCCATTCCAGAACAATGGCGTAATGGACTCTTTTCGGGATGTCCAGTTGCCGTATTTGTCATAGGTATACTCCGTGTAGGTGTTGTGGTGCAGGCCGAACTGCTCGTCGCCGATGTCAAGGTCAGATCCCGTAATGTCAAAGTGGTCGTCGTAGAAGTATTCCTGCCCGCGCATGCCGCCCCAATCCAAGTAGCCATAGTGTTTGCTGATGAGGACAGTGCGGCCATTCGGCAGATATTCATAGGTCTCACCTCCGCCCAGGACAAGTTTGGCGGGGATACCATTGGACTGCCATTCAACATCGATCTTGGAGGTGCCGAGGTCGTGCTGGTAAAGACTGGAACACGGGAGCCCGTCCTTGTAGGTCAGATAGCAGACTCTGGTTTCTTCCGACATATTGTCTTTGTCCTGTCCCCATTTATTGGTGAGGGTGATTGTAAGGTTGCCATCGTCATCGAAGACATATTCATAATCCCTGGTCTCGTTCCAGAATTCTTCTTCGGTGCGGAAATGAACGGCAGAAAGGCCTTTCCATATACCCTCAAGGTCCTGGCAGTTGGCATAACCGTTGCCGTCTCCCACGAAGACGCCGTACATGTGTATCCAGTTAGTGCCGCTGACCGCCACATAGCGGTCTCCGTTTTCATATTCACAGGTGTAGCCGTTGGTCAGGCTGCCTTCCTTGTACTCCATTTTGATGCGGCGTCCCTCACTGTCATAAGTGTACGTCATGGAATAATTGTACTCATCCGTATCTGTCTGGAAATGCTCCATTTTCAGAAGGTGTCCGGCCTCATCAAACGTGTACTTGTTGTAACGGTCGTTGGTGTACTGCGGCATGCTCAGATAGACAGACTTCACAGGGCCACGCAAGCCGCCCTTTTCACGGTCTGTGCGGTCCCAGAAGAAGGTTTGATACCATGGCTCCGGGGAGAAGTCCGGGGTGTTCTCGCCGGTACCGGGATTGTCTCCGGTGCCGGGGTTGTCGCCTGTGCCAGGATTGTCCCCGCTGCCGCCGGGTGTCTGGCCAGGCTGCTCGGTTGAATTCCCGTTGCCGTTATTTAAGGGTTGTTCGGCCGGGTTGCAGGCAATAATTGCTATGGCCGAAAGCAGCAGAATTGTCTTTTTCATGTCACCCGTTTTAACATACTTGTGACAAAAGTAGCCACCGCGACAGTTTTCGCAGTGACAATAGGAATAAAACGGACTGACAAAACAATAATTAAGCGCGGCTCCTAAGAAGCCAGAGCCCCGTTATGGTGAAAATTGCGTTGAGCGGAAGGATTTCGTAGGAGAAATGGTAGCCGCCAAACCAGGCCACGGAGTTGAGATCCAGAACAAGACAAAGCGCCGGAGCAAGGATTGCCACAAGGGGCACCCAGCGGTCACGAACCTTGGTTTTACACATGAGGCCGAAGGCGAAGAGGCCCAGGATAGGGCCGTAGGTATAGCTTGCAAGCCTGTACACGGCATCTATCACGCTGGTGGAATTAAGGGCCGAAAACACCAGTATGCACACGGCCATGAGGACGGCCATGCAGGTGTGGACAAGTGTTCTACGGCTATCGTTCCCCAGTATGTCCACGGAGAACGATGTGGTTAGGGCGGTAAGGGCGGAGCCTCCGGCAGGGAACCCTGCCATTACAAGGCCGATGATGAAAAGCGCCGCTACAAGCCCTCCTGCGGGCATAAGGCCGCTCCAGGCTACTGTGGGGAACAGTTCGTCTGAGCGTTCCACAGAAAGATTATGAAGCCCTGCAAACTGATAGAGGTAAACGCCCAGAAGGAGGAACAGGGCTATCACCACGGTTTGCAGAAGGGATGATACTATGAGGTTTTTCTGGGAGTCACGCACGTTCTTGCAGGCGAGGGTGCGCTGCATCATGTCCTGGTCCAGGCCTGTGGTGCCCACAACCACAAAAAGGCCGCCCAGAAGTTGTTTCCAGAAGAACTGCGGATGGTTGATGTCGTCGAAGTAAAACACCCTCATAAGCCCGGTGTCGGGCTTCCCTACCTCCCGGCCTATAAGAACTAGGCACAGCACCACCGCAAGCAGCATGGCTAGGGTTTTAACTATGTCCAGGCCTATCACGGCCTTGACCCCGCCGCGCACAGTGTAGAGCCACTCCAGGAAAACCACCACAAGCACCGTTACCCAGAACGGAATGCCTATGGGGCCTGTCAGGAGCAGCTGTAGCGTTGCTATCATGAGGAACAGCCTAACGGATGCCCCAAGCATTTTGGACACAAAGAAGAACCACGCTCCGGTTTTGTGGGCCGAAACCCCAAAGCGTTTGTCCAGGTATTCGTACACGGACACAACCCCCAGACGGAAGTACAACGGGGTAAGCACAAAGGCAATTACAAGGTATCCCAGGAAGAAGCCGATGCACATCTGCAGATACCCGAAACCGATGTTCCCCACCATTCCGGGAACGGACACGAAGGTGACGCCGGACAGGCAGGAGCCTATCATGGCAATGGCTACTTTCCACCACGCGGTGGAGCGGCTTGCGTAAAAGTCTTTATTCCCCGCCATCAATGTTGTTCTTATGGGACCTGCCTATAGGAAGGACCTTGCTCACTCCCAGCAGTTTTACGCTCACTGCGGTGCGTTTTTCTATCCTCCAGAGAGGAACTATATATGAACGGTGAATGCGCACGAATTTGCCCTCTGGAAGGTCTTCTAGAAGGGCTTTGAGGGGTTTTTGGGTAACTACGTCCTCACGGTGGTCAAGGTGGAAGCAGGCGTAGTTGTTGCGGCCTTCTATGTACTGGATTGTACTTACGGGGATATGGACGGTCTTGTATTCGGATTTTACAAGGATGTCGTCATCTTTCACCACTTCCTCCGCCCTTGTGCGCACGGCTTCTTCGCTTTCCTGGACGGCGTCATCGGCATCTTTAACGGCGGTGAGGCGGCTCGCATATGCCGAAAGCATGCCTACCGGAATGGAGTAGGAGACCACGGCGATTAGGAGAATCCACATGGCCCGGATGTGAGGCGCCGTGCCGGTACCGTACTCCGGATTGCGGGGGAAATCCACCGGCGTGAGGGACATCAGGAAGGTGGCGGCTGCTATGAGGAAAAGGGCTCCCAGCACCGTCAGGTAGCCTTTGGGGCCATCCAGAAGCACCGGACCGAGTCCTTTTCGGCCCAGGAAAAAGACAAGGTACAGCCAGGCTATGTAAAGGAGGACATAGCCGGAATGCCACTGCACCCAGTCTCCTATGGGAAAGAGAAACATCATCATCGGCATCAAAAAGACGCCGAAGATGATGTCTATCCAATGTATCGCCTTCACGGTTTAGAATTCGTAGCCGGCAAATTCGATGTCCTTGGCGGCCCTTTCCTTAAGGTCGTTGTTGCGGAAGGCTCTTTCGAGATTCTTCTTCACGCCTTCGGCATCTCCCTGACGGGCGCTGATGATGGCCTTGAGGTACCATACCTTGGGATCTCCGCAGTGAGCGGTCTTGAGGGCGGTGTCAAGCTGGTCTGTGAGGATGTAGGCGAGGACGCTGTTATGGCAGCAGCCCTTGGGGTCCTTGAGCACCTGGACGGCTTCGTCGTACTGGCCGGTGAGGATGAGGACGGTGCCGAGGTTGGCCTTGGCCTCATCCGTGGTGGACTTGCGGAAGCAGTCTTCTGCGGTTGCGAGGTCGTCTTTGCGGAGTGCAAGTACGCCGATTGCGTTGACAACGTCTTCGTCACCGCTCTTTACCTTTGCGAGTTCGGCTTCGGCCTTGCTATTCTTGCCCTGGTTGAGGTAGAGGACTGCAAGGTTGTACTGGGCGCGGTCAGAGCCGAATTTATCGATGGCCTTGCGGTAGATCTTTTCCTTCTGGGCGTCGTCCTTTACAACGGAGGCAACCCTCAGGAGGGCTTCTTCGTCAAGGACGGAGTCGTTGTTCTCAAGGAGTTCCACCAGTTCTTCGTTGGTGTAGTTCTTATACTCCACGTTGGCGATGAGGCGGGCGCGGCGGAGTTCAGGCAGGACCTCACCCTTGAGGGCGGTGTACACCTGGGACATGTTCTTGATCTCGTTTTCACGGACTGCAGGATCCGAGTACATGGAAAGGACGCGGAGGATGAGGTCTTTGTCCTCTATGTTGCTCTCTGAGACAAGCTGCTGGAAGCCTTCCCAGTCTTCACCCACGCTCTTTACCTCAGGGGCCGAAGCGTCAGTTCCCTTGGTGACCTTGTTCCAGGCCTTGAGGGCGCTGTCTCCGCGGTTGCCGGAGAGTTTGTTGTTAAGGTCTGCGCCGCCTTCAGGGGAAGCGTAGGCAACGATTTCGGTGCTGGTGACCTTGGAGCGTTCATCGGCCTGAACAGCCTCAAGAGCGGCTACAAAGTCCTTTACGGAGTTGCCCTTAAGCTCTGAGGAGCGGACGTCGGAGCTGTTTACCAGGTACTTGATCTGGCCTTCCGTGGTGCTGGAGAGGACTTCCTGGTAGTTGTCGGCCTTGAAGGCGACGTTGCCGGCACGCTTTACGAGCATGTAGGTGGTATTGGCGCCGTCGGCCACTTTCTTGGAGGGAAGGTCTATGGACTTCTTGCCGGCGATTACTTTGCCGCGAAGCTCAAGATAGCTCTTCTCCATGCCCTCAACGTAGTCGAAATGCACTTTTTCAGTTACTTTCTGGCCGTCGGAGGAAACTACCTTGTAGTTGTCCTTCACGTTTTCTCCCTGATACTTGAAGGGTTTCATGGCAGCTTCACCGCCTTCATACACGATGACGGGAGTGACCTCCAGGATAACCTTGGAGTTGAAATAGTCCTTGGGGTAGGTTACGGAAACGGTGGCGTCAATGGCGCCATTCACCACCTCAAGTACCTGAGGGGTGCATTCTACCGTTACGTTTTCGGCCATCTTAGCCATTTTTTCCGGGGATGCGCAGGATGCCAGGATGGCTGCTGCAGCAAGAAAAACTGAAATCTTTTTCATATAGATATTGTGGTTTTTGTTCCAATTTCACAAATATAATAAAAAAACGGCGTGCCGCAAAGCACACCGTTTTAATTTCTTTTGGAAAAAAATTACTGCTCAGGGTTCTCTTCAGGGTTCTCCTGGGTGACGGGGAACTCTGCGGCGGCACCTTCCTGCTGGGCGTCGGCCTGGTTCATGATCTCCGAGCTGATGGCATCGTTGGCGCCACGCTGGGTGCCGCCGCGGCCTACGAACACGGTGATGATGGAGAGAACCAGAATGAAGGCTACGAGGTACCAGGTGGCCTTTTCAAGGATGGTAGCTGTCTGGCGTACGCCAAGAGCCTGGTTTGCGGATGTGAAGTTGGTTGCGAGACCGCCGTCCTTGCCGTTCTGAAGGAGGACGACTGCAATGAGAAGGATGGCTGCAATGATAATGAGGACAACCAAAACTGTAAATGCTGCGTTCATATGTTGTTACTTTTTATGTCAGATTGTCAATAAGGGATGCAAAGTAAGCACTTTTTTCCGGAAATTCCAAAATCAGACGGGAATAAATGCGCCTTGCCTCCTGAGTACGTCCCTGTTCGGCAAAAATCCTTGCAAGAGTTTCTGTTGCAAAGTTCTCCGCTATGTCCGAGGTGTCGGTGTCGTCGTCTGCGGTGGAGGAGGACTTGAAGGCGAACCTTGAGAAGATGTTGTCGGAGCTTTCCTTTACGTTGTCGTATTGGGCCTGGGAGAAATAATCGCCGCCAACAACCCTTACCTGACGCTCTCCTTCCGGGCTGGCCGAAGAAGGCTCAAGGAAGGACGCAAGGAGTGCGCCGAGGTCTTTGTCGGAGAAGTCCGAGCTGACCCTCCGGCGGGCAAGACGCGCCATTACAAGGCGGTTGGAGACGTACAGGGCGCCGTCGGCGAACTGCTTTTCTCCCCAACTGTCGCCTCCAAGTTTGGACATCCTTCGGCCAAGCTCCACATGCGCAGCCCCGTACCAAGGGTACAGGTTCACTACGCCGGTGAGTTCGTCAAGCGTAAGGGAGCGGAGGTCTATGTATGAAGAACTTACCATTGGGCCACTGTTGCATTGAATATGTCTTCCACCAGCTTTTCAATTATGGTCTCGCAGAGACCGGACTCCACGGCGTCCAGGGACAGGGTGGCGTCAAAGTCTTCGTAGGCCGAAAAGTTGTTGGAGACATCGTCTTCGGGGTATTTCTTGTTGGAGAACTCTACCTTCACCGTTACGGTGAGGCGGTTCTGGGATGCCATTTCGTTAGCGGTGACGGCGGTTGCCTTTACGTCGTAGCCGGTGACGGTGCACACAAGTTCAAGGTCTCCGTCTACGTCAACTTCCTCCAGGCTGGTAAGCTTGCGGTATTTCTCCTTGAGGGCCTCGGTGAGGTCGTTGGCAAGGGAAGGGTTTACCCGCAGGGCGGTGTATTCCACATAGGGGATGGTGATGGATTTGACATCCGGCTGTATGGAAGTGCCTGAGAAAGAGTAAATTCCGCAGGAGGACACAAGGCAGCCGACAAGGCCGGCAATGACGATGTATGAAAACAGTTTTCTCATTTCTTGCGGTATTCTTCCGGGAGTTTACGATAAAGGGTGCGCTCGCTCATGCCAAGTTCTTCGGCGGCCTTCTTGCGATTGCCGTGATACTTCTCAAGTGCCTGCCGGATAAGTTCTTCCTCTGTTTTCCTCACGCTCAGGGAATGCTCCGACGGGAGTTCCGGCTCTGAAGGCTGGAAATCCTCCTGCTCCTGCCATTCGGCCTCTTCCACGGGGGCGGGCTCATGGACAGGGAGTTCCTTGCGGTCCATGCGGGCTTTCAGGGCGTCCACTTCCTGCTTTATATCAAGTATGGCCTTGAAGATTGCCTGGCGTTCTTCGGCATTGAAGGCGCTACCCTGGGAGGCTTGCTGACGGGCCGAAGAGGCGTCGTAGAGCACCGGGATGGGCTCTCCTTCCTCCAGGGGCATGAAGGGCTGCAGCTCCGTGGCCGAAAGCTCGATGCGCTGGAGGGTGGGGGTAACCTTTGTGGACAGCTGGGCGGTAAGGGACTGGGTGAAGCCCTGGAGCTGGCGGATGTTTCCGGGCCAGCGGTACTGCTCAAGCAGCCTTATTGCGTCTGGTTTCAGGCTTATCTTGCACATTCCGTTCACCTCAGAGAAATCCGAGGTAAACTTGCGGAAGAGAAGGTAAATGTCCCCGTGACGGTCGCGCAGGGGAGGGATGCGGATTTGTGCGGCCGAGAGGCGGAAATAGAGGTCTTCCCTGAATTTTCCGCGTTTGACGGCCTCGTAGAGGTGGACGTTTGTTGCCGCCACTATCCTCACATCCGTGTGCTCAACCTTGTTGGAACCCACCTTCCTGTATTCCCCGCTTTGGAGAACGCGAAGAAGGAGAGCCTGGCTCTCAAGCGGGAGTTCGGCTATCTCGTCAAGGAAAAGCGTGCCGCCGTCGGACTCTTCAAAATAACCCTTGCGGGTATCCGTAGCACCGGTAAAGGAGCCTTTGACATGGCCGAAAAGCTCTGAATTCACAAGCTCTTTTGGAAGGGCGCCGCAGTTTACCACAAAGAAGGGTTTCTGCCTTCTGGGGGAAAACTGATGAATGATGCGGGCAAAGTTTTCCTTGCCCACACCGCTTTCTCCCTGTATGAGAACACTGAGACCGGTGGGAGCGAACTTCACAGCGGTCTCAAGTGCGTCATTCAGAGCGGCATCATTTCCTATGATGTCGTATTTGTTTTTTAAAGCCTGTAAATCCACTTTCTCTTAGCGGAGCTGGAAAATCACAGGGAAGGTGTAGGTAACCTTAACGGCGCGGTCGCGCTGCTTTCCGGGTTTCCATTTGGGAGAGCTGGAAACAACACGTACAGCCTCCTTGTCAAGGGACTCGTCAACGCCACGGAGAACCTTCACGTTGGTCACGCGGCCGTCGGCCTCTACGGTGAACTGCAGGGTAACACGGCCCTGAACGCCGTTTTCCTTTGCAATCTCAGGGTAGACAAGGCGGGAGTTGACCCACTTTGAGAACTCGTTGGCGTCTCCGCCGTTGAAGGAAGGCTTCTGTTCTACCAGCTGGAAAGGAATGGCTTCCTCTTCCACAGCCTCTTCCTCAACTTCGGCCTCTTTGTAGTCCATGATGTCTACGCCAAGGTTTGCGTCGTCTTCAGTATTGATAAAGAGGTCGTCCTCAAGTTTGATGTCGTCTTCAACGATATCAATCTGGTCTGAGAGGACAGGGATCTGGGGAGCCTCCGGCGGGGGCGGGGGAAGCTCGTTCTGGATTGCAATCATCTCCTCTTCTACAAGAACCTGGGTGGTGTCTTCGAGGACGGCCACGCTCTTTTCACGGGAAGAGAAGTTGAAAGCGAAATACACAATGCCAAGGGCGACCACCAGGCCGATCTCGGTGAGGAGCAGTCTCTTGTTTTCGAGGCTTGCTTTGGGTGATTTCTTAACTTCCATGACTTTATTTATTTAGTAGTTTTTGTCTAATGCAAAGGTAAGAATGATTTATTTGCAAAAAAAATTTTGCGCCCGCGAAAATCTCGCAGGCGCTGTTTTGTAAATATTTGATTCCCAAGCGTTTAAAAATTGGGCGCTTCTGGAAAATCTCGCAAACTTGTTGAATCACGTCAAAAACCCTCACTTTTTGGTTGTTTTCAACTATTTCTCTAAAACGGCCAATAAAAGGGTTCTGTACGTTGTATTAGACTGCTTTATTCTCTCTTTGAGCCGGTAAAGCCGGTTGTAGACGTAGGGTTTATCCTTCTCAAGAAGCGTGGAAATGGTGGTGGAAGAGAGGCCGGAAGCGGTGAACATGTAAAGGAGGTAATCCTCTTCTTTCCATGTGGGAAAATCCGCACGCAGCTTTGTCATGACGTCGTCGTATTGGGCGTTCAAGGACTGCTCCATCGACCTCTGGACGGAGGGGTCCGAGCGGAGTCCCTTGACAATTGCATCCACCTCTTTCAGGATCCTGGGCTGGAGGTTTTCCGTACCTTCATATATATAGTACTGCTCGCAGAGCCGCTCCAGAGTCTCGAAGGATTTTTTGTCGGCCGAACGCTTGAGGTCTTCGGCCAGGGAGAGCAGGCGCTCGGACTCCTGACGCTGTTCCAGAAGCTGCTTCTCCAGCTGTGCCTTCCTGGCCCAGAAATACAGGACCAGGGTGGCAAGCACAGCGGTTATGAAAAGCAGCAGGGCGCCCATGAGCTGCTAGAGGTTACGGAG
>DGXO01000029.1:48396-48887 GCA_002395605.1 Bacteroidales bacterium UBA4230
TCCTGCTTCATGGTGTCGCGCTCGCGTACGGTCACGCAGCCGTCATTGAGGCTGTCGTGGTCAATTGTGACGCAGAAAGGTGTCCCAATGGCATCCTGGCGGCGATAGCGTTTGCCGATGGAGTCTTTTTCGTCGTACTGGTAGGAGAAGTCGTACTTGAGTTCGTCCACAACCTTCTGGGCAAGCTCCGGCAGGCCGTCCTTCTTCACAAGCGGCATTACGGCCACCTTGATGGGGGCAAGGGGAGCGGGAATGCGCATTACAACGCGTTCTTCGCCGTTTTCAAGCTGCTCCACGGTGTAGGAGTGGGCAAGCACGGCAAGGCACATGCGGTCTACACCGATTGAGGTCTCGATTACGTAAGGGGTGTAGGAGGTGTTTTCCTCGGGGTCGAAGTACTCGATCTTCTTGCCGGAGAACTTCTGGTGGTTTCCAAGGTCGAAGTTTGTACGGCTGTGGATGCCCTCAAGTTCCTTGAAGCCGAAGGGGAA
>DGXO01000024.1:0-3163 GCA_002395605.1 Bacteroidales bacterium UBA4230
GGAGCATAACCCCGTCCACGAGCGCATGTATGACATCCTGTGCAAGATGGACAAGGAAGGAAAACTGTCCACCTACATCGACGGCTGCTACGTGCTCACCCGCCCCAGCAAGATGCACGAGGCCATAGAGGAAGTGAAGCGCTTTAGCCGCAAGTATAACAGCGAGCACCTGAAAGTGCATACCCTGAAAATCTTTATGGACGGCACCCTCAAGATTGAAACCGCTGCTATGGTTTCGCCCTATGTGGACACCGGCGTTACCGGAACAACAGCCTTCCAGCCCGCACAGGTGGCCGAAATCCTGAAGGCACTGAACGAGGCAGGCCTTGACCTTCACGTCCACACCGTAGGCGAAGCCGCATCCCGCGTGGTGCTGGACGGCGTGGAACTGGCCCGGAAGGAACTGGGAGACAAGTACCACGTAAAGGTTACCTGCGCCCACCTGGAGGTCCAGGCCGATGAAGATCTTGAGCGTTTCGCAAAGCTTGGGGTGTTTGCAAATTACACCCCCTGGTGGCACAACGGAGGCGGTCCGGGCGTGCTTACCCCGATGCTGGGTGAGAAGCGAGCCACCAATATGTACCGCTGCAAGACGGTTTGGAACACGGGAGCCCTGGTGGCCTGGTCCAGCGACAACGTAGCCTACGGTGACTTCACCACCTGGAGCCCTTATCTTGGTATGGAAATCGGTATGACACGCACCATTTCGGAGAAGACCAATGTCCCTGCATATTGCATAAGCCCTAACGCCAATCCGCCGGCAGAGGAACGGATGAACGCGGAAGAAATGCTCATCGGCTACACCATCAACGGCGCCAGGCAGCTGGGCATCGAGGATAAGAAGGGTTCCATCACCCCCGGAAAGGATGCCGATTTCCTGGTCTTTGACAAGGACCTTCTGACGGCAGAGCATGAGGGCTTCAGCCATAACATGCCTAAGGAAGTATATTTCGGCGGAAAGAAAATGTAATTGATGGCCTCCAGGATCCATTTATCGGAGCATTTTACAAACAGTAAATTACTGCGGTTTACACTGCCGTCCATTGCGATGAACATCTTTGCATCGCTGTACATCGTGGTGGACGGCTTTTTTGTCGCAAATTTTGCCGGGAAGTCGGAGTTTGCGGCTGTTACACTTATATTCCCAATCCTGAATATCCTGGGCACCATCGGCTACATGTTCGGTGTGGGAGGCAATGCACTGGTGGCAAAGACGCTTGGAGAGAATGACCGTGAACGGGCCAACCGTCTTTTCTCCATGATTGTGCTGGCTTCTTCCTGTGTGGGCGTAATTCTGATGGTGCTGGGCTTTATCTTTATGCCCCAGGTGGCAAGTATGCTGGGGGCAGAAGGCAAGCTCCTTGAAAACAGCGTGCTATACGGGAGAATCTTCATTCTGGCCCTGCCGGCCTGGATTTGGGTGTACGAGTTCCAGCTTTTCTTCAT
Source organism: Bacteroidales bacterium UBA4230 (assembly GCA_002395605.1). Lineage (GTDB taxonomy): Bacteria > Bacteroidota > Bacteroidia > Bacteroidales > UBA932 > Cryptobacteroides. The sequence goes on from DGXO01000024.1 coordinate 1,447, forward strand.
TGCCTCTGAAAAACCTCGCCTGGGGCTTGTCGTTACAGTGATTACCGGACTCTGCAACGTGGCTTTGGATGCGCTGTTTCTGATCGGCTTTAAATGGGGGCTCGCAGGTGCGGCGGCGGCATCGGCCTTGACCCAGATTGTGGGAGGCGTATTTCCGCTCATTTATTTCAGCAGGAAGAATGACAGCATGCTGAGGCTTGTGAAACCTGCATGGGAGGTAAAGTCGCTTGTCAAATGCTGCATAAACGGCTCTTCGGAATTCATGGAGGAAGCCGCCGCCTCTTTTGTGGGTATCTTCTACAATGTGCAGCTGCTTAAATATGCAGGGGAGGACGGAGTGGTCATATATGGCCTTCTGATGTATCTCAGCCTCATTTTCTCCGCTATTTTCGTGGGGTATTCCAATGGGGTGGGACCGGTGGTCAGCTACCATTACGGTGCTCAGAATCATGAGGAACTCAGGAATCTGCGGAAGAGGAGCCTGACAATCATCGGAGTTGCTTCCGTTGCCATGTTTGTCCTTTCCGAAGTCCTGGCCCGCCCGTTTTCCGCCTTGTTCCTGCAAGACGGGGGAAAGTTGCTCGCGGATGCCGTACACGCATTCCGTATCTTCTCTTTCGCATACCTGTTCACAGGAATGGCCGTTTTTGGATCGGCCTTCTTTACCGCCCTGAACAACGGGCAGGTATCGGCACTTATAGCCTTCCTAAGGACTTTTGCGTTCGAACTTGGGGCTGTGCTTCTCCTGCCGCTATTCCTGGGCGTGGACGGTATCTGGAGTTCCGTGGTCTATGCCGAATTCATGGCCGCAGCCACCGGGTGCATCTTCATGGCCGCCCTGAAAAAGAAGTATCACTATTAGTATTCCCGTGAGAGGAGGTCTTCAAGTTCTGCCCCACCACATGCCTTTCCACAACCTTGGCGCCCTCGTAGACAAAGAAGGCGCCGCGCCACTCAGTCTCCGTGCTTCGGCCAAACCATCGGCCCGGATGCCCCCTGCAGGCATTTTTCGCGGCCTTAAGGGCACTCTCGGCATCTGGATGGGGAATCTTTACGGCGGTGTCCTTCGGCCTCTTTACAGGCTTTTCCGGAAGGTAAAACGGACGGTCATAGCGCCGGGACCAGACATAGTCCGGGATCTCGGTGATGGGCGGGGCGATAAAAATGGGATCATGCGTTGTCATGACCCCAAAGATAAATTCAGCTTGCGCTAAAGCGCTGCCTATTGACGTTCCGGATAACATTCGCTACATTTGTATCATGAAATCAATAGAAGTAGTAGCCGCAATAATCCAGGACGGAGACCGTATTTTCGCAACCCAGCGCGGGTACGGCGATTTCAAAGACTGGTGGGAATTCCCGGGCGGGAAAATGGAAGCTGGAGAAACCCCTCAGGATGCCCTCATTCGGGAGATAAGGGAAGAACTTTCGGCCGAAATCAGGGTAGGGAAGCTCCTCCATACGGTTGAGTGGGATTACCCTCAGTTCCACCTCACCATGCACTGCTTCATGTGCACCCTTGTGCACGACGCCCTCCACCTCAATGAACACGAGGCCGCAAAATGGCTGGATTTACCATCCTTACATTCTGTCAAATGGCTCCCGGCAGACGAGATCCTGCTGCCTATGATTGAGGGGGAACTCCTTTAAATTCTTGGAATATGAAACTGAAAAAAAGAAAACTCAAGTACGCGGCGATATTCTTTGTCTGCTGGTT
>DGXO01000024.1:3304-9264 GCA_002395605.1 Bacteroidales bacterium UBA4230
TACATAGTGCTGGAGGTGTCGCTGATACTTCTGGTTCTTCTTCCAACCCTGGCGGTATACATATTCACAAAGGAGAAGTAGCGCACTGTTAATCGGCATCTATATAACTGATGTAGCTGCCCCTGACGCATTTCCATTTGCCGCTCTCAAGGAGTGTTATCCGGTCACCGTAGACACCGCTTATCTTGTCTCCGTTGGCATCGCATGCATACCAATAGGTGCCCTGCTTCACACCCCAGCAGCCATTGAAGTAAATCCAGGGATTCTCATAGGAGTATGTCTCCACCTTTCGGCCGCTGCAATGGAAGATGTCCCAATAGCCTGCGGAGCGAAGGACGGCGACATATCCATACGGATAATACACGATGTCTTTGCCGTAAATGCCACTGACAAGGTCTCCGTCTTCATCGGCCAAATACCATGTGTTGCCGCGCCTGACACGGTAGTAGCCGTTGTAGAGCAGGTTGATCTGGTCTCCATACAGAATTGAATAGCCGTCCTGGTAGATATAAATGGTGCGGCCGGACAGCCGGACATAACAACCGTTCCAAAGGTCCTGCCAATCTTCCTGGCAGGGAACGGCCTTCCTGGTGGTGATTTGGTGTTCCGTGTCTTCGAACCAAAGGTCGTACTTGTCTGAAACTATATATTGGGCCCCTGCCACATGACAGACAGAGAGCGCGAACAAAATGGTCAGGATGCGTTTCATAGGGCTTGTGGTTTAATGAGTTAGCTATTTGCGAATACTGTGCCAGCGGTTTGTTATGTTTTGCCGCCAGTTCGCCCGGCCAGCCCTTGCTTTCGTCATGCCCGGCCCCGACCGGGCATCTCACGTACTGGTACTCAACGTGCACGTTTTTGGCCCGAAATGCGTCTGTTCAGTACCGGCGGGTACTCGGCGTACACGTTTTCGGCCCAAAATGCGTCTGTTCAGTACCGCCGGGTACTCACCGTACACGTTTTCGGCCCTAAGTGTGTATGTTCAGTACCGGCGGGTACTTGGCGCGCACGTTTTCGGCCCAAAATGTGCTTGGCCAGTACCAATGCCCACCCCGAAGGGCAGATGATTGCACAAAAACGGCCTTTTTTGTGTAACGCCGTGCCCTAATGTTGTGGACCAGGTCCAAATGGAAAAATCAGTGGAGGTTAAAAGATTAATTATTAGGCAATTACAAGATTGTTTGGGAAAACACGTAATCCCAAAGACTCGCGCAAGCCATTGATTGCAATGGCGTTAGACTCCACCGCTTCGGCATTACAAATGAAAGTCTAGTCCTTGCGCCTGAACGCGGTGGGGGACAGGCCCTCACGGAGCAGAGCGCCTTTGGCGTGTGGTTCAAGAAAAAGTAGTAAATTTGTGGAGCTAAACTACTAAAACATGAAAACAAGTACTAAAATCTGGCTCTGCATCGCAGGCCTTCTCCTTGTCATTCTTGGCGTCCTATGTATTGCCAAACCTGACATTACCCTGATTTCCGCCGCATGGGTGCTTGGATGCTTCACGCTTCTTTCCGGCGTTACCAAACTGGTCTTCACTTTCCAGACCCAGGCGTTCCTTCCCAACAGCGGCACCCGCGCCCTCGGCGCCCTCCTGGACATTTTCTTCGGATGCTTCTTCCTTTTCAACATCCTTGGAACGGCGGTGTCGCTGCCCGTGGTGTTTGCAATTTGGGTAATGATTGAAGGCGTTATCATCGCTGTCCAGAGCCTTGACTACAAGCGCGTTGGATTCCCCATGTGGTGGGTGCTCCTGCTCCTTGGCGTAGGCGGAGCAGTCCTTGGCTTCTTCGGCCTCAAGAACCTTGATGTGACGGCCGGTGTGCTTTCCATAATTATCGGCCTTGGCATCATTGCCAACGGTCTGGCCTATATCCTTGCCGTGATTGGCGTGAACCGCTTTGAAAAGCGCATAGACAATCTGGGCCGAATCATCGACGAGCAGTAGGGAAGAGTTCAAACATTTATGCATGACGCCCTGGCAGGAACTCCTTGCCGGGGCGCTGCCGTGTTTTGGGGGCTTAAGGTGCACGTGTTCAGTACCGGCGGGTACTCGGCGTACACGTTTTCGGCCCCAAATGCGTCTGTTCAGTACCGGCGGGTACTTGGCGTACACGTTTTTGGCCCCAAATGCTGCTGTTCAGTACCGGCGGGTACTCGGTGTGCACGTTTTCGGCCCGAAATGCGTCTGTTCAGTACCGCTGGGTACTCGGCGTGCACGTTTTCGGCCTCAAGTGTGTCTGTTCAGTACCGCGCGGCACAAATGTTTGGCTGTGTGCCGGATAATTCTTACCTTTAGGCCAGTAATACGCCGCAGCTTATGGTACCTGTTAGTTCAATAGTAATGTTGTCGGTGAATGCCATTCTGGGCATTGCCGTACCCGTTTGCCTGGCACTGTATATGGTAAAACGGTTCCACGCCAAAGCCTCCACCATCCTGATTGGCGCCGGAACTTTCATCGTGTTTGCCCTGGTTCTGGAGGCCATTCTGCATCAAGTGGTGCTCAAGGGGCCTCACGGGGCGGCTATCATGGGCAATACGCTGTGGTACGCCCTGTATGGCGGACTTGCCGCCGGCTTGTTTGAAGAAACCGGTCGGTTCCTAGCCATGACCTTCCTCATGAAGAAGGAGCCCGCCACTTGCATTCCGGCATTGGCTTACGGGGTGGGGCACGGCGGCGTAGAGATGATTCTAATCTTCGGCCTTACCATGATAAGCAATCTGGTCATGACCCTACTCATAAACACTGGGAACTCCGACATCATTTTCGCTCAGGCTCCGGCCGAAGCCGCGGCACAGGTGCAGGTGCAGCTGGACCAGTTGCAGGCAGCGGGTGCCGGAACATGGCTTCTTGGGCTCTGGGAGCGTTTTTCGGCCCTGATTCTTCACCTGGGCCTTTCCCTGATGGTATGGGCGGCTGTTTGCAAACGCGGAAAGTGGCTGTGGCTGTTCCCTGCGGCCATTGCCTTGCACGCGCTGGTGGATGCTGGCGCCGTGATACTCCAGCAGTCCGTAGGCAATGTCCCGCTAGAGGTTATCATCACGGCCGAAGCCCTTGCCGTGGCCGCCATCGGCTATATGGTTACTAAGAAATGGCTGGCTATTTCCCCAGAAAATCCGTTGGGGTGATGCCGGTGAGCTTTTTGAAGAGGCGGGTGAAGTGATGGGGGAACTCGAAGCCAAGGAGGAGGGCGGTTTCGCCCACGTTGTGGCCGTTCATGAGGAGGGTTTTGCCCTGCTCGATCACAAAGGCGTGGATGTAGCCGATGGCCGTGCCGCCGGTGGATTTGTGGATTACGTCGCCAAGGTATCGGGCCGAATAGGCCAACTGGGCGGCGCAGTATTGGACGGAGGGTATGCCTGATTCCATCTGTCGGCCTTCCAAATAATACTCCCTGAGAAGGTTGTGGAAGCGTTTCAGGATGTCCGACGACGCCTTGTCTTCCTTTGATATTTGCCGAAGATATATGCGCTGGCAGTATTCCAGGATAAGCCGAATGTATCCCAGGATTACGCTTCGGAGCGCAGGGGAGTCGTCGTTCTCCTCAAGCTCATGCCTTAGCTGCGTGAGAAGCTGGGTGATTCGGCCCCACTCGGAAGGCTCCATTTTCAGTGTCTCGATGGCAAAGTAGGAGAAGAATTGGTAGTCCTTCATCTTTGCCTCAAGGTCTGTTCCGCGGATGAGCTCAGGGGAGAAAAGCAGGGCCCAGCCATTGATATAGAGGTCCTCGCCGTCGTCTTCCTTGCCGCCTATCTGGCCAGGCTCGGCTGCGAAGATGGAGCCTTCGGCGGCGTCGAACATCTTCATCCCGTACGTGAGGTGCTTTGGGAAATTCCGCTGGACGAAGAGCCCATAAACGCCGTATTGGTTAAGGCTGGTGCGGACGGGCGACACTTCGTCGTAGTGGATGACGCTGACCAGGGGATGCAGCTCCGGAGCCCCTACTGAGCGGGCGTACACATTGGGATTAGTGATGTGAAGGATGTTCTTCATTACGCTTGAAAAGGTATGGATTTTTGCAAATATAAGGATAAATCTGCGATATTGGTAAATATTCGGCTAAAATAGGTAGGATAATTCCAGCAAGGCGGGCTATCTTTGCAAAAAAATTAGATATGACTATCCGGAATTTCATTACAGTTTCCATGGCGGCGCTTATGCTGCTTGCATGCAAATCAAACAAAAACCAGAATATGAGTACACTGAATCTTACCAAGGAGTGGGACAAGACCTTCCCCAAATCTGAGCTTGTGAACCATTGCAAAGTCACTTTCCATAACCGCTATGGAATTGAGCTTGCGGCCGATATGTATGTGCCGAAAGAGATTCCCGGTCAAGCCGGGAATGACGCCGCCGTCACACCCGGCCACGACGCCTCCGTCACACCCGGCCACGACGCCTCCGTCACACCCGGCCACGACCGGGTGTCTCTTCCCGCCATTGCGGTGAGCGGCCCCTTCGGCGCAGTGAAGGAGCAGAGCAGCGGTCTTTATGCCCAGCACATGGCCGAAAGAGGATTTGTGACCATTGCCTTCGACCCTTCCTTTACCGGCGAATCCGGCGGAGAACCCCGCAGGATGGCTTCTCCGGACATCAATACGGAGGACTTCCTGGCAGCGGTGGACTTCCTGTCCAACTGTGAGCTTGTGGATCCGGAGCGCATCGGCATTATCGGCATATGCGGTTTTGGCGGAATGGCGGTCAATGCCGCCGCACTTGATCCCCGTATCAAGGCCACCGTGGCATCCACAATGTACGACATGAGCAAGGTGAACGTTGAAGGGTACTTTGCCAGCGAGGACACTCCCGCACAGCGTCAGGAGAAGCGCCGCGCCCTGGCCGCCCAGCGCACTAAGGACTATGCCTCAGGAACTTACGAGCGTGCCGGCGGCGTAATCGATCCGCTCCCGGAAGATGCTCCCTGGTTTGTCAAGGACTACCACGCCTACTACAAGACACCCCGCGGCTACCACAAGCGCAGCGGCAATTCCAACGACGGATGGAATGTTATCGGCTGCCAGAGTTTCCTGAACCAGCCGCTCCTGGCCTGGGCTCATGAAATTGAGAATCCCGTGCTCCTTATCCACGGCGAGAAGGCCCACAGCCGCTATTTCAGCGAGTACGCCTTTGAGCGCATGACCGGAAGGCATGTAGTTGGAGAAAGCGCCAAGGAAGGCAACAAGGAACTCCTTGTCATTCCCGGCGCCTCCCATGTTGACCTCTACGACGACGTTGCGGGCGTGATTCCTTATGACAAGATCGAGTGCTTCTTCAAGGAGAACCTGAAATAGGATGAAGACCTTCTTCCATATTGTAGCAGGGCTTGGGGCAGCGCTTGTGCTCCTAGCCCTGCTTTCCTGTGCCAAGCCTTCTGCGCCAGTCACAGTGCGACAGAATACTGAGGAGGAACCAAAAGAAGAATCAAATATGCCGAATAAGATTCAGATTACCATAGACGGGACCACGCTCCCTGTGGTCCTTGTGAAAAATGCTGCTACCGAGGCGCTTGTGAGTGCGCTCCAAGAAGCTCCAATCACCTATACTGCAAGTGATTACGGCGGATTTGAGAAAGTGGGCGCCCTGGGCCGCTCCCTTCCCGCCACCGACAGCCATATCACCACTGAGGCCGGGGACGTCATCCTCTACAGCGACAACCAGATTGTACTGTTCTATGGCAGCAACTCCTGGAGCTACACCCGTATCGGCAAAATGGAATACGGATCAATGGATGCGCTCAAATCCTTCCTGAAAGCAGGGGAGGGCGACATCCGCGTTACGCTGTCGCTGTAGTCCGCATTACAGGTGCAAAAATGGGGTGAAAATGCACCTGAGGGTGGTCAAAGCCGGGTCCCAGGTGCAAAAATGGGGTAAAAATGCACCTGAGGGTGGTCACAGCCGGGTCCCAGGTGCAAAAATGGGGCAAAAATGCACCTGAGAGTGGTCAAAGCCGGGCCCCAGGTG
>DGXO01000024.1:9436-23237 GCA_002395605.1 Bacteroidales bacterium UBA4230
CCCAGGTGCAAAAATGGGGTAAAAATGCACCTCGCGGAGGGGCGATGGTGCTTAAAGGGGGCATTACAATGCCATCTTATACTGTTCGTCTGATACGGATTCCAGCCATTCGTTGGAAGCGTCGGGCTGGACGTCTTTGTGGTAGGTGAGGTGCTGCATCCAGCTGTCCGCGGCGGCGCCGTGCCAGTGTTTGGCGCCCTCCGGAATCTCGATGATGGTGCCGGGAACAAGCTGTACGGCCGGTTTGCCCCATTCCTGGTACCAGCCGCGGCCGGCTACGCAGATGAGAACCTGGACCTGCTTGTGATGGATGTGCCAGTTGTTGCTGCAGCCGGGCTCGAAGGTGACGTTGGCTATACCGCCGTCAAGCGGTGCCAGATAGCTGTTGCCCGTGAAGTACTGTGCATAAGCGGTGTTGGGCTGTCCCTTGGGCCAGACGGAGAAGTCAACGGTCTGGACAGGGGTGTGGGCATCGCCCAGAACGGCGTTCAAAGCACCGCGGAGGCGTTCTGCTTCGGCCAGGCCAACCTTTTCTTCAAGCAGTGCAGGCAAAGCGCGAAGTTCGGCATCCGTCACCCCCATATTGCGTGCACCCGAGACATGGGCGATGAGCTGCGGCTCGCAGCCTGGAAGGGCGGAGATGGCGCTCACGGTCACTATCTCGCGGTCTGCGAAGCTCAGGTTGTTGCGGGCGAAGATGTCGCCGAAGAGGTGGGCTTTAAGGTAGTAGTCCGTTGCAGGGACAAAACCATAGTCGAAAGGCTTTCCAGTGAGCTGGGTCTGCACGGCCGTGCCTTGTTTAAGGGCGTCATATTCGGCCGAAAGAGGGTCTGCCTCCTTGCCGGGATTGTCCTTGATCCCTGCAGCCTGGCGGGCGGCCAGTACCTTCTGCAGGGTGCCCAGGGCGTTGAGAGAACGCGGGAAACCGGTGTAGGCGTAAAGCTGCGATAGCGCTTCCTTGGCTTCGCTTATAGTCAAACCATTATCAAGTGCTTCGGCGGCTGCTTTTTCGAGGCCGGCCTGGTTGCCTTTGGCTTCCAGAGCGGCAATGACGGCAAGTCCCTGCCGCCGGGGAGTAAGTGCGTTATTCATAGTTTGTTGTTTGTTGGAGAGTTGGGCGTTTAAAGGATTATCTTTCCTCCAGCTGCTTCCGGACTTTGTAGTAGGTGGTGCGGGAGCCGAAGCCGGAGTCGGCGATGACTTCGCCGATGGGCATTTCAGGGTGCTCGACCTGCATGCGGGCGGCGTGGGAGAGGCGGCAGTGATTAATATAGGAGAAGAAACCGCCCAGGCGTGACTTCATCACCAGGGAGACGTATTTGCTGTTGACTCCGATACGGCTTGCGACATCGTCCAGCAGCAGGTGGCTGTCCAGATAGGCCTGGTCCTGCTCTACCAGATGGCGGATGGCCTTTTCGATCTCGGCCTTCCTGTCTTCAGGAAGTGCGGATTCTTCCTGCACCGGAGGTTCGGGTGCCTCAGCGGCCTCCAACTGTTCCACCGTCAGGTCCCGGTGCGGGGACAGGATACCGATGAGGAAAGCAAGAGCCAAGGCTGACAATACCAAAAGGCTAATGGAGAGAGACAGCGGCGAGCCCACAAACGCACCCACCCAGCTTGCAGCCAGATGCAGGAAAGGAATCCAGATAACCCTGGCGGCAAACTTCTGAGGGAAATCGTCCGGATTGGAGTATTTCTCTTCCGCGCTGCGGCGTAGCTGTCGGGCCACCATGACGATGGCCGATACGAAGCAGAAAAGGAACGCCAGGGCCAGAAGGCCTCCCAACGAAAAATACCAGCGGCAGAACTGCGGGGTCATCTGCGTCCCTGGAACGAAGGCCAGCACGGTAGCGGAAAGCGCCATGGCGCCGAACGGCACGGAGAGGATAAACACTGGCCGGCGCCAGGTGTTCACCTTGAGTACATTTCCGAAATAGCTGAACATAGTCACGGCGCAGAAATAGGGCGAAACCAGGATGAGGAACAGGCGAAGCTGCAGTATGGCGTCCGTGTCCGTGGGCATGAAGATGGCCGGAGCCATCAGAAGGTTGCACAGGAAGCAGAAGATGACCGTCTTCCAGGCCGGATGGTAGTAGTCCATGTGCTTGCCATAGGGTTGGCAGCGGTGTCCCCAGCGAACAGCCGCCACAAACACGCTCGCGGTGAGGTAAACCGCCAACGATGCGCTAAAAAGGGCGTCCTGAAGTGTAAGCATCATAAACTCTGCAAATTTACCAAATCTATTCTGAATTCGTAAATTTTTGTTCATATCAAAGAAAAATTGCCGATTTTCCACCAGATGGACAAGTGTTTATTCGTTTTTTCCAACCTTTGACTGTCAAAAACGCATAAGAACCCATGGAAACAATCAAAAAGGAACTTTACGAGACTCCCTCCACGACGGTGGTTGTGATGAAGATTGAAGGGATTGTGTGCGAATCGCCATACGGCACGCAAGACTATAATTATGGCAGTTTAGACGAAGATGATTAGGAGGGCCGAAATATGAAAATCTCAAACACAACTAAACACATCATCGCTGCCTTGCTGACCATTGCAGCATTGACGATGGGACAGAGCGCCTGGGCTGCAAGCACGTTCACCGTGACGAGCAGCACCAGTGCTGGTATCACCACCTTCACCATCACCCGCAGCGAGAGCACCTCGGCCGAGACGGTCTATTACCGCACCGTGAGCCTTTCGGCCCTCGAGGGGCAGCACTTCACCGCCGTCAGCAGCAGCCTGACCTTCGCCGCCGGGCAGACGAGCAAGACCGTCACCGTGACAGAGGGCAATCCCAACGCCGAGGTCTACAAGTACCAGACCGGCTCACGGCGCAGCTACCGCTTCGAAGTGCTCGACATCGACGGCACCGTCATCACTCACTGCGATAAAACCGTCAGCACCACCACCCCTTTCACCTACAGCGGCACCAACGTAAACAACAGCATCCCCAACAACAGCTTCGTGTTCCTTAATGGCGACCCCGCCAATCTGATAGGCATAGGCAAATGTATCGATGTAGCCTACACGCCGCCCACCACCGAGGTGGAGACCAGCGGCACTTATCAGGGCTACGTGCTTATCGACGACAGCTATGACTACACGAAGAAGCCCGCCACCGTGAGCACCAACACCCTTATCAACAGTACAGGTGCCACAGCCGCCTGTCTGAAGGCTATGGGCTATAAGATCTATGCCACAGTCTGTTTCACCATGATGGAGAAGAACGACGGCTACTATTACGTGCAGATTGTTCCGGGCACCAGCAGTGCATCATACGACGGCGCCGACCCCAACGGCAGCGTGAACAATCCGGCCTACTCGGTCTATAAGGCCTGCTTCGAACTCAAGGAGGGCAGCGGCGTCTATAGCGGCGAGGGCAAGATGTTCTTTCCCCACCGCTTCGACTATGCCAACCGGGCGGCAGGTGGATTGTTTGGGACATCACAGACCAGCAGCTGGACCGAGTTCCCTCTGGCCGAGAGCAAACTCTGGCAGCAGAAGTTCAAGAGCGGCTACCGCGACAACAACACCGGTTCGGTGGTGCTGGACCCCGACGTAGCATCCATCACAACCCGCTTCGACTGTGCCGGCGACGACAACGACACCTGGGGCTTCAAGGACCTCTACGTCCGTATGGGCTTGGTCGATGCCACCGCCCCCACCGTGCTCAACAACTATAAGGTCTCTGGCGGGCGTCACCAGAAGGGCAACATCATCTACGTGAGCGTGCCGTTCAGCGAGCTTGTCACCGTGGAGGGCACACCGACGCTCACCACCACGTGGGGCACGCTCAGCTACTGTTCGGGCAGCGGCAGCAACGTGCTCACCTTCAGCGGAGCGATAGGCAGCGATGCTACAGGCACCTTCAGCGTCAGCACCCTGAGCGGCACCGTCAGGGACCTGGCGGGCAACGCCTTCAGCGGCACCGTCAGCAAGAGCTTCAGCATCACACTTGATGAGCCCTACGTCTGGTCGTTCAGCGAATTCAACCAATTGGCAACCGACACCTACGAGATAGCCACCAAGACCGACCTCTACCGTCTGGCCAACATCGTCAACGTGAGCCGCAACGAGTGCAGTGGCATCACCTTCCTCCAGACGCAGGACATCGTCTGCGACGCCGGCTATACGCCCATCGGCTACCAGGGCGACAACGACCACGCTTACTTCCGCGGCACCTACGACGGGCAGGGCCACACCGTGAGCGGCATCACTGTCACCCGCACGGGCGACACCAACGCCGACATGTATATCGGCCTCTTCGGCTACATCTATCATGGCACCGTGCAGAACGTCGTCCTTGCAAACAGTACCTTCACAGGATATCGTTATGTCGGTGGCATCGCTGGTGAAATCAGCTGGGGCACTGTGCGCAACTGCCGCGTAGAAAGCAGCGTTACCATCAGGGCCGGAAACAGTCCCGCAGAAAACTTTGGCGGCGTCGTGGGTTATTTTCATGGCTCGGGAGCCCTGATGACTGGTTGCGTCAGTGCCGCAACCATCGAAAATAACGGCCTAACTTGTAACGATTGCGGCGGTATCAGTGGTGACGTGGATAATTGTACCCTCAAGGACTGCCTCTATATTGGCACCAGCGTCACCGGCACAGGGTATTTCGGCAGCATTGCGGGTGATAAAACCGGAGGCACCATCAGCAACAACTACTACACCGCCATCAGCCTCGGCGGTATCGGTGGCAGCAGCACAAGCAGCGACCAAGACGGTGCCCGCCGCGCCCGCACCGTCACCCTGAGCGAAGGCATCACCCTCAGCGGCACCGAGACCACCTACGACGTCAGCGGCATCACCGCATACGGCAGCACGGCCATCGGCTACGGCGGCAAGATATACAGCGGCGCGGGCCAGACGCTCACGCTCAGCTATACCGTGCCCGCAGGCTACACACTTAGCTACACCGTGACCAAAACGTCTAACGGCAGCGACATCACAGCCGGTGTTCTCAGAGAAACGACGCTCACTATGCCTGCCTACGACATCACAGTCACAGCCACTGTATCGGCTATCCCCGAGGTGGATTATACCCTCAACGCAGCCACTGTATTGGGCGAAGAAAAGTATGTGGGCACCTTTTATAGTGGCACACTACACTATCAGCTGCCGGATGGCGCCCTGGCTTATACGGTCGGTTTGGACGGCACGCAGGTTGTGTTCTACCGGATTGGAGAGGACAGCCGGGTGATTCCGGCAGGGACGGCGGTGATTATCGTGGCGGATGTGGCAAAGGTCACCCTTACCAAACTGGACTCAACCGAGGTCACTGCTCATGCTGGGAACATCCTTGTGGGCTCGGATACGGAGATTGCCAAACCTGCGGGGAATGTGTATGTGCTGGGAATCGTTGAGAGCACGCTGGGCTTTTACAAATATACCGGAAGTGTCATACCGGCTGGAAAGGCTTATTATGTTGTAAGTGAATAGATTATGAAAAAGAATATATATGTGATGATAGCCCTTGTGGTCGCAATGGCCTGGACGGGCTGCATGAAAGTGGAAGAAGAACTCATTGATCCCACTCCTGAGGAACCGATAGCCGCAGCAGCTGATTCCGTGTGGACGGTGACTTTGCAGGCGGTAAAGAAGGATGCCCCCGATACCAAGGGCCTTGCCATCGAAGGAGAGGAGGCTACCACCACGGTGCTCAAATCCGTCTGGAAGGCGGGTGAAGAGGTGAAGGTGTTCCTTGAGAGCACTTGTATCGGCACACTGACGGCTACGCCGGATGCAGAGGATGCCCATAAGGCCACACTTTCGGGCACGGTGACTACCACATCCCTGGTGGAGGGTATGTCCACCATTACCCTTTTGACTCCGCGCGAGACTTGGGATTATACCGGTCAGGTGGGAACGCTGCTGGAGGCTGCAGGCTCCATCGAGAAGATGTACCATTACACGGCGGCGACGGACGTGAAGGTTACGACGGTAGATACAGAAAACAACACCATCGCTACAGATAATGCCACCTTTGTGAATCAGCAGAGCATTTTCCGGCTGAGCTTCCGGTACAAGAAGCCTGACGAGAGCAAGACCCCCATTACAGCCAAGTCCTTGACCATCACCAGCGCCAATGGTCACTTGGTGCAGAGCCAGGCAGTGGACGGATCTTCGCTGGCGGAGGGGCCCATTGCCGTGACCCTAAGCGCGGCATCGGCCGATCCCTTCTTCGTAGCCTTGCGCAACGGAGACGAGACCAACGCCGAGGCCCTCACCTTCACGGTCATCGATGCCGATGGCGTCACCTACCGCGGCTCCAAGACCATCCCGGCCGAATACAAACGGAGCGGCTCCTTCGTCAGCGCCAAGAACGCCTCCCTGGACCAGCGCCTGCAACTGGCGCAGAGTACCACTGGAGTGGACACGGTGCTATAGTGAGGCACCGTAAAGGCGAGGCTTGGGAGCGAAGTAAATCCATTTGATATTGGTCAAGTGACGGAAAATGCTTACCTTTAGGCCGATAAACTATGTAAGCATGGCACAAAAAGGTCTAACAAAAAAACAGTTCTGGGTCCAGATGGCTATGGTGGCTTTCTGGGAACTCTATTCCGTGTGGCACGTGGTCAACGGCATAATGCAAAAAAGTACCGCCTACTGGATCATGGGAGCAGTTTTTGGCCTCCTGTACCTTGTGTATGCCGGCTATCTTATTTATCAGCGCCGTCGCTACCCCCTGAACGATGAAGAACTGGATAAGCAGGTCGGTGAGAATTTCAAGTCCGGCATGACCGGCATGGGCATTACTTTTGGCATTATAACGGTAGGGTTTTTAATTGCATTCGGCCTTGCGGCCTTATTGAAATAAGTATGAAGCTTGACAAGGAACAGTTCTATGTCCTTGGCTCAAGGATTCCCCGCAAAGACAAGTTTAACGGCGAATAGTGTTACCCGTTGTTTCGCCGCTATTATCATTGGTTTGCACGGTAGGCGTCGCAGGTCTTTGGGTGTGGCGTTGCGGGTCCCGAGTTATAGCGTCGCCGGTCCCGAGTTGTAGCGTCGCAGGTCTGTGTTTTTTTGCCGAACTGCGACGCAAATCGGCACCAGGAAGCAAAAACCGTCGCAGATCAGAGCTTTTTTGCAGACCTGCGACATTTCGCTTCGCCACCTGCGACATCTTGTGCCACCACCAGCAACACTAACCCGTTGCGGACGGCAATTACGGAAAATAGTGTTAACTTTGTATGCTATGAGTCACAAAACTTCCATCATAGGAGGCCGTGAGTGCTTTATCCGGGACAGTGCCAGGCCAAGGTATATCCTAATCCAGACGCTAGGAAACCATGAGCGCGGAATCTTCGACCGCACGGCAGAACTCATTTCAGAGGCCTGCGGTGTGCCGTTTGTGCTGGCGGCGTTCCAGGTGTTCGACTGGGACCTTGACCTTACGCCTTGGCATGACGACGCCATAAACCGCAACCCGGAAGTGGGAACCATGACCGGGGAAACGCTGCGCTACGTGACGGAGTCGCTTCTGCCCGCACTTGAGGCCGAATATGGGAAACTGCCCGTTATCCTTGGCGGCTACTCGCTGGGCGCGCTGTTTGCCCTGTGGTCATCAATGCAGACAGACCGTTTTGCGGCAATCGCCGCGGCTTCTCCGTCGCTATGGATAAGGGAGTGGCTGGACTATGCCAAAGTCCACCCCGTGAAGGCCGGGAAAGTGTACCTTAGCCTTGGAGACCAGGAAGAACATGTAAAGAACCGGGCCATCAAACGGGTAGGGGACTGCGTCCGTGCCGAATATGAACTCCTCAAGGCTCAGCTCGGAGCAGAAAACTGTACGCTGGAATGGAACCAAGGCGGCCATTTCGTGGATGGCGACAAACGCCTTGCTTCGGCCTTTACATGGTGTATAAACAAACTCTCAAATTATGAATAAACTAACCCTTTGCGCAGGACTCTCCATTCTGGCAATTTCCTGCGGAAACCCTTCCAAGAATGCCCCTGAATTCGTTGACAGCGTGGCCGAAGCCCTTGCAAACGACGGGAAAATCAACCTGGAGCAACTCCAGTGGACAAGGGAGCCGGCGGCCTCTGAAATAAAAGGCGACACCATCTTCATCACAACCGCTCCGCACACGGACCTCTGGCAGCGGACCTATTATCATTTCCGCAACGACAATGCTCCCGTGCTGCAAATGAAAACCCGTGAGCAGTACTTTAGCTTTGTGGTGAAGACGGATTTCACGCAGAGCCACCAGCGTTTTGACCAATGCGGCATTGTGATGTACCTTGACAGCGAAAACTGGCTCAAGGGCTCCGTGGAATATGAAAACGCTGATTTCCAGCACCTTGGGAGCGTCGCCACCAACAAGGGCTACTCCGACTGGGCCACCACGGCAATTTCGGCCGAAGTAAAGGCCATGTGGTACCGCTTCTCCCGCAGGGCCGATGACTACTGCATAGAGTGCTCCACGGACGGCGTCAACTTCAGCCAGATGCGCATCTGCCACATGTATGCGGGTGCCGATGAAATCTCCTTCGGCATATATGCCTGCTCTCCTGAGGAGTCCTCATTCACGGCGGTATTCTCCGACATGAAGATCACTGAGTGCATGTGGAAGGCCCACGACGGCCAGCAGCCGGATGCTTAGGATATGCGCTTGGAGAGAGTCCCAGGTGTTTTTTCAGGATGGGAACTGTGTGCCTCCAGGCTTTTTTGATGTGCCTCGCTAGATTCTCACAAAATGTAGGCACATTTTGGTAAAGAAATGCCCCCACAGGTATCTGTAGGGGCATTTTCAGTGGTGCTGGGAAGAATCGAACTGCCGACACATGGATTTTCAGTCCATTGCTCTACCATCTGAGCTACAGCACCGTATTGTTTGGGATTGCAAAGATAGTAACTTTTTGGGACAGTGCAAATTTTTTTTGCGTTTTTTTGTGGTTGGCCCCGAGCACGAAAATAGCGCCAAAACGTGCGCGGAGGAGGGAAAACCTGGGCTTCGAGCACGGAAATGGCACCCAAACGTGCGCGGAGGAGGGAAAACACGGGCTCCGAGCACGAAAAGGCACCTCAAACGTGCGCGAGGGGAGCGGTATGGGACCACGCGGCCGCAAAAAATTGCTATCTTTGCACTAACAAAACCGTGAATGAGATGAATCCTGTGCTTGCAGCGCTTATGATACCGTTTCTGGGGACGGCCCTGGGATCGGGGTTTGTGTTTTTCATGAAGAAGGATATGCCGGCCTTGTTGCAGAAGGCTTTGCTGGGCTTTGCATCCGGGGTGATGGTGGCGGCTTCTGTGTGGTCGCTGCTTATTCCCTCCATGGAGATGGGCTCCATTGGACCGGCTACAATTGGCCTTTTGGGCGGTTTTGCGTTCCTCCTTCTCATAGACCACGTTACTCCGCACATTCACATAGATGGTGAGGCCGAAGGCCCCAGGAGCAGCCTGTCCCGCACGGCAAAGCTGGCCCTGGCCGTAACTATCCACAATTTCCCGGAAGGAATGGCTGTGGGCGTAGCCATTGCCGGAGCCCTTACCGCCGATTTCAACATGGCCGGTGCCCTGGCCCTGTCCCTTGGCATTGCCATCCAGAACGTCCCGGAAGGCGCAATCATCTCCATGCCACTTATGGCGGCTGGGAACAGCAAAGGCCGCTCGTTCCTGATTGGAGCGCTCAGCGGAATAGTGGAACCAATTGGTGGGGGACTGGTGCTTGGCCTGGCATCGGCCATAACGGGAATAATGCCCTATATGCTGTCTTTTGCCGCAGGAGCCATGCTCTATGTGGTGGTGGAGGAACTTATCCCGGATGCGTCGCAGGGAGAACACTCCAACCTTGGAACCGTTGGCTTTGCGCTTGGTTTTGCACTCATGATGGCCCTGGACGTGCTTCTGGGCTAGACTTTCGTCTCAAATTCCTTCAGCGCCTTTATGGCTTTAGGGCACAGGATGAGGATGGAAATCACCGTCACCCATGCCATGAGGCCAACGCCTATGTCCCCGATCTGCCAAACTACATCGGCCTCCTTGACGGCGCCGAAAACAACCGCACAGAGCATCAGGGCCTGGAAAACGCGTATGGTGACGGATTCCCCGCGACGGCCCTTGAACAGATAGATGAGGCTGGTTTCGGCATAGAAATAATAGGCCATGATGGTGGTGAAAACAAAGAATACCATGGCAACGGAGACAAACTGGCTGCCGAAGCCCCTGAACACTGAATCTACGGCGCTTTGGGTGTAGCCCACATAGTTTCCGCCAAGTTCCGGAGCCCCGCCAAAGAGAATCTGGCCGTCCGGGCCGAAGATGTTGTAAGTGCCTGAGCAGAGGATCATTAACGCCGTGGCCGTGCACACCAGAAGGGTGTCTACGTAAACGGAAAACGCCTGTGCAAGGCCCTGCTGGGCAGGGTGGGGGACATCCGTGGCGGCCGAAACTATGGCGCCGGTGCCCTGGCCGGCCTCGTTGGAGAAAATGCCCCTCTTGACGCCCATGGCAATTGTGGAGCCGATAATGCCGCCGCAGATGGGATCAAGCCCAAAAGCGCCTTTCAAAATGGCGCCAAGCACCGCCGGCACGTCCTGGATATGGTAGGCCACAACCACCAGCGACAGTATGATATACCCAAGCGCCATGAAAGGAGTCACAATTGATGCAACCCTCGCAATGCGCTTGACCCCGCCAAAAACCACCAGCCCAAGAATGACCGCGATGCCAATCCCGGACGCCAGGGGAGACACTGAAAAAGAGTTTGAAAGGGCCGATGCCGCCCCGTTGGACTGCACCGTAGTGAGGAAGAAGCCGCAGGAAAATACCGTAATTATGGCAAACAAAACGGCCAGCCAGCGCTGCCGTAGGCCATGCTCAATGAAGCTGAAAGGCCCGCCGCGATACCCTGACGCATGGTGGAACTTGTACATCTGGGCAAGCGTAGACTCCACAAAAGCCGTGGAAGCCCCGAAAAACGCCACAACCCACATCCAGAACACCGCTCCCGGCCCTCCGAAGGCAATGGCCGTAGCAACGCCCACAATGTTCCCGGTGCCAACCCTGCCCGAAAGCGCAATTGAAAACGCCTCAAACGAAGAAATGCCCTTCCCGTCCTGTTTCTTTGAGAACAGGGACTTTAGCATAAGGCCGAAGCGCCTCACCTGCACAAACCGCGTGCGGAAGGAAAAATACAGCCCGGCGGCAATGAGAAGAACCACCAGCCCGGGATTCCAGACAAGGGCATTAATATCTGAGACAATCTTTTCAAACATAGGCATTTAACTCTGGCACTTGCGAATATAATAAAAAATGCCGAATTTTGAACTGTCAAATAAAAGACTTATGCGCCGGATAATCATATCTTTACTCATGGCGGCCGCCGTCACCCTTCCTGCAATGGCCCAGGAAGAGAGCAGCGTATACGTGGACCTTCAGGTGAGGGGCCGCGGAGAAAACCGTGACGGAGGACTCCCTAACGCAGGTTCCGAGACTCAGGACCATTCGGCCTTCATTCAAAGCCGAAGCCGCCTTGTGGTTGGGTATCAGCGTCCGGAACTTGAGGTGAAAACGGCCATGCAGCACTCCGGCGTGTGGGGTCAGGCCGACAAAGGCTCCTTCAACATCCAGGAGGCCTGGATCAGGCTCAACGCCCCCTTCGGCCTTTTCACAAAGCTTGGAAGGCAGGCCCTCAGCTATGACGACGAACGCATAATCGGCCCCAACGACTGGAACATGGCCGGAAACTCCCACGACATCCTCATTGCCGGATTCGAGGGTTACGGGCACAAATTCCACGTTGGCGGCGCCTTCAACCAAAGCGCCGAAAACACCAATGGCGGCTCCACGTATTATCCCGGAGGTTCGGCCCCGTACAAGACCATGCAGCTTGGATGGTATCACTACGACATCCCCGTTTTGCCGCTTGGAGCCTCCATTATGTTCATGAACATAGGCATGCAGGCGGGCACTAAGGGGGCCGATGAACACGTTGAATGGCAGCACATCCTGGGCGGCTACATCAAGTATTCCCCGCAGAACCTCTCCGTGGAGGCGTCTTATTACAGGCAGTTCGGCCGAAACGAGGACGGAATCCGCCTGGACGCCTGGATGGCTAGCGCAAAGGCGGTGTACAACCACTGGAAGAATATCGGCTTTGTGGCTGGCTACGACTATCTAAGCGGAGACGACACCTACGCCGTGCCTCAGCCCGGGCAGACTGGGCTCATCAAGCACGAAGTTATCAAGGGCTTCAATCCCGTCTACGGCTCCCATCACAAGTTCTACGGTGCCATGGACTTCTTCTATGTCCAGACCTACTACAGCGGGTTCACTCCCGGCCTGCAGAACCTCTACCTGGGCACAAAATGGAAACCCTTCGACAAGTTCACCTTCAACGCTTCCTATCACTATCTCGCAACAGCTGTCGACATCAGAGATGCCAGCCACTCGCTGGGCCACGAGCTGGAATTGACCGCTTCCTACCGCCTAAGGAAGGAAGCCGAGCTCAGTNNCTACGGTGCCATGGACTTCTTCTACATGAGCACTTATGTGAACGGCTTCAGCCCGGGCCTTCAGAATGCCTACGTTGGCGTAAAAGTAACCCCCATGCCCGGGATGGACATAGGGGTGCAGTATCATTACCTTGCTATTGCCGCCAAGCTGCAGGACATCGGAAGCACGCTGGGCCATGAGTTCGAGATAGACGCCTCCTGGAAGATCATAAAGGACGTGAAACTCTCCCTTGGTCTATCCTATATGGTTGGTACCAAGAACATGCAACTTCTCAAGAGAGCCTCTCAGGACGGCCGCCTTTTCTGGGCGTGGCTATCCCTTGAGGCCACTCCAAGGCTTCTTAACTACAAGTGGTAGGGGGGATTAACCCTTCATCACGGCGTACTTCTCCTTGAGGAGTTCCACCACGGGATCCATGGCTTTAGGGAAGACCTTCCGGAGGTCAATTTCGTCGCTCTCTGAGAGTACCTTTTTCAGGGCGCGCATGAAGTTGTCCTTGATTTCCGTAGCAAGGTTCACCTTCACGATACCGTTGTGGATGGCATCCTTCACCTGGTCGTGGGGAATGCCGGAGGAACCGTGCAGGACCAGTGCCACAGGCGTTGCAGCGTGGATTGCGGCAAGACGCGGGATATCAAGGTGCGGGGGAAGTTTATAGAACCCGTGGGCCGAACCGATGGACACCGCCAGGGCGTCTACGCCGGTACGGTTCACAAACTCCACGGCCTGCTCAGGGGTGGTGAAGCCGCCGCCCTGCTCCTGACCAAGTTTTGCCACGTAGCCAAGTTCGGCCTCTACGTTGGCCCCGTAAGGCTTTGCCATTTCCACGGCTTTGGCCGAAGTCTCCACGTTTTCCTCGAAGGGTTTCTCGGAGGCATCTATCATCACGGAGTCGAAGCCTTCGTCCAGGCAGCGCTGCACCAGTTCCAGGCTGGGGCCATGGTCAAGGTGGATGTAACCACGCAGACCGTAATCCTCAATTACCTGCCGGCCCATCTTGTAAGCCGTGTGAAGGCCCATGTAGTCGATAGACGACCGCGTAAGCTGCAGCATTACCGTAGCATCCATGGCCTGTGCAGCCTTTGCCACGCAGGTAAGGGTCTCGAAATTATAAAAGTTGGTTGCCAGGACTGCGGTCTTGTTTGCCTGGCACTCATACAGGACTTCTTTGATAGTTTTTTTCATAAGGTCTTATGTTTTTGCTATGCAAATTTAACACTTTTTTCACCCTTCCGCAACGGTAGCTCACCTTCACGCGGGTTCCGAGCACGAAATAGGGGGCAAAGCGTGCGCGAAGGAGGGAAAACACGGGCTCCGAGCACGAAATGGGG
>DGXO01000024.1:23398-37152 GCA_002395605.1 Bacteroidales bacterium UBA4230
TGGGGCCCGAAACGTGCGCGAAGGAGGCGGAACAATGATAAGTCCTAATGGCAGCACCATTATTCCTATAATTGTAAGTCACTTTTACTGAACTTTGCAACCACAAATAATTGAAAATGAATCTTAGTGGAATAATAGTGGGTGCGGCGGTGTTCCTGAGCATAGGGATATGCCATCCGGCGGTGATAAAAATGGAGTATTACTGGGGCCGAAACAGTTGGTGGGTTTGGCTGGTGGCGGGCCTTGGATTCTCTGCGGCCTCGCTTTTCATCCAGAGCGCCATCCTCTCAACAATAGTGGGCGGATTCGCGTTCTCCTGCCTGTGGGGCATCCATGAGATGTTCCTCCAGGAAAAGCGTGTGCTAAAGGGCTGGTTTCCGGAGAATCCAGCCCGTCACGCATACTATGAAAAGAAGCGTCAGGAATTGAAATAACCCATTCCGCTGAGGAAGTCGAACATCCGGTCCAGCACGTTTTGCAGTGTTTTTGTGCACACCGAGTACCCAGTGGTACTGAGCGTACACGTTTTGCGGTGTTTTTGCGTGCGTTGAGTCCCCAGCGGTACTGAACGTGCACGTTTTAGGGCGTTTTCGCGTATGTTGAGTCCCTGGGACGCATAATGTCGCAGGTCAGGGGAGGAAACGTCGCCGGTTAGGAGATGAAACGTTGCAGGTCAAGGGGCGAAACGTCGCAGGTCTGCGTTTTTGGGCCGAACTGCGACGCAAATCGGCCACAGGGACAAAAAAACGTCGCAGGTCAGCAATTTTTTGCAGACCTGCGATACTTCG
Source organism: Bacteroidales bacterium UBA4230 (assembly GCA_002395605.1). GTDB lineage: Bacteria > Bacteroidota > Bacteroidia > Bacteroidales > UBA932 > Cryptobacteroides. The sequence continues at coordinate 24,187 of DGXO01000024.1, forward strand.
CATTGCCACCTGCGACACTTCGCATTGCCACCTGCGACGGCATACGCCGTCACCTGCTACGTTTTTCCATTTGACCGAAATCCTTCAAAATGCAACCGTTGAAAAATGGACGCCAAAACACAATGACAAGAATCAGAAACCGTATTCCCAAATGTATCTGATGAGATGGAAGTCGTATAGACTGATTGTCGGTTTTCAGAAATCCAAAAGCGAATTTGTCCAGTACTATGTGGGGAGCATATAAAAATTGAAATGGGGCTCGGATCAAGTTGCCTTGTAAGAAATAATTTATTAATTTTGTATGTTTGTAAATTTTTTACCATGAAAACCAGATTTAGCAGCAAGTCGGATATATTCAATGTGGCCGTTACAATAATTGCAGCGGCAGTGTCTGTGGTAATGGTCATCTACGGTGTGCTCACGCTGGGTATCCGTGAATCTTGGCCGGAGCTTGTGCTCAACGTGTTCTACATTGCCAGCCTTGTGATGATGTGGATGTATTTTTTCAAAGGCCCCATCACCACCAAGCAGTTCAATTATTGGTGCACCCTGAACATAGGCGCAACGGTGCTTCTCAGGGATATCCTGTTTGCTCCAAAGCTGGAGAGTTTTCCGGTTCACCTTGTATGCCTCACGCTTTCCGTGGCGCTTCTTATCATGCTCACTTATTTCTATGCGCGAAAAGACTGGAAAACCTACTCCAAAGCTAACCTGTGGATGATTTGCATAGTGGATATGCTAATAGCGCTGCTCTATAACATCATAATCCTGCGTGAGCCCGCCGACCAATACACCACCTATCTGATGGTTGAAATCTGGATACGTCCCACCATCACCTACGGGCTTGTGGCCTGCTATGTGAAGGAAAAGGAAGACTAGTTTTCTTTAATGAAATAGGCCCTGACCTTGCTCTCTGTGATCAGGACGGATTCTTGATGGAAAAAGGTGCAGAGATCCTTTGCAATGGCATCCACAATACCTTTCTCAGGGTCCAGAAGGCAAAGGACCAGCGTCTTTTCCTGTACATAGTCACCATTTTCGTGGAAATAGCCGCCATCGGAAACGATATACGAGAACGCCACGTGGTAACTCTGACACACAAATTTCATTATGTCCACGTACATCTTGGTGTCATACTTCTGCTGCTTAGTGACGGCGTCGTTAAGTCCTACGCTGATGGTTATCTCTGTCATGGCTTGAAATATTTCTCAAAAGATTAGATTACTAGACTCACGCGCAAGTTGGTTGTCTTTTTCGCAAAAATAGCATTTTTCGGTTGCACTGGCAAATCATTTTTATTTCCGTCCCGGCTTCAGGATCATGAAAACAACTGCGCCAACGCATATGGCAACCCCGGCTGCCATTTTCGGCGTAAGGGGTTCTCCAAACAGCACAGTGCCAATCATTATGGCGGTGAGGGGCTCAAACACGCCAAGGATGGATGTCTTGGTGGGGCCGATATACCTTGACGACACCGCAAGTGTTAGCATTGAAATCATTGTGGGGACAACGGCCAGGCCTAGGAGATTTCCCCAATCGGCGGGGGAGTCCACGCCTTCAAGGATGCTGCCGCCCTGGAAAAGCCGGATCACGAGGAACATTGCCGCCCCCGTCATGAGGGCATAGAGGGTGAGGGTGTGCTCCGACACCTTCTTTATTCGCCTGCTTCGGTTCACAATCACAAGATAGAGGGCATAGCTCAACGCGGACATGATTGCAAGGATTATCCCGGAAAGCCTTATTTCGGCCCCGGCCGAAGGGGTGGAAAGAAGCAGGATTCCGCCGAATGTGGCGATGATTGAAAGCCAGGTTTGCCAACTGGGGTAGAACCTCAGGACCACCATGATAAGGGCCGTGAACACCGGGTAGAGGTAAACCAGCGTGGTGGCAAGCCCGGAGGGGATGAACTCATAGGAAGTGAAAAGGAAAAGGCTGCTGCAGGCAAAAAGCACTCCTAGCACGGCAAGAAGGCCCAGTTCCCGCTTTTCAACCTTGAAGGCCTCGTGTCTGCATGCCATCCACGCGGCCAGTATTGCCGCCGACATTCCGTAACGGAAAAACAGCATCACAAGCACCGGAACGCCGCTTTCCAAAAGCGGTTTTGCAAATAGGGGATTGGTCCCGTACGACACCCCCGCAATAAGGCCGGCCAGGAGTCCCACCAGCCTTCTTCTTTTGATATCTTCTACTGCCACTTTACTTACATTTGGGGCGCAAAGATACTGCTTTTTGTCTTTCCCAGGTGCAAATAGGGGGTGTTTTTGCACCGGAGACTGGTGAAAACGGGGTGCCAGGTGCAAAAGGTGGGTGTTTTTGCACCGGATGCTGATGAAAACGTGGTGCCAGGTGCAAATAGGGGGTGTTTTTGCACCTGGCCCGGCGGGAACGTGCAACCGGAGGTCAGGCAGAGCGGTATTCGGCCTTTATGTGGCCGGAGAGATACTTGACGCTTCTGGAGTTAGTCGCAGCCAGCGAAAAATTATGTATATTTGCAAAATTTAAGTTAGCAGGCATTATGAGCGATTACGAGCAAATAAACCTTGAAGATTACACCCGGAGCGGAGAGGGCGGAACCGCCGTATCCTATACCCACAAAACGCGCAATACGCTGGCCAAGCTCTACAATCCCGGCTTTGAGGCCGACAGGGCAAGGGCCGAATTCCTTACGGCCCGCACGGTCTTCGAACTGGGCATACCCACACCTGAGCCGTACCGCCTTGTGACGGACGGGGAAAGATTCGGCGCGGAATATGAACTGGTGAAGGGCAAGCGCTCCTTTACCCGCATTATCTCAGAGGAACCTTCCCGTCTGGAAGAGATTAGCCTCACTTTTGCGGGTTGTGCCCGGAAACTCCATTCCACACCCGCCGATACATCCCGCCTTCGGTCATACAAAGAAGTCCTGACCCGTTTTTACAAGGAGAAAGACCTGGTACCTGAGGCCTACAGGGAGCGGTCCCTCTCTTTCCTGGCAACGGTCCCCGATACTCCCAATTGTATTCACGGAGACCTCCATATCGGCAATATAATTACGGACGGACACCGCAACCTGTGGATTGATGTAGGGGAGTTCAGCTACGGAGCTCCTGAGTGGGACATTGCCATCATGTGGATTATGTCGCAGAATATGGACGCCTCCCGCTCACAGGCCCTTTTCCACCTTACACCGGAGCAGATGAAAGACCACTGGAACTGTTTCCTTCCGGCCTATCTTGGCACCTCCGATCCCAAGGCTCTGGCGGATTATGTCCACGGTCTTCTTCCTTACTATGCCGCAAAGGTGCCCTATGTATATGACATGGCGTTCCACGGGCCCCTGCCGGAAATAAGCGTAGAAAGAATAGAAAAAATGCTTAGCGCATATTGATATTATGAAACGTATATTATCCATTCTGATTCCTTTTCTTATGTTGTCCGGCTGCTCAACTTCTCCCAAAGACAGGACCGTTGCATTTGAAGGCATAGAGAACGCCCGTGAATTGGGCGGCCTTGTGATGCAGGACGGCCGGACCATCCGCGCCGGCAAACTTGTGCGCAGCGCAGAGCTTTCCAAGGCAACGGATGCCGATGTAGCCCTCCTAAAAAAACGCTTCGGCCTTACCGACATCTTTGATTTCCGCTTTGAGGCCGAACGCAGCAAGGCCATGGACCGTGAAATCGAGGGCGTCAAGAACACCTGGCTGTCAACGCTTCCGGAGAAGTTTGTGGCCGCCTTCGCATCAGGCCGCGCGGACACTACGGTGGTCCAGTCCCATAATCTGATGGAAACATTGTCGGAATACGCTTTCAACCCCAAGGCGCAAGAGATGGCCCAGAAGCTTTATCCGGCCATTGTGATGGACACAACGTCGCAGAAACGCTATGGGGAGTTCCTCCGTGGCGTGCTGTCCTCCAAAGGCGGTGCGCTCTGGCACTGCTCACAGGGCAAGGACCGCTGCGGATGGGGCTCGGCCTTTGTGCTTGCAGCCCTTGGCGCCAGCCGTGAAACCATTGTGGAGGACTTCGCACTGTCCAACGTCTCCTACGCTCCCGCCGTGGAGGCCATTTCGGCCAAAATTGTGGAGAAAGGCGGCGGAGAGGCCGAACTCTCCTTCATCCGCGCCATGATTGGGGTTAGCGTGGAGAATTTCGAGTCCACGCTGGATCTCATTGATTCCCGCTACGGCTCCCTCCAGGCCTATCTGGAAGAGGCTCTTGGCTTCAGTGCCGAAGAACAGGAGAGCATGAAGCGGAAGTATCTTCGCTAGTTATATAAAAAAGCAGTATTTTTGCCACCATTATGGCAATATGGATTGTACTTCCCATACTTACCCTTCTGATGTTCGACCTCGGGCTTACGCTCAGGCTTGAAGATTTCGGGAAAGTTTTCAGTAAACCCTGGCCGTTAGGGATAGCCCTTTTCGGCCAGCTTTTGCTTTTACCGGCCATTGCCCTGGGGCTGGCTTATGCGTTTAATCTGCCGCCGGTGTTTTTCATCGGCCTGGTGCTTATTGCGTGCTGTCCCGGCGGAAGCTCGTCAAACGTGTTTTCCAAGCTGGCGGGCGGTGATGTGGCGCTTTCCGTAACCCTCACGGCAATAAGCAGCATTGTCACGCTGTTTACCATTCCGGTTATAATGAGTTGGGCAACGGCCCTGGTAGGGGAGAGCGTGGGAATTACGCTTCCGGTTGGGAACCTCATCAAGCAGAATCTTGTGCTGATGCTCCTTCCCGTGCTCCTTGGAATTGGGCTACATTATGCTTGGCCAAAGGGGGCCGAAAAAACCGACAAGGTGCTTGGGAAACTGGCGTTCCCGCTTCTTCTTGTGCTTGTGACGGTGTTTTACATCCAGCATCACAAGACAATTCTTGCCAATATCGGCATCCTGGGGCTCTGCGTCACGGCCCTTATCCTTGTTGCAATCACGTGCTCGTCACTGCTTTCCAGGCTTGTGAGAACCGGGGAGAAGCAGCGCCGGACGGTTGTCATTGAGGTTGGAATGCAGAATGCCGCCCAGGCAATAGCCATAGCCTCCAGCCCGCTGGTTTTTGCCAACGACGAAATGGCCATCCCGGCCATCCTCTACTCCCTTATGATGAACGTGGTGCTCCTCATCTACGTCTGGGCCGTCAGAAGAAAAGACAGGTAACATTTAAACCACCCTCGCCCAGTACCTTTCGGGGACTCAACGTACACAAAAACGCCTTGAAACGTGCATGTCCAGTACCACCGGGGACTCAACGTACACAAAAACGCCCTGAAATGTGTTTAGCCAGTACTGCTGGGTACTCAACGTGCACAAAAACACCTTAAAACGTGCATGTCCAGTACTGCCGGGGACATTTTACCCATGAACTCATACTATTGTATTGTCGTTTTTAAATATTAATTTTGCAGAAGGATTGTGGAAAAGTATTACCGTCATTTCCGAAACAGGAAACTCTACCGTTTTGTAACCCTTGCCACCATTGAGGCAACGGGCGAGGAAGCCGTAGTGTACCAGGCCATGTACGGAGACCGCAGGTACTGGATTCGGCCCAAAACCAATTTCTATGAGGAAGTCTTCTATGACGGCAAGATGGTCCAAAGGTTCCAGCCAGTTCCGGAAAAAGAAGCCGAAAAAGAAATAGAGACACCAATTGTAAATAAAATGCTTGACGTAACTAAATTGTCAGATACCACTGATGGCGGCATCCGAAGCACATCATTTGCCACCTGCGGCATAACCTGCTCCACAAAGATCAACATCGAAACTGAAGGAGATGTCATTCGCCGCGTAGAAATAGTCAAAGGCTGCGACGGCAACACCAAGGGCCTTGCCAGGCTCTGTGAGGGCCGAAAGATAAGTGATGTCATTGGCCTTCTGGAAGGCATAGACTGCAAAGGTCGCGGCACCAGCTGCCCGGACCAGCTGGCAAGGGCTCTCAAGGCGTTGTAACCTCAGAAGCTGATTTCCGTAATCAGGTCGAACTTGAAATGGAAGACGCCCTGTGATGTGCTTATCTGCACAATCACGGGGCCTTCTGGTAGTGTCCCGTTGACTGTAGCGTTGCCGGAAACTATGTTTTCGGCAACAATGTCATTTCTGTATGCCGAAAATCTTATTGTGGCCGATGACGAACCGGAGAGTGTGAGACCGTCGTCCTGGGTACGGACCCTGGAGAGGTTGATGTCGGCAGCATACATGAGGTCGGCAACCGGCTGGAGTGTAGATATTGTGATGTCGCGGTAGGAGCCGGAGCCTGATGACATGTTCATGGAGGCTGCCGGAGGGAATACTATGCTGGCATCTGAGGGCTGTCCGGTGAAGAACGATTCCGGGACCTCGTTGGTTCCGTAGCTGGGAAGATATAGTTCAACGCCGCCGCATGATGAGAGGAGGAGGCTGATAACGGACAGAATTAGTGCAGCTTTTTTCATTTCACTGAATATTAGGTTTTGCAAAGATATAATATTGCCACACAAAAAGCAATGGCTGGACCTGGTCCAGCGCTCTATCTAGCAGTACTGACCAGGCGCATTTAACGGCGTTTTTGTCCCAGCCAAGTACCAGGGCAATTGAGGATAGTGCCGCCACGGCAGGTCTTAGTGACTGGTGCCGCAGGTCAGGGGCCATAACGTCGCAGGTCCCGGGATAAAGTGTCGCAGGTCTGCATTTTTTGGCCGAACTGCGACGCAAATCGGCCATAGTAAGCAAATACCGTCGCATGTCAAGCATTTTTTACAGACCTGCGACAGTTTAAGCAGCCACCTGCGACATTTTGCATAAGCACTTGCGACGTAAATCACGGCCAAATACATTTTTGATGTTATTTATCGGTTTATTTTGTCTTCTTTGTAAAAGATGAGGAACTTTTTTGTGCAATCTGAAAAGTCTTTGTATATTTGCATTGGTCTGATAAGACGTGGTATTGTGGGCCGATAAGCCGGTAATGCAAAAGTCCTCGTTAAGGGCGGGGCCCACCTTCCAAGGTAAACACGAGCCACGCAAGACTGAGGCAAGTATAAAACGTCCCCGCAATTAGGCGAGGACGTTTTTGTCCACATGACCCGAAATAATTATCCAATAATTAATACTATTTATTACTTTTTGGTTTGTAATAAATATTTATTATTTTTGTGAAAAATTGTTTGTATGCCTGATAATAAGATTTACTTTGAAGCCAAGGGACCGGAACTATTAAAACGGCTTGGAATGACCAAAACAGAATTCGCCCACAGGATGGGAATTCAGAAACAAAACGTCAATTCGCTTTTCGCATCAAAAAACATTCTGATAATACGAAAAGCCGCAGAAGTGCTTGGCGTTCCATTTGAACTACTTGTTTCCTATCCTGAGGAGCCTGATTTTTCCGGTTGTGTTTTCTATTCCGATTATGTAGCCCATGCTGTTTACCTTCACATAGTAATTCCATATAACCGTAGAGATGACCTATTTACTATCATTAATGGTAGTGGAGATGACCTTGGAATGGATGAGTCATCCATTATTCCGCTTTATGATTCTGATAACCGTCAGTTTGACTTTACCGTGAACTTGTCTAGTCATAAAGTCCTTGAATGGAATTATAATGAAGATTTACGTATTTGGGCAAAGGTTCGGGATTCCGGAACATATGAACTTCAAGATAAAGACATGAAACCACTACTTCAGATAGTGGGATATGTGCCCAACGAAGTCATTCCTCCAAAAGAAAACGGATGGGGAGATTATGTAGAGTTCTGCATTGACAAAGAGGGAACCATTACGAACTGGCCGGAAAACCCGGATTTGATGGTTTTTGCTGATGAAGGTACGTTGCCCAAGCCTATTCGTTCCAACAAATGGGGAAGGGCTAAGCAGGTGCTTTGGGACATTCGGAATGCACATCTTTCACACGAAGAATTGGAGTGGATTAAAAACAATATATGACATGAAGCTGCTAGATTACCCGGAAGCTCGTCAAGTTATCGTCTCTGGAGATATCCATGGAGACTTCAAGACGCTTGCCTACAAACTATGTATCCAATATGAGTGTAAGGACACCCTACTTGTCGTGGCCGGGGATTGCGGATTTGGATTTGATAAACCCGGGTATTATGATCAGATATACAACAAAGTTGCATCCAGGCTGAGCAAGTCCAACAATTGGATTGTTTTCGTGCGGGGAAATCATGACAATCCTGCATACTTTTCAGAGGAAAAGATAGCGCACAAGCGGTGGAGAACCATACCAGATTATAGTGTCATAACAGCTGCCGGACACAGCATACTATGCATAGGCGGGGCCACAAGTATTGACCGTTATAATAGAATGAAGCATGACGCAAGAAATCGTGTTGCGGAAGTGGCTTCTTACTGGCCGAACGAGGGCCCTATCTACAATCCGTCAGAGATATCTGACATAGCTCTGCCAATAGACACTGTTATTACTCACACATCACCCTCTTTCTGTGAATTAAGCTCGCATGTTGGCCTGAAGTCATGGGCTGAATGGGATCCTGAACTCATTGAAGACGTTGCCCGGGAGCGTGAAACAATGGACAAGATTTTCTACGGCTTGAAGGAAGCTGGGCACTACGTTGAGAGGTGGTTCTATGGTCATTTTCATCAATCGTGGAATGCCGTCATTGACGGAGTGCAGTTCTCAATGTTAGACATAATGGAGTTTAAAGAAGTGAGGTAGTGGTATATGATGAGTGGCTATATAAAAACAGTTCCGGAGCAGATAGAATATCTTAAACAGTTGGGGCTGATCATCCTCGATGATGCCAAAGCTTTTGAAATCCTGTCCGATATTGGATTTTATCGTTTAGGCTTTTATCTGTTCCCCTTCGAGAAGAAGTATCCCGTAAAGGTTGGACGTGACCATATTATCAAGGAGGGCATTTCATTAGAAACGGTGCTCAGATTGTACTATTTTGACTTTGAACTTCGATTAATACTGCTCAAATATATCAGTCGAATTGAAATTCATCTTAGGACTACCATTGTCAACTATATGTCTACGAAGCACCGTAACAAAGACACATGGTTTGCCGATGAAAGCATTGTGTCTCCAGCATATATCAGGACTTTTGACCGCATCTACGATAGAGTCAGGCTCTCGGCTTACATCAAATGGCATCACCACAATCACGCCTGCAAATATGCACCTTCATGGAAGACGCTGGAATTTATGACCATTGGTGAGATTATAGACTTATTTAATGCCATTTCCAATGTATCTTCACGTTTGGATATATCTAAAGCATACGGAATTCAATCCATAAAGACGTTCTACAATTACCTATCTTCTGTACGTCGCATACGTAATCGATGTGCTCATAACGGCATTCTGTTTGATTACACTGCCAACGAAGCGCTCACCACACAAGGTCCGGTCAATCTCTCTGCGGTGCCTGACAGGACTAATCTACGGGGAGCAGTAGAAGTCATCAAATACCTGACAGGTATTGTCTCTGTAAATCGCTTAGCTGATTTGGAACGAGACCTGCGTCAGTCGATTGACAAATGCAAAAACAATAATGATCTCTATACAGCCATAAAAATAGCATCCGGATTAAAATAATTTTGGTAATCTGAAAACTCTTTGTATATTTGCAACAAATAGTGCTATGCGTGGCTAAGACTCACAACTTAGCACTTTAATAAGGAGAAGGAACTGCATTCAAGCCAATGCAGTTCCGTTTTCTTTATAATCCTGTAATTAGTTAACTATGAACTGCTAAGCTGGCAGTAAAAATACTTTTGTTTATGTCCGTTTATATTGTTACCTTTGCAAAAGAAGGGGGGGGAGGAACACCACCTGTCCCCTTTGAACCTTCAAGGACCACCGAAAGGTGGTTTTTTCTTTTTAGGCGATAGTGGCCGATTGCCGCCAATCCACTTTTAACGCTCACAATGCGTTATTTCTGTACTGGCGGCTGGCATTTCGGCCCCTGGAGGCATTTCCCTTGCCGCCAATCCATAAAATATGCCCCATACGGCTTCAGGATGGATTGGCGGCGAACCGGACACATTGGTCCAGAGAGAATGGAACCTGCTGATTGTAGCGGATTTGTTAGGTTAGAAACCGGAAAAATGTTAAATTTGCTAAGCTAATACCATTGAAGTTTACTATGGCCGAATTGACAATTTCCAAGTCCCTGAATAAGGCTTATCGCCAGGTTCCTGTGGACCGTGCAGCGTTTGATACGTTCAAAACACAGTTGCATAATTTCTTCGAACAGATTACTGTCATCAATACTGAAGAAAAGGTCAAAGGGGATCTGATGGATTTTCTCAAGTTGACTTTCTACGGCCAGACATACAAAGTTTCACCGAATGGTAAAATTGACTGTGCCATTCACCTTGGTAACAATATTCAAGATCCTGTAGGCGTCATCTTTGAAGTCAAGATGCCTGGCAATGTATCTGAAATGATTACGCGGGAAGATCTCAACCGCAAAGCGCTTCAGGAACTGCTTCTATACTATCTCCGAGAGCGGCGCATCAATAAGAATATTCAGCTAAAACAGTTAATTGTCACCAACATTTACGAATATTTCATCTTTGATGCTCAGGAGTTCGAACGGTTGTTCTATTCCAACAAAAAACTCATCAAGAGTTTCGATGAGTTCAATGACGGTGCCCTTGCTTCAGATAAAACCGATTTCTTCTACAAGGAGATTGCTGCCGACATCATTGCCAAGGTTATCGACCAGATAAGCTATACCTGGTTTGACATTCGAAAGTATAAATCATTCCTTGATACAGGTAATGACAAACGGCTTATCGAGCTCTTCAAATTCTTCAGTCCGGAGCATTTGCTAAAAAAGCGCTTCCAGAATGACAGTAATTCCCTCAATACCAGATTCTACAGTGAACTGCTTTACATCATTGGTCTGGAGGAAGTGGTGGAGAAGGACAGCAACAAGCACGTTATTACTCGCCGCAAAGAAGGTGATCGCAACCAGGCATCCATCCTGGAAAACGCTATAACTATCCTTGATAGCGAAGACTGGCTGGACAATGTGAAGGAACGTTATTCTTTCGGAAAAGACCGCTCGGAGCAGCTATTTGGCGTTGCGCTATCCCTCACGATTGGTTGGATTAATCGGGTTCTGTTCCTCAAGCTCCTTGAAGCCCAGCTTGTTAAATACCATAAAGGAGATAAATCCTACGCCTTTTTGAGTCCGGCCCACATTCCGGATTACGACGAGCTAAACAAACTCTTCTTCCAGGTCCTTGCAAAGCGTATCGCAGACCGTCCTGAAAGCATTAATTCTAAATACGGGAAAGTCCCTTACCTGAACAGTTCTCTCTTTGAGATTAGCTCCTTGGAGCGGCAAACCATTCGCATCAGTAGCCTTGACAATAGCCAGCTTCCTCTGTTCGGTGGGACGGTGCTCAAAGACGGTCAGAAACCGCGATACGCCAAACTTCCTACACTTCGTTACCTGTTGGAGTTTCTGGACGCTTACGACTTTGCAAGTGAGGGGGCCGAAGAAGTTCAAGAACAGGCAAAGACACTCATCAGCGCATCCGTTCTTGGTCTCATCTTCGAGAAAATAAACGGCCACAAAGACGGCTCCGTGTTCACTCCTGGGGCAGTCACAATGTACATGAGCCGCGAAGCCATTCGACAGACCGTTGTCCGCCGCTTCAATGAAGAGATGAGCTGGTCGTGCAAGGACTACGAGGCCTTGAAAAACAAAGATATAGAGGATTATGCCCAGGCAAACGCCATTGTAGATTCCCTTCGTATTTGTGACCCGGCTGTGGGTTCCGGTCACTTCCTGGTATCCGTCCTCAATGAACTTATACGCACCAAATATGATCTCGGTATCCTCATCGACGGCTCTGGAAAGCGCATTAAGAAACAGGACTATAGTATCGATATAGAAAACGATGAACTTCTGGTATCCGACGAGGACGGAAACCCCGTCAACTACATCCCGGGGAATCAGGAGAGCCAGCGAATCCAGGAAACGCTCTTCAATGAGAAGCGTAAAATCATCGAAAACTGCCTTTTCGGCGTGGATCTTAACCCGAATGCTGTCAATATCTGTCGACTCCGACTTTGGATAGAGCTGCTGAAAAACGCGTACTACACCAAAGAGAGTGACTATACTGAACTGGAAACCTTGCCGAATATCGACATTAATATCAAGGTAGGTAACTCTCTTTTGCACCGCTTTGACATTGGGCAGGACATCTCAGAAATCCTCCGAAAGAACGGTATCTCCATTGGCGCCTATCGCAAAGCGGTAAGCGACTATAAAAACGCCCACAGCAAGGAGGAAAAACGAGAACTGGAGGATTATCTCCGACAGATAAAAGGCAATCTCCGCACCCAGATTGGCTTGAACGACCCTAAACTAGTTCGTAAGAATCAATTGGAGGGAGAGTTGAACAACCTTTTAGCACCACAACTCTTCGAAATCAGTAAGAAAGAGCAGGCTCAGCGCGATAAACAGGCTAAGGATCTACAGGGCAAGATTGCCAAGATACAGGCCGAGGTAGATGAAATCCGGGATAACAAAATCTTCATTGGCGCATTTGAATGGCGTATTGAGTTCCCAGAAGTCCTGGATGAAGATGGCCGATTTGTCGGCTTCGATTGCGTGATTGGTAACCCGCCTTATATCCAGCTTCAGAAGATGGGAGCAGATGCCGATGCTCTCCAGAAAATGAACTACGAGACTTACGAGCGCACCGGCGACATCTACTGTTTGTTCTATGAGATGGGGATGAAACTCCTAAAGCCCGGAGCGTTGCTCTCGTTCATTACCTCTAACGGTTGGATGAAGTCGGCCTATGGTAAATCGTTGCGTGCAATGCTGACAAGCCAGTATCAGCCTTCCCTTCTGATAGATTTTGCCGGCTACAAGGTATTCGACTCTGCTACTGTCGATGTGAATATCCTTTCAGTCATCAAATCTAACACTCAGCAGGAGACAATAGCATGCTCAATTAAGAAAGACGATTTTGAGATTGAAAAATTGAGCGATTATGTGCAGACA
>DGXO01000004.1:0-4282 GCA_002395605.1 Bacteroidales bacterium UBA4230
CGGTTCCATCCCCGTGCAGGGAACGGCCATAGGAGACGCCATCCGCCTGTGTACCAAGAGTTTCAGCGCGCAAAGCGAGAAAAGCCGCGTGATTGTGGTCATCTCCGACGGCGAAGACCATGAGGCCGATGCCGTTGAAAGCGCAAAACAGGCGGCGGAACTTGGCATAAAGGTGTACACCATTGGCGTAGGGTCGGCCGAAGGCCAGCCTATCCCCATGGACGGCGGCCTGCTCAAAGACCGCAACGGTGAGATTGTGGTCACACGCCTCAACGAGCAGATGCTCCGTGACATCGCCCGCGCCGGAGGCGGGGCATACATCCACGCCGGCAACGAGGAATTCGGCCTGAATCCCATCATTGACGACATCCGCCGGATGGAGGACGAAGAATTTGGAAGCATGGTGTTTGAGGAATACGACGACGAGTTCATGTACTTCCTTGGCGCAGCCCTGCTGTGCTTTGTGATAGAGATTCTCATCGGCAGGCGCAAACCGCGCCGCAAACTTTTTGAGGTATGAGAAAGTTACTGTGCATAATACTATTGACCCTGTGCGGCATTGGAGGCGCATGGGGCCAGAGAAGCGATTTCCGGCGCGGAAACCGCGAATTCTGGTCCGGCGAATTTGACAAGGCCGACATCAGTTACCGCAAGGGCCTGCTTAAAGACAGCACCAGCGTTGCTGGCCGATACAACCTTGCAAACAACCTGTACAGGCAGGGCAATATGGACGAAGCCGCAAGGCAGATGGATTCCGTTCCCGAAGACAGCGTGCTTAGGTATAACTTTGCTCCGGCGTTTTTCTATAACCGCGGAAACATCGCCATTGCCCAGCAGGACTGGAACAAGGCCGTAGACTGCTATATAAAGTGCCTCCAGCTTACCCCCGACGACATTGACGCCAAGGAGAATTACACCTATGCAAGGTACCATATCCAGAATCAAGACCAAAATCAAGACCAAAATCAAGACCAGAATCAAGACCAGAACCAGGATCAAAATCAGGACCAAAACCAGGATCAGGACCAGAATAAGGATAAGCAGCAGCAGGACCAGAACCAGGACCAGAACCAGGACCAGCAGCAGGACAAGAATGACAGCGCCGGAGAGAAAAAGCGTCCGGTGGAAATAAGCCCCCAGCAGGCTCAGCAGCTGCTTCAGGCCATACAGGAAAAAGAGAAACAGACTCAGGAGAAGGTAGACGCCCAAAAGGCCGCCGCCCTTAAGTCCCGTCAGAAGGAAAAGAATTGGTAGGATGAAAAGGATAGTAAGCATATTTGCAGCAGCCCTTGCCGTAATTTCGGCATGGGCCCAGCCATCCATAAGGGTTGAAGTTCACAATATAGTTGAGCTCCAGGAAAGGTTCAACGTTGGATTCGTGGTGGAAGGAGAGAACTCCCCCTCAAGTTTTGAGTGGGAAGCCGGAGACGACTTCACGGTGGTGTGGGGCCCCCAGAAGGGCTCTTCCACAAGCATCCAGATAATCAACGGAAAAACCACCCGGTCTTCCCAGACCACCTACACCTACATCCTGCAGGCCAAAAAGACCGGAACATTCACCCTGCCGCCGGCAACGGCCCGCATAAAGGGGGCCGAAATCCAGTCCAAGGCCGTGCAAATCCAGGTTGTGGGGAGCGGAAGCGGCTCCCAGCAGGGTTCATCCCAGCAGACGCCCGGTCAGGCCGGGCGTGACGACACCCAGCAGGCCTCACGCGGAGACTCAGATATTTTCATGAGGCTTTCCCTGAGCCGGAATTCGGTTGTGGTGGGAGAGCCCGTTACGGCAACCCTGAAAATCTACCACAGGGCCAACCTCGCAGGCTTTGAGAATGTCAAGTTCCCTTCATTCAAGGGCTTCTGGAGCCAGGAAGTGGAGGCTCCCGCAAACATCGAGTTCCAAAGAGAGCAGGTGGACGGTGTAATGTACAACAGCGCCGTTCTGCGCAGGTGGGTGATTATCCCGCAGAAGGCGGGGGAACAGCCCATCGAGCCCGCGGAGGTAGTGTGCCTTGTGAACGTCCAGAGGCCCCGCGGCTCCGGGTCTCCGTTTGACGATTTCTTCGGCACCGGATATGTCACAACCAGGCAGAGGGTTACCACTCCGGCACGGTCGCTGAGCGTTTCGGCCCTTCCTGCTGGAGCACCGGCAAGTTTTGCGGGAGGCGTGGGGCAGTTCAAGGTGAGCGCCAAAGTGAGCAAGGATTCCCTCAAGACGCATGACGCCGCGTCGCTTGTTGTGACGGTGAGCGGAAAGGGCAACATAGCCCTTGTGGAAGCCCCCAAGATTTCCTTCCCTCCGGATTTTGAGGTGTACGACGTAAAGACAAGCGTGAACACGGACAAAAGCGGAACTTCCGGGTCCAAGACATTTGAGTACCCGTTCATCCCGCGCAGTCCAGGAGACTTCACCCTGGGGCCGGTGAACTTTGCTTACTACGACGTAAATGCCCGGCGATATGAGACGGTATCTTCCGCGGCGCTGCCAATCTCGGTGGCACGGTCGGCCTCATACGCACAGGACGGCGGTTCTTCGGCCGGCGGAAATACGCTGGTTGTGGACAGGAAGGGCGTGAAGAGCCTGGACCAGGACATCAGGTTCATCCGGACCAAGACTACACTGCAGGCCGGGAACAGCTTCCTGGTATATTCCAAAGCATGGTGGGGCACCATCATTGCCCTCATACTGCTGGGCCTTGGATTCTGGCTTGGCTTCCGTAAAGTTGCCGCACGCATGGCCGATGTTGCCGGAACCCGCAACCGCAAGGCCACAAGGCAGGCACTGAAGCGGCTCTCGCAGGCACGGGAATTCCTTGGCAAAAACCTATATACGGCTTTCTACGAGGAGCTCCATCGCTCCCTCCTTGGCTTTGTGGGTGACAAACTGGGCCTTGACATGGCAGAGCAGAGCAAGGAGAATATCTCCGCGGCGCTTGTGTCCGGAGGCGTGGCACAGGGTGTGGCCGATGATTTCGTGGACCTTCTTTCGGCCTGCGAGGAAGCCCGCTACTCCCCTTCTGCGGGCCACGATGCTATGAGCGCGCACTATGAAAAAGCCGTCTCACTTATTACGGCTATCGACTCTTCCATGAAGAAAAAACCTTCTTCCGGCGCGGGTGCCGCGGTAATGGCCCTGCTGCTGCTTGTTCCGTTTGGCGCCGCCCACGCGGCCGAATCCTACCCGGATTCCCTCTGGCGCTCCGGCGTGGAGGCCTACACGGCCGGGGATTATGCTTCGGCCCTGAAGGACTTTGAGGATGTCCGTGAGACCGGGCTCATGTCAAAGGAACTGTACTACAACCTTGGAAACTCTTATCTGAGGAGCGGGGAAATCGCCCAGGCAATCCTGTGGTACGAAAGAGCCTGCAGGCTGGACCCCTCCGATGCCGATATCCGCTATAACCTTGAATACGCCCGTGCGCTTACCCAGGACCGCATTGATGAGGTTCCGGAGATGTTCTTCCAGCAGTGGAGGCGCGGAGTGTGCTACCTGCTGCCGTCAAATGCATGGGCCGTTATTGGGCTTGTGAGCCTGGCGCTATTTGTTGCCTGCGTCCTGCTGTTCCTTCTTGGAAGCACCGCCGGACGCCGGAAACTCGGCTTCTTCCTTGGAATAGCCTTCCTTGTGGTGACCCTTCTTGGCTGGGATTTTGCCCAGTGGCAGCGCTCTGAGGCCCTGCGTCAGGACATGGCAATCGTGATGAAGCCGGTCTCCTCCGTCAAGAGCTCCCCCTCGGCCGATGGCGCCAAGGACCTGTTCATCCTCCACGAGGGCACGCGTGTGCGCATTTTGGACAACGTTGGCGGCTTCTCCAACATTGAACTGGCGGACGGCCGCCAGGGCTGGATCCCCGCCAGCGAGATTGAGGTGATTTAAGGTAAGACAACCCTTGCGGAGGAGCAGTTTTTTTAGTATCTTTGCAGATTGATATAGAATATAAACAAAGTACTAAGATATGCCCTTCCAAATTCTTCAAGCAGACACCCTGGAAGCAATGGCCGAAGCCATCAACCAGGCTGCCGAAACTCCCGTAGCCCAGGAGCCCCAGCAGATGAGCGAGAGTCTCTTTTCCATGTTCACCATGGGCGGTCCCCTCATGTGGGTACTCCTTGCCCTTTCAATCCTGGCCGTTTACCTGATTGGCCGCAAGTGGTGGGTCATCAAGAACGCATCCAAGATTGATCCCCACTTCATGAAGGACATCAGGGATTACCTCACAGACGGCAAAAAGAAGAGCGCCGTAACCCTGTGCCGCAAATACGACAACCCCGTGGCCCGCATGAT
>DGXO01000004.1:4406-15607 GCA_002395605.1 Bacteroidales bacterium UBA4230
ATCGAGAACATCGGCAACGTGGAAGTGGCACGCCTTGAAAAGGGCCTTCCGCTTCTTGCAACCATAGCCGGCGGCGCCCCCATGATCGGTTTCCTTGGCACCGTAATGGGTATGGTCCAGGCCTTCTTCAACATGTCAAAGGCCGGCAACAACATTGACATCACCCTCCTCAGCGGCGGTATTTACACCGCAATGCTCACCACCGTGGGCGGCCTCATTGTGGGTATCATCGCATACTTCGGCTACAACTGGCTCACCTCCAAGGTCAGCGACCTTGTGTACCAGATGGAAAACTCCACCATGGAGTTCATGGACATCGTAATCAACGAACCCACCAAGGAAGAGGAGTAGCGCCATGGCACTCAAGAGAAACACCAAGGTAGACGCGCAGTTCTCTGTATCCTCCATGACGGATATAGTGTTCCTGCTGCTTATCTTCTTCCTGGTCACCTCTACGCTCATAAACCCCAACGCCCTCAAGCTCCTCCTGCCCAAATCCACGGGCCAGGTAAACGCAAAGGCAACTGTGAGCGTAAGCATCAAGGACTGGGGAGATGACACCTACACCTACCACATCAACGGAGACAAGGAGCCCACGGAGTTTCAGGATGTGGAAGACGAACTAATCGGCCTTCTCTCACAGGAGGAGGATCCCACTTTCTCCATCTACAGTGACCAGACAGTCCCCGTAGGAGAAGTTGTACAGGTTATGAACATTGCCAAGAGGAACCACTACAAGGTTATCCTGGCAACCCAACCGGAATAGCACATGCAACCGTACCAGCGCAAGCAGGAAAAGAGTGAGAAGAACGCTGGCGTAATCGGCATCCTGGTTACGCTGGGGCTTCATGCCGCCGCGCTGGTGGTGTGCCTCACAAGCGGGCTCACCTACCTTGACCCTCCGCCGCCGGAGCGCACATCCCTTGTAATTGAATTCGAGGAAGAAGAGGAAGTGGTAAAGCCCGTCCAAACCCGCGTGGGACGCCAACCCCAAGCCGAGGAAGTGGACCGCGAAAAGGCGGTGGAACTGGTCCAGAAGGCCGAATCCCCGCATGTGAACGACAGGCCCAACGTAACCCCCGCCACCAAACCGGACCCCGTTGGAGACGTGGATGTCCCCACTCCGGAACCGAAGGAAGAGCCTAAGCTTGACCCCAGGGCGTCGTTCCCCGGCATGAGCCAGAAGGACAACAGCGCCACAACGCCCCATAGCGCCAAAGACGCATCGGAAGGCTTCAAGGCCGGCCAGCCGGACGGAAATACCCGTGAGGGCAAAACCGAAGGCACCGCAAACGCCCACCTAAAGGGCCGAAACGTAATTGGATCCCTTCAAAAACCTGACTATCGTAGTCAAAAAGATGGCGTTGTAGTAGTATCTATTAAAGTTAATCAGTATGGTCAGGTGACTGATGCTGTACCTGGTGCAGTCGGCACTACTTTGATGGATAAAACACTTTGGAATGAAGCGCGTATTGCTGCACTGAAAACGACATTCAATCAATCAGCCAATGCACCTCTAGTTCAAGAAGGAACTATAACTTATATTTTTAAACTGAAATGATATGGGTATATGTCTCTGAACCCATAGCCACCCTCGGCTTTGTAAGAGGGAGGGGTCGGCGAAGCCGACGGTTCAGAGACATATACCCATATCATAAAAAACAAATAAAAACAAATTAAAGCCCGTGAGGGTGTACGTATTATGGAAGACAACAAAAGAGGTACGAGAAAACGTATCGTAAGAAAGGCCGAAAGCACCGGCCGCGTAGAAAAAGTAGATTATTCCACCAGCCGCAGTTTCTCTGACGGAGACCGTCCCGCAAGAAGGAGCGGCAGCAGCGCCCCGTATGGTGAGCGCCGCGGAGCAGGCCGTGGAGAGCGTCCCGCATACGGAGAGCGCCGTGAAGGCCGCCCCGAAAGAAGCTCCTCCTACGGAGAGCGCAAGGGAGCAGGCACCTCCAGAAGCAGCTACGGAGCCCCCAAGAAGGGCGCCGGCTTCGGCAAACCATTCAAGAAAAAAGACGGCGCACGCGAAGGCATGAACGCCATGCTCAGCCGCAAACCCCAGGTGAACGGGCATTACTCCGACAACGACACCGCCCCCACCGAAATCAAGGAGGTTGTACGCCTCAACAAGTTCATAGCCAATTCCGGCATCTGCTCCAGAAGGGAGGCCGACACCATGATCCAGAGCGGTGTTGTAACCGTAAACGGAGAGGTTGTGACGGAACTCGGCACAAAAGTGAACATCCTCACAGACGACGTCCGCTTCAACGGCCAGCGCCTCAAGGGTGAAGAGAAGGTTTACATTGTGATGAACAAGCCCAAGGGCTATGTGACCACCGCCAGTGACCCTCACGCAGAGAAAACCGTGATGGACCTCCTCAAAGGCTGCCCCACAAGGGTGTTCCCCGTGGGCCGTCTGGACAAAAACACCACCGGCGTTCTCATGTTCACCAACGACGGAGAAATGGCCGAACAACTCACCCACCCCTCCTACAACAAGAAAAAGATCTACCAGGTAATCCTGGATTCCCCCCTGAGGGAAGAGGACAAGGAAAAGATCCTTTCCGGCATCGAGCTCAGCGACGGCGTAATTTCGGCCGATGAACTTGAGTACATCGACGCCCACGACCACCGTCAGCTTGGCATTGAGATCCACTCCGGCAAAAACCGCATTGTCCGCCGCATATTCGAGTCCCTCGGCTACGAGGTCCGCGCCCTTGACAGGGTGTACTTCGCAGGCCTCACCAAGAAAGGCCTCAAGAAGAGCGACTGGCGCTACCTCACTGAAGGTGAAGTGAATATCCTCAAAATGGGAGCCTACGTATAATGGCACACAGGGCAGGATTTGTAAATATCATCGGCAATCCCAACGTGGGTAAATCCACGCTGATGAACGCCCTTGTGGGAGAAAAGCTGTCCATTGTGACGGCCAAGGCCCAGACCACCCGCCACCGCATCATGGGCATCGTGAGCGGGGAGGATTTCCAGATTGTGTACTCCGATACCCCCGGCATCCTCAAGCCCAATTACAGGCTCCAGGAAAACATGCTGGCGTTTGTAGACACTGCAATCGGGGACGCCGACATCATCCTCTATGTCACCGACACCGTTGAAAAACCGGACAAAAACGAGGCCTACATAGAGAAACTCTCCCGCGTGGAGTGCCCCGTGGTGGTTGTGATAAACAAGATTGACATCTCCAACCAGGAGAAGGTGGTGGAACTCATGGACTGGTGGAAGGAAAGGCTTCCCAAGGCCGAAATCATCCCGGCTTCGGCCCAGGAGTCCTTCAACCTTGAGAGCATCATGGAGGCCGTTTCTTCACGGCTTCCGGAGGCTCCCGCGTGGTTTGACAAAGACCAGTTCACTGACAAGAACCTCCGCTTCTTCGCCTCTGAGATTATCAGGGAAAAGATTTTCCTCAACTACTCGGAAGAGATTCCGTACAGTTGCCAGGTAGAAATTGAGTCCTTCCACGAAGGCGAGGAACGCTATGAGATAAGCGCCGTAATCTATGTGATGAGGGAGTCCCAGAAGGGAATAATCATCGGCAAAAAGGGCGCTATGCTCAAAAAAGTGGGCACCCAGGCACGCCTTGAGATGGAAGATTTCTTCCAAAAAAAGGTTTTTTTGACTACATTTGTAAAAGTGGACCCCGACTGGCGGGAAGACCGCAAGGAGCTTCGCCGGTTTGGGTATGAATTCTAATTTTTATGGCAGAAGATTGGGACGACATCAAGAATAACCAGGAAGAGGAAGACGAGGAACTCTCCGAAGACGCCTCTGCGTCCGGGAAATTCGACAAACTCCTTGGCGGAGACAGCAGGAAGTTCAAGCTTTCCGGAATGTTCAAGGAATGGTATCTGGACTATGCGTCCTACACCATTCTGGACAGGGCTGTGCCGCACATCGTAGATGGCTTCAAGCCTGTCCAGAGAAGGGTCCTGCACACCATGGCCACAATGGACGACGGCCGCTACACCAAGGTTGCCAACATTGTGGGCCAGGCCATGCAGTATCACCCCCACGGAGATGCGTCCATCCTTGGAGCCCTGGTCACCCTGGGCCAGAAAGGGCTTCTCATAGACTGCCAGGGAAACTGGGGAAACATCCTCACCGGAGACTCCAACGCCGCGCCCCGTTACATTGAGGCCCGTCTCTCCAAGTTTGCCAAAGAGGTTGTATTCGACCCCAAAGTCACCCCCTGGATGACTTCCTATGATGGCCGAAACCAGGAGCCCACGGAGCTCCCGGTGCGTTTCCCGCTACTGCTTGCACAAGGCACGGAAGGCATTGCCGCCGGCCTCAGTTCAAAGATTCTGCCCCATAACTTCAACGAGCTCATAGACGCTTCAATTGCCATCCTCAAAGGAGAGCCGTTCGAGATTCTCCCGGACTTCCCTACCGGCGGCATCGCAGACTGCTCAAAGTACAACAAGGGCAAGAGAGGCGGCATGGTAAAGGTGCGCGCCCGCATCAACAAAGTGGACAAAAACACCATTACCATCACCGAAATCCCCTACGGCAAAACCTCCCAGGGCATAATAGACAGCATCATCAAGGCCAAGGAGAAAAAGAAGATAAACATCAAGAAGATAGATGACATGACCACGGACAAGGTGGAAATCATCATCCATCTTCCGGCCGATGTCTCCCCTGACAAGACCATAGACGCCCTTTACGCCTTCACGGAATGCGAGACCAAGATTGCTCCCAACGCCTGCGTAATCCGTGAAAACAAGCCGGTGTTCCTTACCGTAGACGAAATCCTGGAGTACGACACCTACCACACCCGCGACATTCTGAAGGCGCAGCTGGAGGTTAAACTCGGGGAACTGGAGAACGACTGGCACTACAGTTCCCTGGAGCGCATCTTCTTTGAGAACCGCATTTACAAAGTGCTGGAACAGAACCAAATGAGCTGGGAGGAACAGCTTCAGGACATCCTGTCCCAGATGCTTCAGTACCAGGACCTTCTTCACAGGCCCATTGTCATGGAGGACATCCTCAAGCTGGTTGAAAAGCCGGTTCGCAAGATATCCAAGTTCGACACCAAGGCCCTGGATGAGAAGATTTACGCCATCGAGGACCAGATGAAGGAGGTTAAGGACCACCTTGAGCACATCACGGAGTTCACCATAGACTGGTTCAAGATGCTCAAGAAAAAGTACGGTGCAGCCTGGCCGCGCCTTACGGAAATCTCTTCCCTTGAGAACATTACGGTCACAAAGGTTGTATCCAACAACGCCAAGCTCTATGCAAACCTGGAGGAAGGATTTGTGGGTATCGGCCTCAAGAGAGACGAAGGAGAGTATATCTGCGACTGCTCTGACCTCTCGGAGATAATTGTTATTGCAAAGGACGGCAAATTCCGCGTCACAAAGGTGCAGGACAAGGCTTTCTTCTGGAAAGACCTCCTGTATGCCGGCGTTTTCAACCGCGGAGACGCCCGTACCATCTATAACGTGATTTACCGTGACGGCAAGGCAGGCTCCTACTTTGCCAAACGCTTTGCCATCACCTCCGTCACCCGCGACAAAGACTACGACATCACCACCGGTGCCGAAGATTCCCGCATACTCTGGTTCACCGTAAACCATAACGGTGAGGCCGAAACAGTACGCGTTTCGCTTCGGCCCAAGAAAGGGCTCAAGAAAACCCAGCTTGAGTGGGATTTCTCCGGCCTTGCCATCAAAGGACGCGGCTCCAGGGGCAACCTTGTCACCAAGAATGCCATTGCGCGTATCCAACTGAGGTCCAAGGGTATAACCACCCTGGAAGGCAAGGACATCTGGTGGGACCCCGACATCCAGCGCCTCAACGAGGACGGCCGCGGAGAGCATCTTGGCAAGTTCTCCGGAGAAGACAGGGTTCTGGCCATTTTTGCCGACGGCTCCTACTACACCACTACCTACGACCTTGTGAACAAGTACCAGGGAGATGTGGTCCGCATAGAAAAGTTCGATCCCGGCCGCGTTTACACGGTGGTTTACTGGGACAACTCCGCCAAGGCATACTACGTAAAGCGCTTCAGCTTCACGGAAAGCAACAACAACCCTGTGGTCTTCATATCGGATTCCCGTGGCTCAAGGCTGGTTGACATCAGCTCAGATCCTTTCCCTCAGATGATTCTCACCTTCGGCGGGAAATACGAACACCGTGAGCCAGAGACCGTTGACGTCTCCGAGTTCATCGCCCGTAAAGGACTTTCGGCCAAGGGCAAGAAGTGCTCACCCTACGACCTCAAGTCCGTTGAGTTTGGAGAACCTCTGGAGAAGGAAGTCCCCGAAGAAGACAATGACACCCCGGACATGGCCGATGACCTTCAGGACATGAATGAAGATGAAGCGACCCCGGAGGCGAATGACGATGTTCCTGAGGACGATGACAGCAGCAGCTCCGGCGGCGCCGTAGACTTTGACGACTGGGAGCCTACGCTGTTCTAGCAAACGCCCAAATTGTTGCGGGTCATCGGCCTAACCGTCGCAGGTCCCGGCACCTGGGCGGCCATTAACACAAAAACGGCCTTTTTTGCGTAACCAAAAGCCCTTTGGGCACGGCATTACACAGATTTGGCCGTTTTTGTGTAACCAGCGGCCCTGCCATAGTCTTTTGAGTTTACAAACTGTGACACAATGTGCCTGGGCATGTGTAAAACCCGTGCTATGTCGTCCTTTGAAATGCCATATTTCTTTGACAGTGTCACCACTAGTTTTCCCTTTTCATCTGCACCCAGTTTATAGACAGATTTGCCTTGATAATCGCGCAAAAGCATTTTTGAAAGAATGTCCTGTATTTCAATATCCGAGAACTCAACTTCCTCTCCCAAGTCTCTGGACACAGTGACAAACGACTCATAGTCTTTTACAAGGCGTGTGGAATAATCCTTTACTCCGTGAAACAGTTTTTTTACCATGCGGGTATCTACAAAAGATTTTGGAAGTAACCCCAGTTTTGGATGGAACTGCCAGTGAGATGGAAGACGCATCCTGGTACCGGTAAGTTCTTCCAGTTCCCTTGCTGTCATTTCAGATACTTTTCTCCCGTCTATCATTTGCGCCAAAACGGAATAGTGAAGATAGGCGCTCCCCCAAGGATAACCACCAATTGCCGCATATTGTTTTTCATAATGGTTCCTGTGCAGATACAGTATTTCGGTAATCATCTGCTCTTTTAAATTGATAGGCTTCAGTATAAATCCGTAATCTACGGGTAGCGGACTGTAACCATCTTTTACCAACCTGGCGTTCAACTTCATTTTCAAGTACAGGAATGCTTCTACGGCATTAGCGCCCGTACCGCTCAATATTATGTGAATATGATTGGGCATCAGCTCAAAATCATAAATCACCAGAGAGTACTTTATGCATATAATGCCTATGAGTGTCATACCATATGCGAACTGCACAATGTTATTGAAGATGTTTCCGGCTTTCCATCCATCTGTACATAAATGATAATAGCCATTTCCCATCTTCCTGTACTCTTCCCGTTGTCTTCTGTATGCCTCCATATACTTGTCATTTGTTTTCTGCAAATATGAGAAAAGTTATCCGTTTCAAACGTTGTAACACGGATAAAGTGAAAAAAAGGCATTTGGACACGCTGTGAGGCCGATTCCATTTTGAAAATTTTGCATTTTCTTGGCTTTTTTTTGCATTTTGTGTATTTTTGCCCCATGCTGATAACCCTCACAGGCTTCATGGGAAGCGGAAAAACAACAGTCGGGCGCATCGTTGCCGATGCCCTTGGATGCCCTTTTGTTGATCTGGACCAAAAGATTGTACGTAAAACCGGCCGCAGCATCCCTCAGATTTTCGAGTCAGACGGCGAATCCACCTTCCGTATTCTTGAGAAGAAGGCGCTTGAGCAAACCATATCAAAGTACAGCGAAACAACTGCAGTGTTATCACTTGGTGGCGGTACGGTTACGGTTCCCGGCGCTGTTAAGCTACTGCAAGAAAAATCGCTTTGTATATACTTGAAAGCCACGGTGGAAACGCTTCGTGCGAGGTTGGACGGGGACACGGCAGGTCGTCCGCTGGCGGATGACCTTTTTGCCGAACGCCTTGCCAAGCGTGAACCGCTCTACGAAGCTGTGGCTCACATTACCATTGATACTGATAGTCTTTCTCCAGAGCAAATAGCCGACGAAATAATCATTGACTGTCTGTAACCAGCGCATAAGCAGGGCCGCTGGTTACACAAAAACGGCCAAATCTGTGTAACGCCGTGCCCAAAGGGCTTTTGGTTACGCAAAAAAGGCCGTTTTTGTGTTAATGGCCGCCCCGGTGTCGGGACCTGCGACGGTTAAACCCATGACCTGCGATAGTTTGCACTGTGAGCAGCAACAGTCAAGCCGGGGACCTGCGACGGTCGAGACCGGAACCTGAGAAAAATAAAAGTGACAATAGACGAACGGGAAATTACCCGTGGTGTCCTTGCAATTATAAACGGGATTGGTTATCTTTGTAAGACTATGGCCAAATCGGACAAACAATGGACACTGAAACCGGCTGCTGATGAAGAAAAGTCGGCCAGGCTGGCTGCGGAACTTGGGATAGACCGGGTTCTGGCAGAGCTTCTTGTCCAAAGGGGCGTAGAGACCTTCGATGAAGCCCGCTGTTTCTTCCGTCCCAGTCTGGACCAACTCCATGACCCTTTCCTCATGAAAGACATGGACAAGGCAGTGGAACGGCTTCACAAGGCCATCACGGGCCGTGAACACATCCTGGTATACGGAGACTACGACGTAGACGGCACCACCGCCGTTGCCCAGCTGTACTCCTTTGTGAAGCAGTTCACCCCCAAAGTGGATTTCTATATCCCGGACCGCTACGACGAAGGTTACGGCCTGTCCTACAAGGCTCTGGATTGGGCCTCTGACAATGGCGTCAACCTTGTGGTCACGCTTGACTGCGGCATCAAGGCCATAGAAAAAGTGGAGTACGCCCGCACCAAGAACATAGATGTCATTATCTGCGACCACCATCTTCCGGAAAACGAACTTCCCGGTGCCGTGGCCATCCTGGACCCCAAACGCGAAGACTGCAATTATCCCTTCGACGACCTCTGTGGTTGCGGAGTAGGCTTCAAGCTGGCTCAGGGATATGTAGAGAAATACAACCTGGATCCCACAATACTGGAACCGTTGCTGGACCTCCAGGTAGTGTCCATTGCATCGGACCTTGTGTCCATGACCGGAGAAAACCGTATCCTCGCTCACTTCGGCCTCAAGCGGCTCAATGAAAATCCCCGCAAGGGCCTTTTGGCCATGATAAACCTTGCGCAGCTTGAGCCCGGGCACATTTCCATTGACGATATCGTGTTCAAGATAGGGCCCCGCATCAATGCCGCCGGCCGAATGGAAAGCGGACGCCTTGCCGTGGAACTTCTCACAGCCACGGACGACCGCACTGCGTTCCGCATTGGTGAGCAGATCAACGACAACAACAACGAGCGCAAATCCATAGACCGTGAAATAACCCAGGAAGCCCTCCTGATGGTGCAAAACGGCACCGCCCTTGAGTCCGAGAACGTTACCATAGTTTACAACCCCACCTGGAACAAGGGTGTGGTTGGAATTGTGGCCTCACGCCTTGTGGAAGCCTATTACAAGCCCACGGTGGTGCTTACCAAGAGTAACGGCTTTGTGACCGGCAGCGCCCGCAGCGTACAGGGCTTCGACCTCTATTCTTCCATTGAAAGCTGCGCAGACCTCCTCGAGAACTTCGGCGGCCACGTATATGCCGCCGGCCTCACCATGAAGGAAGAGAACCTGGAGGAATTCTGCCGCCGGATGAACAAGTTCGTGGCCGGAAACATCACGCGTGAAGAGCTCACCCCGGTTGTGGAGATAGACGCCCGTCTCAACTTCTCCCAGATTACCCCCAAGTTCACGCGTATCCTCAAGCAGTTCCAGCCCTTCGGCCCCGGAAACAGCAATCCCGTATTCCTCACAGAGGACGTCTATGATGCAGGTAATGGCCGAAAGGTGGGCGCTGGCGGCGTACACCTCAAGCTGGACCTCATGCAGGAGAGTCAGCCATACAGGCAAATTGCGGCAATCGGCTTTAACATGGCCCAGTTCTATGACCACATCAAAGCCGGTAATCCAATTGATATCTGCTACTCCATTGTAGAGAATTTCTACCGCGGTTCTTCCACCGTCCAGCTTCGGCTCAAGGACATCAGGGAGCGCGACGAACTCATATAATATACCCCACTTCCTTGAAACTGTAGTGGCGCACGGGCTTTCCGGGCGCTTCCAGGTCCCATATCATGAGCCTTCCGTCCGGTGCTACACCTTTTATGATTCCGGTGTACTCCCTGTCTGTAATGTAGTCGTGGTAACGGGCGTTGACATCCTTGTTGAAAAGATAGGTGGAATAGCTTGAGAACAGCGCCTCACGCAGTTTTTCATCTTGAAGGTAAGGAAGCCTTTTCTCAAAACCGTCAAGGAGCTTGTCAAGACACTCCGGCAGCGGATGCTCCTCTCCGGTAAGGCTCCAAAGCGAAGTTGCGTTTGCAAGCTGCGGGAAGTCCCGCTGGTTGATATTGAGGCCCACGCCAATTACCGATGCCGAAAGCCGTCCGCCGCTAAGGGAGTTTTCAATGAGAATCCCGCAAATCTTTTTCTTGCCCACATATACGTCATTGGGCCATTTCACCTTGCACCATATACCGTGGCTCTGAAGGAAATCCACCACTGCCACCGATATAAGATAATTGAGCCAAATGGTATGTGAAGCGGCCGGGGCATCCTCTCCGTATTTGAGCACTATGCTGAACGTGAGGTTCTTGCCGGGTTCCGTAAACCACGTGTTTCCGCGCTGGCCACGGCCGGCGGTTTGCTCACGCGCAGCCAGCACGGTGCCGTTTGGAAGCTCCGGCAGACGCCTCAGCGCCTCCGAATTTGTGGAATCAATTGTGTCCAGCCAGATGATGTTCATATTGTATCTATTATCAAGCCATCTTAACTAGCAGGGCCGCGGGTTACACAAAAACGGCCAAATCTGTGTAACGCCGTGCCCAAAGGGCTTTTGGTTACGCAAAAAAGGCCGTTTTTGTGTTAATGGCCGCCCCGGTGCCGGGACCTGCGACGGTTGAACCGGTGACCTGCGACTACAAGCGCACTATTTCAGTGCTGCCATGTTGCGGGGGTTGTGGATGTCCTTGCCCTCTACCGTGTAAAG
>DGXO01000074.1:0-8081 GCA_002395605.1 Bacteroidales bacterium UBA4230
TTCGAGTCCGCTCACCTCCACAAATGTATATGATTATCAATCACTTACGTGTTTTGAGCCCAAAAAGGGCCCAAAATTCAATTTACGGGCTCTTTTTTATATAACCTTGTTAAAGCCTTTATCCTGTGACTGAAAAAAACTGAACATCGCTCCGTGCGAAGAAATTGAGGAGAAAGTTATTGCGGTGCCCCGTGGACGGATGAATCACAATTAAGTAAGATTGTTGCTGAATCAATGAAGAAAGTGTTGATGGTAGATATGGTCCCGCTCCACGGAGGTCACACCTTTTATCCCGGCGAAGTACTCGATAGCCTCTATGATGTCTTTCCCGTCAGGAATCCGGACTGCCACCCCGGGAATAATTCTGTAATCATAGAGTATTGTCGCACCGTAGTCCTTGATGGCCTCAAGAAGGGGCTCCTTCCCTATCCCGGTGTCATAGAAAATGATAAGGTTGGTCGGTGAGACATATTCCATATCTTCCCGGAGCAGGATCTCCTCTCCGGTGGACAGCACATACAGGGCTTTCTGGAAATTCGCCTTCCCGAAGTTCACGGCTGCCTGAAGGGAGTCTTCCGGGAAGAGCCTCACGCTGTCAAAGTAATACTGTCCGTCTTCAGAGTCCCTCCATCCTCCCACGAAGCCGTCGTGTGATGTGGCATGGGCGACAGCGGCATCAAGGCCGTCCCTCCCGCAGCTTCCCTGAGTCTCGGCATAAGCGACGCTTATTCCCTCTCCGGGCTCCGTCATGGTTGATATATCCACCGTGAACCCTTCCGGACGGGTCTCGCTCAGGGCCCACACGGCATCGGCGACGGTAGACTCAGTAAGACGTCTTGCCGTCCCACAGGAGGTGAGGACGACAATGAACACCTGAACGGCTAGGATTGCCCTAACGTCAATGACAAACTCGCGGTGTTTTGTCTTGTGGCGGAAAAGATGCATGCAGAGGATGCTCACAAGCGAGGTGACGGCTATGAGAACGAGAGTTACCATCATCAGATGACCTGGACCGTGTCCCTGAGGCTTTCCCGCATGGAGTCAATTCCCTCTTCCAGTCCCTGGAGCATCCGCTTCACCCCGTCCGATATCACACTGAGGACACTGTCCACACTGGCTTCCACGGGTTCTCCGTTTTTCCCTTTCGGCGTCCATTTGACCGTGACGTAATCACCGCCGGAGGTGTCGAAGACCTGATACGTTCCTATCTGACGGGTCCTCCGGAGCTCGTACCTTCCGGTCTGACTCCCGTTATGGGACTGTTTTTTGAGGATGACTTCCTCGATGTTGACCCCCGCCTCACTGTCATAGTGGACAGCCCAGAGCTGCCCTGTAGCCGTATCCAGCTTCAGGGAGTAACCGGGATAAAGGAGCTTGATGTTTTTATAGCAACCAACCTGGGCATGGGCGGGAACCATCAGTAGGATGGCAAGGACAAGTAATAGGATTCGTTTCATACCCTTAGCATTCGCAATTATCACGCCAGAGAATTAATTCTTTTGCTCATTCCAATTGTTTTCAAGAAAACGCTCCACTTCGCCTTTGCTTTAGCAAACTGCGCATGATAGACCGAGCTCCGTTTCAGGATGAAGGTCTGAAAGGATGTATACCCGCCCCAAACAGTTCGCAGTTTGACCGGACGAATAGGTCATCTTCAGCCACACATTGGCATCGAAGGTAAGAGCATGGGCTCAAAATACACATAATGACGAGTACGCCTGTAGGTGCATTTCGCTTCATCGCACCCGGAAGATACAACTACTACAAGACAGACGGAAAAGAAAGCGGTGATTATAGTATTACGACTCTTAATATCTGATCCACGAGAAATAATGGCAGCTCTCTATTAAGAACATGTGTATACCACGGAAAATCATTATCTTTGCAGTACCATGAAAAAGATAATACTATTTCTAACCGCGGTCCTTCTCTGTTCATGGAGCGCCTATGCTCATTCCGACTCCCTTTCAGTTCAGGACCACCTATCTGTCCTTGAAAAGCAGATTTCTTCCATTGACAGGAAGACCTCCGACACCTTCTGGAAGCGCCCAATCAGCGAAACTATCTTCGACACCCTTTCTGTCGTTGCCGCGATAATCACCATTGCCGGTATTGCCGTCTTCGCCAAGGAGTATTGGTCCCGCCGTCATAACAAGGAGTACCAGAAACTCATAATGGAAGACAGGATACGCCTTCTTTACACCAATCTTGTGAGCCTTGAGGTTGTTCGCCTCAAAATGGAATACTTCGACTACAAGGACTGCGCTCCCCACGCTTCCATCTTCCCAAGATTCTGCTTTACAGAAAATGAGCTGGACATGACCAGGTTTTCAGTGAGCACTTCAAAATACAACTTCGTCCACCGTTTCGAGAAGACCCTTCGTAACTATAACCTTGCGGCAATGACTGCGGCCGCTCACTTTGCCGACAGGACAATCCCCCGCGAGGTAAAGGAATACGACATAGAGAACCTAAAAGGAAGGACAAAAAGGCTCGTTTCAAAGATATTGGAACTGTGCGGTCCGGAGTTCCTTAACCTCTCGGAGATTGACGTAACTGATTACATCAAGCACAACTATGCCATAAGAGACACGTTCTTCCCCGATGAACAGTCATGGGAACTGACAGATGAAGAAAATGCCATAAAGGATATCCAGACAGTCTCCCTTCATCCCGGGAACTACAATGTCATTACAAAAATAAAAAAGGACGGAACGAAGGAGTTCCGGACAGTGAACATGTTTCCCGATAGTCTTGCTGGACACTTCCGTAAAGCCGTCGCCAACAGGTATTTGACACCCAACGACACCAATGTCGAAGGTCCTTCCGGGATAATCATCTGAGTTATGCCAAGCACAGTAGAAGGTATTATCATAGTTCCGGACGCTCACGGGCGTAGCTTCTGGAGAAAGGCCGCCAATAGTGCGCATGGAAGACATTTGGTTTTTCTTGGGGACTACGGGGATCCATTCCCCGATGAGGATATATCTCCGGAAAAAGCGCTCATTGAGCTGGAAGCAATCATATCGCTTAAGCATTCTTGTCCTGATGACATCACCTTGCTTCTCGGGAACCACGACCTCCAGTACATCTGGCCTGATTTCCCGAAGACAAGGTTCGACTATGAACATGCCCACCTCTACGAGTCTCTTTTCAAGGATAACAGGGATTGCTTTCAGTTAACGGCTTCTTTCCAGTCAGAAACGCTCACGATTCTTTTCTCCCATGCTGGCATTCTCCCTAAGTGGATGGATGCAAACCGTACACTATTCGGTCTCGAAGATGAGCATATTGACAGTCCAATTCACGTTACAGCAGATTTCGACAGGCCAAATACCCTCTGGAAAGCTAGGAAGGATATTCTCCTATGTAGAGCCCTGTCATCCTTTTCCACCTTACGGGGAGGACAAGACACATACGGTTCAATGGTGTGGGCCGACGCAAAGGAAATGTTGGAGGCGTCAAGGATTCCGGGAATCTTTCAGGTTTTCGGACACACACAGCGCCATGAAGGACCGCTAGTAACGGAAAATTTCGCTTGTGTTGATTGCAGGACCAATTTCTTACTGAACAAGCAAGGTACTCTGACAGAGCTTCCATGAGGATTATTAAAGTGGACCCGGAAGAGTCCACTCACTAATGATTAACGTTGAGCACGATGCCTTTTCATAACAACGTGCACGAGGTCTTTTTTCAAATCTGATTAGTCAGGATAATAACGCCCGCGGTGCTCCCTGAAGATGCTTGCCGCCAACTCGGGATCCGAGCAATCATCTTCAATACAAATGCGCCAGCAGTTATCCCAATCGAAACGGGAGCAGGTTCCCCAATAGTCCCTGAACCAAATCTTATTGTTGTCACAGTAATCTGAATACATCTATTGAGCAGTACCTCAGGAAATCCTCATGGAACGTCGCCTTGTCGGGGTTCTGGCTGACGAAGAGGTCCTCCAGGGGAGGTCATTGCGAGCAAACTAATTATCTAACAAGCTCTACTTTCAGTTGACCTTGTTACCGATTATTACACTATAGCGGGCGATTTATATCATTTTTTTGATGCATTTCGCCCAGATTAGTGTATTTTTGTTTATCTTTGAAAAAAAATCAAACAATGGACCATCTATTTGGACGGCGGGAAGAAATTGCCGAGCTCACAAGATATTATGAATCCGGGAAAGCGGAATTCGTGGCCATCTATGGTCGGAGGCGTGTAGGAAAGACCTACCTCGTTGACAGTCTATATGAGGGAAAGTATGACTTTTCAACTTCCGGAATCATTGGCGGAACGCTGGAAGAGGAACTTGCCGCATTTACCGATGACCTCCATCGATATGGCTACAAGGGCCGGAAGCCTCGTTCTTGGATGAAGGCATTCGAAGCCCTGCGTTCATTGCTGGAGAGCAAACTCGTTCCTGGTAAACGCATGGTCATCTTCATCGATGAACTGCCTTGTCTCGCTACTCCCAAAAGCCGCCTTGTCAAAGCCATAGACCGCTTCTGGAACAGTTGGGCCGGAAAACATCGGGAAATCTTCCTGATTGTCTGCGGCAGTGCAACATCTTGGATTATCAGGAACATCATCGATGATAAAGGTGGACTACACAATCGAATCACCCATGAGAAGCACCTCTTCCCCTTCACCCTCGGCGAGACGCGGGATTACCTGCATCAGAGCGGTTTTCGCTGGGCCGACATTAGTTATCTCCAGGCTTACATGATTCTGGGTGGTGTTCCCTACTATCTTGACCTGCTTGACAAAAACAAAAGCCTGCCGGAAAACATCGACAATCTCTTCTTTAGCAAGGAAGCGCCGCTTGCTAAGGAATTCAATAGGCTATACAAATCCCTGTTCAACAATCCAGAACGCTACAAAGCTGTTATCAGGGCGCTTGCGAGCAGCCGAAAGGGAATGACCCGCAGCGAACTTGCAGAGAAATTGAAAGTGAGCAATAACGGCCATTTCGGTGACATCCTCGATGACCTGGCAAATTGCGACTTCATACGTTACTACAACCTGCTCGGAAAAAGTGTCAAGACCACCGGCGGCCTTTATCAGCTCACGGATTTCTATTCCATTTTCCACCAGACCTTCTTGAAGGGACGCATTACCGATCCGCACTATTGGTCTGCCACATTGAACTCCCCCACCCAGAATACGTGGTACGGCCTTGCATTCGAACGCGTGGCTATGGCACATGTTCCGCAAATTCTTAAAGCCATCGGCGTTGACCGTATCCTTACGCAATACTACTCTTGGCGGAGCTTGGAATCTCCCAAAGGAGCACAGGTGGATTTGGTGATTGACCGCGCTGACGGTATCGTGAACCTTTGTGAAGTCAAATACTCCGCAGGCGAATACGCCATCTCCAAGGATGAATTCCTCAAACTTTCTAACCGGAGTGAGGCCTTCCGCAGGGAATCCGGCACCAAGAAAGGGATCTTCCTTACGCTCATCACCACCTATGGCCTCTCAAAAAATAGCTATTCTGAGATTGCCAATAATATCATAACCCTGTCCGATCTGTTCGTATAGCGGGCGAAATGCATCGTGTTTTTGATATATTTCGCCCAGATTAGTGTAATTCTTACCTATTAATTCAAATCACTATATCACATGGCAGCTCCACGCCCATTTGGGACTTGCTTTTTAGAGCAGTATGCACAGATCTCCTTCTCGGCCCTGCTCGGGAGCGAGCGCCCCGTGACGTGGACAGGACAGAATTGAACGTCTTTGAGTATTGAAATAATCGGGATTTACTTGCGGATAAGAGTAATGGAAGATGTTCCCACGGTTAACGTCAGCGTTTTTCCGCTGACTCTTCCTGTAAAGCTGCCTCCTCCAGACCATACTTTTCCGTCAGGATCGTGTTTATATTGTGCGAATAACAACGCCTTACGCAGGTCTATACCGTTAAATGCAGTATCTTTTCTTCGCAGTAGCGACGCCGGGCATAGCGAATGAGTTTGCTGCGAGAAATGCTGAAATCGGAAAACGCTTCCTGGTAGATGCGTGTAAGTTCACTTCCCTGCAGGAACTCAAATTCGGGATTAATTACGATATCTACCAGTAGTTTCTCAGCGGTGGGTACTGGAAGCCCTTCAAACGTGTCGAGAGGGGCTTCCGTTGTAAGCGTGTGAAGGACAATGGTGTCTTTGGTGCTCCCGAACTTAATGAATTCCTCCCTGGTGGGGTTCGGCAGCACGATCCTATTCGGATACTTCTCGCGAATGGCGTCCGGAAAGGATTGTCCCAAAAGGCGCTCCACATCAACAATAATCATTCTGATATTGGGCACGTGGAGCATAAAAGGAATGACGCTGGCAGCGTCCCAAATGCAGAAATCAGCCAAAGGATAACGCTTCTTCAGATAATGGGCCATCTCCATGGTTCCTGATTTCAGGGTCAGTTGAAGGCGAGGTTTTGCATGTGCGCTCAGTTTATACTCTCCCCACCCGGATTTGACAAGACGGCCAGATGAGACCAGGCGCTCCAGTTGCGTCTGAAGCCCGGCACCAACCGGAGTACCTATGCTTTCCAACCACACAGCAAGGTCCTTCCTTCGGAAAGCCCCCCGCTGCCTCGCAGCATACTGGACAATATAATCTGTAGTAGTCATCATCTTTGGGTTTGTGTCACAAAAGTAATACATTTTTGGCAAGAAACAAACTTTCCCTGCCAATTTTGTGTAACTTTTATCGGATGGGATTACTTTTCCATCTCCTGCTCGAAGAGCTACTCCTCCTCATCCGGCAGGAGCCTGCGGGCGCCCATGTAGCGCATCATGAAGTAAGGGTGGGAGGAAGACTGTTCCACAACGCCGCCTGAAACGGAGGCGTGGATGAAGGTGAAACTGCCCCTCTCACGGTCTACGGATACCACAATGCCAACATGGCCTATTGTGCGCACTCCCCTCTTTTTGCCGAAAAACACAAGGTCGCCTTTCTGGAGGTCCGAGTATGAATTCACAGGACGGCCCTCCCGGAACTGGACCTGGGAGTAGGCCGTAATGTCGTAGCCGAAATGCTTGTACACGTAACGAGTGAAACTGGAGCAGTCGAAGGCCTTGGGGCCGGCGGCTCCAAGCTTGTACGGAGTTCCGGTAAAAGTGCGGGCATAAGCCACTACGTCATCACCTGTAACCACCTGCACAGACGGCACGGCAGCCTCTTCCTGCGCCCTTAGCGCAAGAGACGGCATAAGAAGAACCGCCATCAAAAAGAGTATCCGGAATCCTTTCATACTTCAATGCAAATGTACTCAGAATTCCGGAACTCTCAAAAAGCGTGCTAATAATCCCTTTGCGGCTGCATGGACACGTCTTCCCTTGGCAGCACCACAACCTTCCTTGCCACCACGTCCAGCGCCGTCCTCTCCTCATTTTCCTGCGTGGTGTATCTCCTGACCCTGATCCGTCCTGTCACTTCCACCCACACTCCCTTCTGGATCCCGTAGAGATCCTCAACAACATCCCGTCCTTCCCATGCCGCCACATTGAACCAGGTCACCTCCACTGCCGAATTCCCCTCCCTGTCCCTTGTACTGTACTCCGTCACAACGGAAAAGTTGCACACGTGGGCTCCGTTGAAGGCACTGACATCGGCCCTTCCGACAACCCCTCTGAGCTTGATTCTGTTCAAAAATTCCATTTTCTTTACTTTTTAGTGTTACACATAGCGGCCGATATGCGGGCGCGCTACCGCTTCGGCCACATGCAAAGAAAAGCCGGGAACCATCAACAACCAGCGTGAAAAGCGCCCGGAGCGCAAGATTTTGCTGTTTTTTATGAAAAAATAGTGTTTCCACTGTTGTATCACGCGAAAAAAATTGAATCCGTGGAATTATTCTCCGGATTCACTTTTGTTGTTGTACCTTGGAAACGTAAATTATTTCACTTTTCTTTCCACGGATTCTTGGAAATCCGGAAAACGCTTTTGACATTTGCGAAAAAGTGAACGTGCCATGGAATACAAGGTAGAAGAAATAGAAGACCTTTCCAGATGCCTTCAATGCGGCTCAGTCATAGACTACAGCGGACGCCCGGACCGGAAGTTCTGCAGTAGCGGCTGCAAGAACCGGTACCA
>DGXO01000074.1:8136-30417 GCA_002395605.1 Bacteroidales bacterium UBA4230
GGTACCACAACTACAGGCGCTTCAGGCGCCGTGACTCTACGCAGAGGTCTGTGGTGGGAAAACTTGACAAGAACTACGAAATCCTGGACAAGCTCCTGAGGCTTGGTCTCAAGAGCATGGACAGGATAACCATGAACTATATGGGGTTTGATGCCGATTACGCAACTTCCGTAGTGAAGGTTGGGCGCAAGAACATCTATACCTGCTTTGATATCCGGTACGAACTCACCCCAACAAGGATAAGGAGCATAAAGCTTATCCCGGACGACGACCCTACTATTTCAAAATCAGTTCCTTGATATACCCCACAGCATGGTTGTCTTCCGTGAACAGGGAGTCCTGGGAGAGGAAGCGGTTCATCTTTTCTATAAGGATGTCCTTCTGGAAATAGAGCTGGCTCCGGATGACGGAAGAGCCAAGTGTGATGTAGAGTTTCCCGTCACGGAAAAAACGCTTGAGAGTGAACTCTCCCGCCCCCGAGCACGCATCCCAAGCCGCAAAGATGCGCTGGGTATTGAGCCCTGCAGCAATTTTCATGGACCGGATGTACTGCTTCACCACCTCATCCATGGAGACGGCCTCTTTCCTGTGAATCCTGACTGGTTCCATAACGGCTACTCCACCTTTGTAAACTGCCCTTCGGAGGCAATGAAATAAGCCCTGTCTTCCGTAATGCGGTCTACAACCGACGAAAGGCGGTTTTTATCTGTATCGGTAATGAAAATCTGGCCGAAATCGGCACCGGCAACCATGCCGATGAGGTTGGATATACGGCTCATGTCCAGTTTGTCAAAGACATCGTCAAGAAGAAGCATGGGCGGGAAGCCATAGGAGCGTTTCATGATCTCATACTGGGCAAACTTGAGGGCCACCAGGAAGGATTTCTGCTGCCCCTGGGAGCCACCCCGCCGGATTGGATGGAAGTCCATGGTAAAAAGGAAGTCATCGCGTTGGACTCCGGCCGAAGTGTACCTTAAGGCAAGGTCACGCTCACGGTGCCCTGCAAAAAGTTCCTCAAGGGATGCCTCTTCAAGGTCCGAGCGATACTCCAGCGATACGTTTTCCCCACCACCGGAAATAAGGCGGTAATATTCGGCCACGACAGGGCACAAATCCGCGGCCAGACGCTTTCTGGCACCGGAAATATATGCCGCCGGGGCCGACATCTTCCGGTCTATTACATCCATTAGGCCGAAATCCGGCGAATAATCCTTGAGGAGCTTGTTCCTTTGCGCAAGTAGCCGGTTATACTGCTGCACTGCCGAAAGGTACTGAGGGTCCATCTGGGACAGGATGGCGTTTGAAAGCCGCCTTCTCTCCTCTCCGGATTCGCTCACAAGGACGCCGTCACCGGGAGAGACCATCACAACCGGAAGCACGCCAATATGCTCTGCCATCCGGGAAATGGGTTTGTCGTCACGTACAAGCTTCTTCCCTTCCTGGGTGGCCTTGAGCGAGAACCTGGACTCCAGGCCGTTTTCCATCTCATAAACCCCTCCCAGGGTAAAGCCCGTGGTCCCATAACGGAAATTGTACCTGTCCGGAGCGGAAAAGGCGCTCTTTGTCATTGACAGATAGTAGATTGCATCAAGAAGATTGGTCTTTCCCTCTCCGTTGTTGCCGCTTATGCAGTTCACATTTGGAGAGAAGGACAAATCCTGAAACCCGATGTTACGGAAATCCTGTACTATTATTTTCTTAAGAGATGGCATTGTACACGTGCTCGCGTTTTCAATTGCAAATATATAAATTATTTCGTAAATTTGCAGGCTGAATGCGGCCTGTCCGCACTTTGTTTGGATAATAAATAATACAATATTTTATGGCAAAAATCACTAAAGAGGAAGAACTCCGTCAGCAGAACGTTGCTGAGGCAGTTTCCAAAACAGAACTTTTCTTCAAGGAAAACGGCAAACTGATCTACGGCTGCGTGGCAGCGGTCCTTGTCATTGCCCTTGGCATCCTTGCATACAACCGTTTCATCCTTCAGCCCCAGAAGCAGAACGCCACGGAGCAGATGGCACAGGCCGAACGCTGGTTCCAGGCCGGTGAATACCAGCTTGCCCTTGAAGGCGACGACAACTATCCCGGTTTTGATGATATCATCTCCCAGTATGGTTCAAAGGCCGGAGCAGCCGTCTACATGTACGCAGGTGTAGCAAAACTCCAGACCGGAGCCTACGAAGAGGCAATCGCCCTTCTCAAGAAATACAATGCCGAAGACCCCATCCTTCTTGGCCGCGCCCAGGCTTGCATCGGAGACGCTTATGTAGAGCTTGAAAACTACAAAGAGGCCATCGCCTGGTTCGAAAAAGCCGCAAAAACAACGGACAACGCTTTTGCAGCATCCTACCTTCTCAAGGCCGGCATAGCCGCAGAGGCTGCCGGAGACAATGCCAAGGCCCTCTCCTTCTACAAGACCATCAAGGACCAGTGGATGCAGGCCCCCGAGGCAATGGAAATTGACAAGTATATCAGCCGTATCCAAAACGCCGAATAATATGGGAAGAGCTTTTGAATTCCGCAAGGAGCGCAAACTCAAGCGCTGGGGCCACATGGCCAAAACCTTCACCAAACTTGGAAAGGAAATCACCATCGCAGTAAAGCAGGGCGGCCCTGAAGTAACCGGCAACCCCCGCCTTCGTGCCCTCATCGCAGAGGCCAAGGCCGAACAGATGCCCAAAGAAAACATCGAGCGCGCCATCAAGAAGGCCACCGAAGCCAAAACCGGAGACTTCAAGGAACTGGTATATGAAGGTTTCGGCCCCTTCGGCATTGCATACCTTGTAGAAGCCGCCACAGACAACAACACCCGCACTGTTGCAAATGTCCGCAGCTATTTCACAAAGTGCGGCGGTTCCCTCCAGACCAGCGGCAGCGTGGCCTTCATGTTTGACCACAAGTGCGTTTTCCGCATCAAGGAAGACCCCGCAAAGCCCATCGACACCGACGAACTTGAGCTTGAGCTCATAGACTTCGGCGCAGAGGAAGTATTCAAGCAGGAAGTTGAGGACGAAGACGAAAACGTGCACGTGGAAATCACCATCTACGGAGACTACACCGCCTACGGCCAAATCCAGAAGTACATTGAGGAAAAAGGCTACGAGCTTGTTTCCGGCGGCTTTGAGCAGATTCCCAACGTGGACCTCAAGGAGGTTACTCCTGAGCAGCGCGCAACCCTTGACAAACTCACCGGCCTCCTCGAGGACGACGAAGACGTCACCAATGTTTACACCACACTTGCTCCTGAAGCCGAATAATATTCTACGGATTATTCCCGTATTGGGAATGCTGGCGTTAGTATCCTGCGCCAGCATTCCTGTTATTAATAAATCCAGCGAACTCTATCTTGCCGGTCCTGCCATAAGGGATTACCAGCCAGAAGGTTTGGTGGAAGAAGTCCAATACGAGTGCAGTGTCACGGGCCCTTCCCACAGAAGGATGATCGTGTATCTTCCCAAGGATTACTACGAATCCGGGAAAAGATATCCGGTCCTGTATCTCCTTCACGGGGCGCGCGGCTACGAGACTTCCTGGATAAGGTTCGGAGAGGTGTATGAAAGCACCGACAGCCTTTGGAGGGAAGGAAAAGCGGAAAAGTGCATCATCGTGATGCCCAACGTCAACCAGTACAACGACGACGAAGATTACGCCGGAGGACGCGCCAAAAACGCCTTCGAGTCCATCTGGGAAGTAGATGGCAAGGCCGAATGGTCTTTCGTGAACGACGTTGTCAACCTCACCGACAGCCTGTACCGTACCATTCCCGACAAAAGCCACCGGGCCATAGCCGGTCTCTCCATAGGCGGCTACCAGAGCATTTACTTCGGCGCAAATTATCCGGATATCTTCGGCTACGTAGGCGCCATGTCCCCCTACTTCTGGGCCACCGGGAAAAAGCACGCTTACAACAAGGCGTTCTACGGAGACTTCAAGGAAAAGCTGGACAACCAGTTCCGCGAAGACCCTCCGGAGGGCTACTACCTCTACGCCGGCAAATGGGACCTCACCCGCCCCTCCACCCTTAAATTCCACTACAGGCTCAACCGTAAGGGCTATTCCCACATTTACCAGAAATACCCCGGCCACCACGACTGGCCGGACGGCTGGACCCAGGAATACAAGGACATGTTCCAAAGACTTTTCAAATGAGAATCCGCACTCTCATTCTCTGTTCCCTCTTCTCCCTCGCAGGTTCTTTCTGCGCGGGCGCCCAGCAGATACCAAACATGAACTTCGACACCTGGTCTAAGAGCGGCAGGTGCTGGAATCCATATCCAAAGGACGCCCAAACCATCACTTGGGATACTGCAAACCACGGCCTCAGCCTTTTCGGCATAAACGGAGCCACTCCGGAATATGACCATGTGGCAGTAAAGGGAAAAGGGAAAGCCGCCGTCAAAGTGGAAACCAAAAAGGCCTTTGGCATACTTGTGGCCGGCACCATCTATACCGGAAGGTTCATCAAGATTGTGAGGATGTCCGGTGCAAAGATAGAGATGGGTGTCCCCTTCACAGGCCGTCCCAAGAGCCTTTCCGGCTATATCCACTACATTCCCGGCACCATTGATGTGGCATCAAAGGAAATGCAGCATGTCAAGGGCACCATGGACAACGCCAAGATAGAGGTATCCCTGAGGGAAGGGAAAAACCTTGAAATTGTGGATTCCACGGACAAAGACTTCAACAAGGAAGCCGGAGCCGCCTACCCCGGAACCGTGGCACATGGGGTAATGTATTTCAAAGAGGACACCAAGGGATACATCAAGTTTGAAATCCCGCTGGAATACAAAAGCGGCCACACCCCCACAAACATCGTCATCACCGCCTCGTCCAGCCGCTACTCCCAGCAGTTTACAGGGAGCACGCAAAGCGTAATGTATCTGGACGAGCTCCAGTTGAATTACTAAATTATGAAAATACTTTTTGTCGTAAATAATTTCTACGCTACCGGAAACGGATTGTCGGCTTCGGCCCGGCGTACCGTCGAATATCTTGAGAAAGCGGGCCATGAGGTCCGCGTAATCTCTGGCCCCAACAATAATCCCGGCGGCGTACAGCCTTTTTACGTCCTTGAGAACTACACCTTCCCCTTTGTGCAGTACATTATTTCGGCCCACGGGTATCAGTTTGCCCAAAGCAACCTTCCCCTTATGGAAGAAGCCGCAAAATGGGCCGATGTAATCCATCTGGAAGAGCCTTTTGTGATAGAGGACAGGATGATAAAGATATGCGAGAGGCTGGGTAAGCCCATCACCGGCACATATCACCTCCACCCGGAAAACATTACCAGTTCCCTTGGCCCCATGCGCTTCTGGAAAGGCCTCAACCGCAAGATCCTCAGGAGCTGGAGGGACCTTACCTTCAACCACTGCAGCTATGTCCAGTGCCCCACGGAAAACGTCCTGGACCGTCTTCGCCGTTACCATTTCCAGTCAAAGCTGGAACTCATTTCCAACGGCCTCATCGTGGAAGACTGCATCAGGCCCGCCACTCCCCCGGCCAATTACCTTGACCCCGAGCGTCCCCTGAAGGTGGTTTATATCGGCCGCCTTTCCCTTGAAAAAGACCAGGACACCCTCCTGGATTCCATGAAGTACTGCTCTTTCGCCAAGCGCATCCAACTGCAGTTCGCCGGCCAGGGCCCTAGCGCAAAACGCATCAAGAAAAAGGCCCACAAGCTGTTCACGGACGGTATCCTGGCCTATGACCCTGAGTTTTACTTCCTTGACAAGGCCGGCCTCAAAAAGCTGGCCGCAGAGGCCGACATCTGCGTTCACTGCGCCATAATAGAGGTGGAAGGCCTTTCCATCATGGAAGCCATCCAGCAGGCTGCCTGTCCCATCATTGCAGAAGGCCGCTATACCGGAACGTCACAGTTTGCCCTGAGCCGGAAGAATATCTTCCCCGAACGCAACCCCGAAGCCCTCGCCCATAGGATGGAGTACTGGCTGGAGCGCCCTGAGCAGCGCTGGAAATCAGGTTTCGAGCATGCCAAAAACATGAGAGAGAACTACGACATCACAAAATCCGTGGACAAATTGGTGGAGATGTTCAAAAAAGCCATAGAAGAAAACTAGAGCCTGCCATATGAACGCCGGTAAATTCATACTTTCATCACTGTTCGACAAGCTCAAGGAGTCGCTGGTATCGGTCCTTCCGGTGAGCCTCCTTGTCATAGCGTTGTCCCTGACGCCGCTGGTGAACATTCCTCTCAAAGAGCTCAACGTCTTTGTGATAGGTGCCTTCCTCCTCATTTTCGGCATAGGTCTTTTCAACCTTGGCGCAGACATGGCCATGACACCCATGGGCCAGTACATTGGTGAAGGTCTTACCAAATCCCGGAAAATTGCCATCCTTGCCTCCGTAGGTTTTGTGATGGGGACACTTATCACCATTGCCGAACCAGACCTTGCGGTCCTGGCATCGCAGGTGAGCTCCATCATGAACGGGAAGGTTCTCATTGCCACAGTTGGAATTGGCGTAGGTCTCATGCTCCTTCTTGGAGTTTTCAAGATAGTTCTCCACCTGGACCTCACCAGCATCCTGCTGTACAGCTACATGTTCCTTTTCTGCCTTGCCGCCATTCTCATAGACAAAGGAAAAGGGTCCCTGCTGGCGCTGTCCTTTGATTCCGGAGGCGTCACCACAGGCCCCATCACGGTTCCCTTCATCATGGCCATAGGCGTAGGAATCGCCATGACCATCGGCGGCAGGGGCGCCAACGAAAACAGCTTCGGCCTCATAGCCCTGTGCTCCGTGGGCCCCATCCTGGCGGTTCTGGCACTCTCACTTGTGTCCAAGGGCTCCCTTTCCTTCGACATCCCGGATTATTCCATGGACACCATCCTCAGTGAAGGCATCTGGGAACTGTTCAAGGACACCATGCAGGACGTTGCCACATCTCTCTTCCTGGTAGTCTTTGTGTTCATCATACTCCAGGTGGTGATGCTGAGGCTCCCCCTTTCCAAACTGGTCCAGATCCTGATAGGCCTTATCCACACATTCGTGGGACTGGTCCTTTTCCTTTCGTCCGTGGAACTTTCCTTCATGCCCATAGGCTTTTCCATCGGCACCCAACTTGCCGCCCAGAACCCCTGGATCATGATAGGCTTCGCCTTTGTCCTCGGTAACGTGGTGGTTTTGGCCGAACCTGCCGTACAGGTTCTCAACAAACAGGTAGAAGAAATCACCGGAGGCGAAGTAAGCCGGAAACAGATGATGATAGCCCTCTCAGTGGGCGTCGGCGTCTCCATCGGCCTGTCGCTACTCAGGGTGCACCTCGGTTTTTCCCTCCTGTACTACCTTGTACCCGGATATCTCCTGTCACTGGGGCTGTCCTTTGTGGTTCCCAAACTCTACACGGCCATCGCATTTGACTCAGGCGGTGTTGCCAGCGGTCCCCTCACCTCCAGCTTCATCCTGCCCATGGTGGTTGGAGCCTGCGTTACCATGCAGGGGGCAAACGCCGTGCTCGACTTCGCATTCGGGGTTGTAGCCATGGTGGCCATGACTCCCCTTATCACCATCCAGTCACTCGGCTTCAAGTCTGTCATGAGCGTGAAATACCGTAAGAGCAAGGCCATGCGCCGCATCATGGAGGCCGATGAAGACCAGATCATTTACTTTGAATAGAGCATAACACTATGGAAACAACCCGTAACATAGCTCCCGTAAAACTTGAGCTTCTTATGGCAATAGTCCATAACGAAAAAGCCGCATACTACTCCAGCATCATCCAGTCTCACCAGGCCAACCTCCAGTTCACCATGCCGGCCAAAGGCACCTCTCACCTTATCCTGAGTTACTTCGGCCTGGAGGAAAAACCAAAGAGCCTGCTTCTCAGCATCGTCCGCTCCGACGAAGCCGCCAACCTCATCTCCGAGCTTGAGGAAACATTCAAGAAGGGAGGACAGTACAAAGGCATAGCATATACCATCCGTCTTACCAGTGTCATAGGCACCCTGGTGTACGGTTTTCTTGCAAACGAAAAAACAACAGTAAAGGAGGAAGCATAATGGAAACCAAGTTTGAACTCATCATGTGCATCGTGAATGCCGGATTCTCACAGAATGTAATGGCTGCGGCACGCAAAGCCGGCGCTCGCGGCGGTTCCATCCTCCGCGGAAGAGGTTCGGCAAACCCCGAATCCGAAGAATTCTTCAACATCACCATCCAACCCGACAAAGAGGTGATCCTGATTCTCACCGCCTCCGACGGCAAGGACAAGATCCTCAAGGCCATCTACA
This sequence comes from Bacteroidales bacterium UBA4230, assembly GCA_002395605.1. Lineage (GTDB taxonomy): Bacteria > Bacteroidota > Bacteroidia > Bacteroidales > UBA932 > Cryptobacteroides. Next base: position 16,386 of record DGXO01000074.1, read on the forward strand.
AGGAAAGCGGCCTCACAACGGATGCAAACGGCATCGCGTTCTCAATACCGGTAGAGCGCACCACCTTCCAGATGCCTAAAGAGCTGGAGGAAGAATAGATTCCCGTACCTGTACAAAATGAGAGACCGGCTTTGCAGTCGGTCTCATTTTGTAAATGCCGGATTCGGCTTAGATAAAGATATACTTGCAGATAAACAGCGCCGCAAGTATCCACATGGTGACAGAGATTTCCTTGAACTTTCCTGCAACAACATGGCAGAGAACGTAGGAGATGACACCGATGAGGATACCGTCACTGATGCTGTAAGCAAGTGGCATCATGATGATGGTAAGGAAGGCGGGGATAGCCCTGCAGTAGTCTTCCCAGTGGATGCTCTTGAGAGGAGACATCATCATTACACCAACAACGATAAGGGCCGGAGCTGTAGCGGCACCGGGGATGGCCAGGAAGAGCGGACTGAAGAACAGTGCCAGCACAAAGCAGACTGCGGTTGAGAATGCAGTGAGACCTGTACGGCCGCCTTCACCTACGCCTGATGCACTCTCCACGTAAGTTGTGGTGGTGGAAGTACCAAGGCAGGCGCCGCAAACGGTGGCGATGGAATCGGCCAGGAACATCTTCTCCATGTCCGGAATGTCGTCCTTGCGGTTACCCTCGGGGATGAGGTCAGTTCCCTGGTGTACGCCGATGATGGTGCCCATGGTGTCGAACATGTCGATGAACAGGAAGGTGAAAACAATCACCAGCATGTCCAAGGTGAGGATGTTGTGCCACTCGAACTTGAAGGCGATGGGCTCTACGCTTGCGGGAAGGGAAACCACGCCGGTAAGCTTGGTGATGGCTTCACCCGTTGCGGGATCCTTGATAACAAGGCCAAGGATGGTGGTTGCGAGGATACCCCAAAGGATGCCTCCGCGCACTTTTGCCATCACAAGGCCGGCGGTGATGAACAGGCCGACCAGGCCAAGGAGGGCCTTGCCTTCGGTGATGTGGCCAAGGGTGACAAGGGTGGCGTCGGAGTTCACGATGATACCGGCATTCTGCAGGCCGATGAAGGCGATGAAGAGGCCGATACCTGCACCGATGGCTTTCTTGAGCGTACCGGGGATGGCGTTAAGCAGCCAGCTGCGGACCTTGGTAAGGGTGAGGATGATGAAGAGGATACCTTCCAGCAGGACTGCCGTGAGGGCGAACTGCCAGCTGTAACCCATTCCAAGGCATACGGTGTACACGAAGAAGGCGTTGAGGCCCATGCCGGGAGCAAGGGCGAACGGCTTCTTGGCGTAGAGTGCCATTACAAGCGTACCGATGATGGCGGCAAGTGCGGTAGCGGTGAAGACGCTGCCTGCAGGCATGCCGGGAAGGGCGCTGAAGATTCCGGGGTTCACGGCCAGAATATAGGCCATGGTAAGGAAGGTGGTGATACCGGCAAGGATTTCTGTCCTTACGCTATGCTTCTTGGAATCGAAGCCGAATAGTTTTTCAAAAGCAGGTTTCATTGAGATTTCCTCCTATATTAGAAGACCCACTTTATACCTGCGCAGGGACGCACCCTGAATCCAAGAAGAGTACCGAAGTTGTAACTTAGTTCAACTTCACCGCCGATATTCAGATTGGGAACGCCAAACCACTGGCCCACATTGTACCAAAGCTGAGGCTCGGAAATGAATGTTACACTTGTATTCTCACCCTTTGTAAAATCACGGTAAGCATCGTTATCAGCCCAAGGGAAGAGGAACTGGTCCTGCCACCAGAAATCGGCAAAACCGCTGAAGCGAAGGCCCTGAACACCGAACAGGTCCTGTAATCCCCAGACAACGGTAAACTGCATGGGAACCTTACTGGTAGCTCCAAGAATATTCTTGTAAAGGACTTTAAGATTAAGCGTATTCTTGAAATCACTGCTATGGATGAAATAATCTATACCTGCCAGGAATGAATGATTGATTCCGTAACCAGTGTAAGAACCGGCAGGCACAGCCTGCGCTCCACCAATGAGCAAGCCACCGTTGTATTCTACCTGGAGGCTGAATCCATTCAGGACCGGCACATTCTGCCAGAAATTGAAGCAACGGGCAATCTCAAAGTAAGTGCTGGAAGGAGTTACATTCTTCTTGTCAGCATCAAGACCTTTATAATCATAGTCAATGAAGAAGAAGGTGTTGCCCCAGTTATCACCGTAGAAACCTTCCAAGGTAGTAGTAGCGTGTCCACGATCCTTGGAGAAATCGTAGAACACCTGGAGATTGGTCTGGGCCTTTGCCACCTGGGTAAAAGCCAGAGTTGCCGCAGCAACTGCAAGAATAGTTTTTTTTGACATAAATAAAACGTAGTTTATGAATGTTGTGTATGGTAAAAAATATGCTACTTGCGGAGTGAGGGGTTAATCTCAAAGTTAACTGCTTTGTCGGCCTCGGGGTTGGCACCGAACTCATAGTCCTTGCCAGGCAGGACGGCGTTGAGGATGATTCCCACCAGGGCGGCAACTGCAAGGCCGCTGAGCTTGGTGAAACCAAGGTTGATGGCATCACCTGCACCGTACTTGATACCGATTGCAAGAACCAGGATGAGGGCCATCACAATCACGTTGCGGCTCTTGGTGAAGTCTACGCGGTTTTCCACGATGTTGCGGACACCCACGGCGGAAATCATACCGTAAAGCACCAGGGACACGCCGCCGATAGTGGAAGCCGGCATGCAGGCGATAAGGGCGCTAAACTTAGGGCAGAAGCTGAGGATTATGGCAAATACCGCGGCAATGCGGATAACCCTGGGGTCATATACCTTTGTGAGGTTGAGGACACCGGTGTTTTCACCGTATGTGGTGTTTGCAGGAGCGCCGAACAGAGAGGCGATCATTGTGGCGAGGCCGTCTCCCATGAGGGTGCGGTGAAGACCGGGATCCTCAAGGTAGTTGATGCCGGTGGTGGAAGAAATAGCGCACATGTCGCCGATATGCTCCATCATGGTGGCAAGGGAGATAGGGACAATTGCAATGATTGCGCTAAGCACAAGGCCCCAGTTGGGATTGGCAAATACGTGGAAGGCAGTGTTTTCCCACTGGAAGGGAAGGCCCACCCAGGCGGCTTCCTTCACTGCCGAGAAGTCACAGATTCCAAAGCAGGCAGCCACAAGATATGAGCCCAGGACACCCAGAAGGATGGGGATGATCTTGATCATGCCCTTGCCCCAGATGTTGCAGACTATTATTATGACAATTGCAAGCAGGGCGATCCACCAGTTGCTGTTGCAGTTCTGGATTGCACTTCCTGAAAGCGTCAGGCCGATTGCAATGATGATGGGACCTGTTACGATAGGAGGGAAGAAGCGCATCACCTTCTTTGCGCCGAATGCGGCGATGAGTCCGGCAAGGATGAAATAAATAATGCCTGCCGAAAAGACTCCGATGCAGGCATAAGGTAGTGATTCCGCGGCGCTGAGGCCTTCCTGGGCTCCCATTGCGACTACTGCAGCGTAGCCACCGAGGAAAGCGAAGGACGATCCTAAGAACGCCGGCACCCGCATTTTTGTGAGAAGGTGGAAGAGGAGGGTGCCCAGGCCTGCGAACAGAAGAGTGGCACTCATTGAGAGCCCCGTGATGACGGGAACCAGAACCGTGGCTCCGAACATGGCGAACATGTGCTGGAGACCGAGGGTTAGCATCTTGCCCTTACCGAGAGTACGGGCGTCGTAGATGGCTTGCTGAGAATTTGTCATAAATATAATAGGTTTGTAAAGTGTTGTCCTTACCCCTCAGGCCTATTATGACCAGACAAAGATAGATAATAAAAATTTTTAAAACAAAGCTATTGTGCGTATTCCTTCAAAAAAAGTTATCAACAGGAGTTATCAACAAGTATAAAAAAAGGAGTCTTAAACGACTCCTTTTCCGTGACAGTTCTTGTATTTGAGTCCGCTTCCGCAGGGGCAGGGATCGTTTCGGCCAACGTGTTTGTCCACGCGCACAGGCATTCGGCCTTGCTGCTGGGCGTTGGTGGAGAGCTGCGAAGGATCCGTCTGGTGCATCTGCTGCAGGTTGCGGCTGGGCTGGGTTGCCGGACGGGCCTCACGGGCGTCGGAGGCATCCCTGAGCGGGATGAATGCACGGAGAAGGAAGGTAAGGACTTCCTCGTTGAGCTTTTCAAGCATCTCGGTGAAGAGGTTGTAGCTCTCCAGCTTATACACCACCAGAGGGTCTTTCTGCTCATAAGCGGCGTTCTGGACGCTCTGACGGAGGTCGTCCATGTCGCGGAGGTGCTGCTTCCAGTAATCGTCTATGTAGTAGAGGATGATGCTACGGCTCAGGGCCTTTGCAATCTCACGGCTCTCGGTTTCGTAGGCCTTCTTGAGATTAACGGAAAGAGTCAGCTGCTTCTTGCCGTTGGTGATGGGGATTGCAATGTTCTCGTACATGCTCCCCTGCTTCTCATAGACGGTCTTGATGACGGGGTTCACTCTCTGGATCATGGTGTCCATACGGCGGGCGTATACCTCCTGCATGTGCTGGGTGAGTTTCTCGGAGATCTCCTTCTTTCCGGCACTCTTGTAGAAGGCTTCGTCAAAACCAAGGTCTATAGAAAGCTTTCCAATCACATATTCCTCAAACTCCTGGAAGCTCATGCCTTCGCTTTGCTGCACAAGGATATTGGCAGTATCCTCCATCATGTTCTGGACGTCAATCTCTATGCGTTCTCCGGAGAGGGCGTTGCGGCGGCGTGAGTACACTGCTTCACGCTGATAGTTCATGACATCGTCGTATTCCAGGGTACGTTTACGCCAGCCGAAATGGTTCTCCTCCACCCTCCTCTGGGCGCTCTCGATGCTCTTTGAAAGCATTCCGCTCACAAGGGCTTCGTCGTCGGCCATTCCAAGGCGGTCTACCACGCCTGCAATACGCTCTGAGCCGAATTTACGCATGAGGTCGTCTTCCAGGGAGATATAGAAGCAGGAGCTGCCGGGGTCTCCCTGACGACCGGCACGGCCACGGAGCTGACGGTCTACGCGGCGGGAATCGTGGCGGGTGGTGCCGATGATTGCAAGGCCGCCGGCTTCCTTAACCTCCGGGGTAAGCTTAATATCAGTACCACGGCCTGCCATGTTGGTGGCGATGGTCACCTTTCCGCTCTGGCCTGCCTGGGCGACGATTTCGGCCTCACGGGCATGCTCCTTAGCGTTAAGGACATTGGCCTTGATGCCGCGGATGGACATCATGCGGGCAAGGAGTTCGGAGGTTTCAACGTCTGTGGTACCCACAAGCACGGGGCGGCCGGCTTTGGAGAGTTCCACCACCTTGTCTATGACGGCGTTGAACTTGGCCTTCTTGGTCTTGTAGATGATGTCGTTTTGGTCGTCCCTTATGACCGGACGGTTGGTGGGAATCACCACCACATCCAGTTTGTAGATGTCCCAGAACTCCCCTGCCTCGGTTTCTGCGGTACCGGTCATGCCGGCCAGCTTGTGGTACATGCGGAAGTAGTTCTGGAGGGTGATGGTGGCAAATGTCTGGGTGGCGGCCTCCACTTTCACGTTTTCCTTGGCCTCAACTGCCTGGTGCAGGCCGTCGGACCAGCGGCGGCCTTCCATGATACGGCCGGTGGATTCGTCCACAATCTTCACCTTGTTGTCTACTATCACATAGTCAACGTCCTTGGTGAACATTGCGTAGGCCTTAAGGAGCTGGATCACAGTGTGTACGCGCTCGCTCTTGAGGGAGAAGTCCTCCATGAGGGCGTCCTTCTTTTCGGCCTTTTCCTGAGGGCTCAGGGAAGCGTCATGAGTTATTTCGGCAATGGCCGAACCCATATCCGGGAGCACGAAGAAATTGGGGTCGCTAACGCTGCCTGCAAGGGTGTCGTGGCCTTTGTCGGTCATGTCCACGGAATTGAGGATTTCGTTGATGACAAAGTACAGGGGGTCAGTGACGGTGGGCATCTCGCGCTCGTTGTCCTGCATGTAGTAGGCCTCGGTCTTTTGCATGAGGGCCTTCATGCCGGGCTCGGACAGGAACTTGATGAGAGGCTGATACTTAGGAAGGCCCTTGTAGCAGCGGTACAGAAGCAGGCCGCCGTCTTTCTCATTGCCGGCCGAAATAAGCTTCTTGGCCTCGTTGAGAGTGTTGTTCACAAGGGTGCGCTGCTTGTTGTAGAGGTTTTCCACATAGGGCCTGTACTCCATGAACTGTTCATCCCCGGATGCCTTTTCCATAGGGCCGGAAATGATAAGGGGGGTACGGGCGTCGTCAATGAGAACGGAGTCAACCTCATCCACAATGGCATAGTGGTGTTTCCGCTGGACAAGGTCACTCATGCGTGAGCACATGTTGTCACGGAGGTAGTCAAAGCCGAATTCATTGTTTGTGCCGAAAGTGATGTCGCATTCGTAGGCCTTGCGGCGAGCGTCGGAGTTGGGCTTGTGCTTGTCTATGCAGTCTACGGAAAGGCCATGGAACATATAGAGGGGACCCATCCACTCCGAGTCACGCTTTGAGAGGTAGTCGTTGACGGTAACCACGTGAACGCCCTTTCCGGCAAGTGCGTTGAGGAACACAGGGAGGGTGGCCACAAGGGTCTTACCTTCACCGGTTGCCATTTCGGCAATCATACCCCTCTGCTCCTTGTTGGTTTTGACGCCGCCGTTTAGGACTATGCCGCCGATGAGCTGGACATCGTAGTGCACCATGTCCCAGGTAATCTCATTGCCGCCGGCCTGCCAGTGGTTGTGCCACACAGCTTTGTCCCCGGCAATCTCCACAAAGTCACGGCCTTCGGCGGCAAGCTGCTTGTCAAATTCGGAGGCCGTAACCTCCACGGTCTCATTCTGGGCAAAACGGCGGGCCGTAGATTTCATGATGGCAAAAGCCTCCGGAAGGAGTTCATTCAGAATCACTTCAATGGCTTCGTCCTCTTCCTTCACAAGTTTGTCGCTCTCCGTTGCAAGGGCCTCCTTTTCCTCTACGGGAATGTCTTCCTCTATGCGGGCCTTGAGCTCCGCTATGCGGTCTTCGAAGGGCTTCTCTACCTCGAAGATACGGGCACGGAGGCCGGCGCTGCGCTCTCGCAGGCCGTCGTTGGACAGGGCGTCTATTTCAGGGTATGCGGCAAGCACCTTGTCAAGATAGGGCCTGATAGCCTTCATGTCACGGTCACTCTTTGAGCCGAAAAGTTTCTTTAGTATATCTGCTACTGCCATATATAGTACTATATTCTTAAATCTTACAAAGATACAAAGTTTGCCACTATTATACAAAAAACATTCCCCCGCCTCTGTCCTGCCATACTGTCAGAACACTTCCGGAACTCGGGACCCGCATTTTTGCTGTTTTTTGCCGGTTTTCACTTCTTTCCGGAACTCGGAACCCGCATTTTGGCCACTTTTTGCCGATGTTCACTCACTGCATGCAGCTGAGAAAGGATTTTCCTGAAGTATTTGAAAGGAAGCAGGCTGCGGTATTTGACAGTTTTCACAAGAGTGAATGCCAGCACCCATAAAAATTGCAGCCACAAAGGACGGTTGACGTTGCAAAGGCGCACCAGGGAGCCGTTGTAGTAGTTACGGAACACCGTCTTGTCCAGAGGCTCAGGTCTTTCGGCCCTGTCATGTACCGCACGGGCCACCGGCACCACCCCTATCTTGTAGCCGTGATACCTTGCCCTGTTGCACCAGTCGTCGTCCTGCCCGTAAAACGGGAAAAGCGTCTCATTGAAAAGTCCCACTTTCTCCACCGCCTTCATGTTCACAAGCCAGTGCGCCGCAGGAGGAGTTTTATCCTTTTTGAATAATATATCAAGTTCTTCAAAGCCTTCCCGGTACTGCAGGGGGCTCAGGACGGCGAATTCAGGGTTGGCTTCGGCGGCCGCGACAAGCGTTTCAAGGGCGCCTTCCTCCAGCCAGGCATCCTGGTTGAGGAGGTAGACATAGTCATAGCCCCTTTGCAAGGCGTACTCCATTCCCTTGTTGTTGGGGACGGAAAAGCCAAGGTTTTCGGCACTTCTTATAAGCCGGGCCGAAGGAAAATGCGAAGCCACGAAGTCTGCGCTTCCGTCCGTGGAATCGTTGTCCCAGACGTATACGTCTACCGCCATGCCAGGCACAGACACGGCATCTCCGGTTACAGAGCCAAGGCAGCGTTCCAGCCACTTCACTCCGTTGTACGATACAACTATTACAAGTACTTTTTTCATGGCTTGAACCGCACAAACAATTCCTTAGGAGTTTTACTTGAAAACACCGCCTTCATTACGTTGATGGCCGTTTTTCGCATGATTACGTTGCGTCCTTTGCGGGGAAGGAAGAGGTATTTTACGGCCCTCAGGGCCTCGAAGCCCCACACAAAACACTTGAGCCACAAAGGCTCTCCATAGAAAATCATTGAGCCCCGGACACGGGCCGGCTTTATGGCCTGCTCAATTGCCGACACTGAGCCACCGGCAATGTGCGTGACACTTATGCGGGAATCGGCCCAAACCGAATATCCCATGTCATTGAGCTTGTGCCCAAGGGCAATGTCCTCCGGCGTAAAGAAAAAGCGCTCGTCAAACCAGCCGACACTGCGGAAAATGTCGGTTTTTACAAGGAAACACGCCCCGTTGAGCGTGTAGGTGCGGAAAAGGCCGTCACGCATTGTCCAGATGGACGGAAGGGTCTCATTTACAAGATGCAGGTAATGCTTTGCGTAGAGTGACGGACTCCACGGTCCCCTGCCGCAGGTTTGCTCCCTGCCACCGGGAAAGCGTATGCACGGAGACACCGCCGCGGCATTTTCCGGGAGGCTTTCCATATCCATCACAAGGGAGTCTATGAGAGGCTCCGTGAGGAAGGTGTCGTCATTGAGGATGAGGCAATACCGTCCCGTAACCTCCTTCAGGGCAAGGTTGTTGTTCTCTGAGAATCCCCTTGTTTCGGCACTAGGGATCACCTTGACCCAGGGGAACTGCATACGCAGGGCCTCCAGGTTTTCCGGAGAAAACATATAGGCCACAACAAAGGTTTCATAACTCACCGACGTATACGCCCTTATGCTGTCCAGGCACGGGAAAAGGATGTCCGGACGGTTCATGCACACTATGACTATGCTTACCTGAGGCATATGGCAAGGACTGTTTTTCTCCATAGGAGACGGATGTTGTACTTAAGGTTGGTCCAATTCAGTTTCCCGGGAATATTCTTTGGGCCGATAACCGGGTGGTTCACATAATTCACGTATGGAACATTTCTGGCATTAAGCCCCGGGCCGAACAGGAGGCCTGGCTTCAGGCCGGTTTCATGGAGCGCCGGGGTAAAGGCAAGCTGGTCACGGCTGCCGCCGGATTCCACCAAATACTGCCACCAGAGGTTGTCCAGGGCCACTATCTCAGGATTACAGTGAGCCCGCGCAAGGATATTTGTTTCGGCAAGGCCGGCATGGCGGGGCATATCCATGTCCTTAAGGAACCTGTGCCATTTCAGGGCGGTACGCGTACTCACCTTATCTTTCAGGTAGCAGTACCTCAGCTCTTCCCAGACGCAGTCCCTTTGGGGATGCTCCAGCATGGCAATATTGTCTCCTGCAAAGTCATAAAAATCAGGTGTGGCAATCTGCAGATTGGCATCCATGAAAATGGAATACTGATATTCCGGGAACAGCACATGCGGATGCATCTTTGCCCAGCGGGCGCGCATCACGGAACTTCCCTCATATGGAATGGGCCTAAGCTGCCACACACCATCCTGCCCCTCACGGTCTCCGTAGCACACGTAGTCCCAGTCCGGGGAAACTGCCGCGGGCTGCTCCAGACGGTCATAGCCGCCCGTAAGGACTGTGTACACTACTTTCCCTGCCATGGCAACTTACTCATTACAAAGGACTTCTCCCCTTCCGTCAGGCCCACCTGCCATATTGATGTTGCCATTGTAATGCATCCAAGGGACGCAGTTACAAGGAAACGCCACCACTGGGCAGGGAGGACCTCGGGGATGAAAGAAATGACAATGAGTGACATGAGTCCGGGAGCCAGGGCGGGCCAGATGCCTTTCCTAAAGTAATACTTCATCTGCAGGCCGGTCTCCTGCTGTGCAACCAGCATCATAATCACGGACTTTACTATGTATATGCCAAAGAAGGCAACATATCCGCTCCAAGCGGGGGCTCCAAGGCGATAGGCGACATAAGTTATGGGAAATGCCAGGGATGCCACCAGACTGGTCCAGATATAATACCGGCGTATCCTGCCGCCGGCTTGTACCAGTACATTAAGAGTGCCCGGCGTGAAGTCTATCACAAAGCATAGCAGGGTGAGCTTGGTAAAGAAAGCTGCCTCTTGAGGAATATCGGCCCCAAGCCACAAGGCCAGGATGGTATCGGCATCCGTAAAAAACGGCAGGGCTATGGTCCAGAGAATCCAGAAATAGTACTTTGAGCCTTTGCACACAAGCTCATAAGCGTATTCCTTGTTACCGCCAACATAGGCCTTGGTAAGGGCTGGATTCAGCGCCAGGGCTATGTTGGTGGCAAACTGGCGCACCACCTGCTCCACTTTGTCGGCCACTCCCCTGGCAGCGTTTGCGCCAACCCCGAAGAAGAGGTTCATGAGCTGGTTGATTCCCTGGGTGTTAAGCATATATGCCCCGCTGCCAAGGAAGTTCCATCCTGCGAAGGCTCCCATTTCACGCACCAGCGAACCTTCGGCCTTCCATGGGGTACGGGATTCAGGGAAACGGACCATTGCATAAGCGGCGTAGGCACCTCTTGAGAGCAGTGCTACCAAAACAAGCATCCAGGCGTACACTACAAGTTTATCGGCCGAAGAAAACCACACTGCCGCGGCTACGCCAAGTTTGAGGATGGCTTCGAGGATTGAGATAACGGCATAAGCGCCCATGTGCTCGTGGGCGTTGATATCGGCCGTAAAGGGAATGCTAAGGAGGTTGACAAGGAGCACCAGCATGGAGGTCTGAAGGACCACGTGGGCCGCATGCATACGCTCCGGCGGAATTACCATCTTATTTCCAAGATACCACAATCCCACGGTTTCTGTGAGGATGATTATAAGGAGGCAGAACCCCGCCATTACAGCCAGACTGGTGCCGAAGATGATCCGAAGCCGGGCCATATCCCCCTTTCCCAGCCCCACGGTGATATATCGGCTGATTGCAGAGACAACCGTGTTCATCACCAGCATGAACATGGTCACAACGCCTCCCACGGCATTGTACACACCATAGTCCGTAATTCCCAGGGAGCGAAGTATTACCCTATATGTGAAAAGGCCAATGAGAATCATCAGCCCCATACGGAAATACAGAAGGATAGTGTTACGCGCAATCCTTCTGCTGCTCTCCGATATTCCGCCCCCTTGTGTGTCCATAAATATATCGTTGCAAGTTACGAATTATTTCGCAAATAACCATTATTTCCTCCTGGAATGGCTGATAAACTCCATTCAGAAAAGGCATCAAACCGAGCGTAAAATGTATATGACTCACAATCAGCGCATTACGCAAAGTGCTCCCACTTGTTTCGAGGGGAGCACTTTGCATAAATGCCTATGTATGAGGCGTTTAGATTTTACGCTATGCCTTGATGATGCCTTCTTCCTTGAACACCTTAGTGAGGGCTTCAACGGCCCTGTCCACTTGCTCACGGGTGTGGGTGGCCATAAGGGAGAAGCGGATGAGGGTGTCCTGAGGGGCGCATGCCGGCGGAATTACGGAGTTGATGAAAACGCCTTCGTCAAATGCGCGCTTGGTCACGATGAAAGTCTTCTCAAGATCTCGCACATAAAGGGGAATGATAGGGCTTTCGGTTTCTCCAATCTCAAAGCCTTCCTCCTTGAAACGCCTTAAAGCATAGTTGGTTACGTCCCAGAGCTTGGTGATGCGTTCCGGTTCCTTCTGGATAATGTGAAGGGCTTCCAGGGCCGAAGCCGTGGCTGCCGGGGTGTCCGAAGCCTGGAAGATATATGTGCGGGCGGTGTGACGGAGGTAGTTGATGATGACTTTATCGGCAGCAATGAAACCGCCGATTGCGGCAAGGCTCTTGGAGAAGGTGCCCATGATGAGGTCAATCTCATTGGTGAGGCCGAAGTGGTTGCAGACGCCGCGGCCCTGCTTTCCGAAAACGCCGATACCGTGGGCTTCGTCCACCATTATCACCACATTCTTGTACTTGTGCTTGAGCTCCACAATCTCAGGAAGCTTTGCAAGGTCTCCTTCCATTGAGAAAACGCCGTCTACCACAATGAGTTTCACGCTCTGGGGAGGGCAGCGCCTAAGGCACCTCTCAAGGTCCTTCATGTCGTTGTGCTTGTAGTGAAGGCCCTTTGCAAAGGAGAGCCTACGGCCGTCCACGATGGATGCGTGGTCACGGTCGTCGCAGATGATGAAATCGTCCTTCGTGAGAAGCTGGGGGATGACGCCGCTGTTGACGGTAAAGCCGGTGGAGAACACAAGGGCCTCGTCTTTGCCCACGAATTCGGCCAGCTCTTTCTCAAGCTGTACGTGGATGTCCAGGGTGCCGTTGAGGAAACGGGAGCCGGCGCAACCGGAACCGTATTTCTTGAGGGCTTCGATGCCGGCATTGATGACGCGTTCGTCACCGGTAAGGCCTGTATATGCATTGGAGCCGAACATCATGATCTTGTGACCGTCCATGGTGACCTCGGTTCCCTGTTTGGATGTAATCTGGCGGAAGTAGGGATAGATGCCCTTCTCCATCATTTTCTGGGGAAGGTCATATTTTGCCAGTCTGGCGTGTAATAGTCCCATATCTTAGTAGGTTTTAGTTACAATTTAACATGCAAAATTACTAAAAAATTTTTTATCGCAAATATGTGCCTTTTTTTTCGTACCTTTGACGGTTAATATATTTTTATGGAAGAGCGTAAACTTAATTTCATTGAAGAGATAATAGAAAAGGATCTCGCAGAGGGAAAGGTAGATTCCATCATCACACGTTTCCCCCCGGAGCCCAACGGGTACCTTCACCTTGGTCATGCAAAGAGCATTTGCCTTAACTTCGGCCTAGCCCAGAAGTACGGCGGCAAAACCAATCTCCGCTACGACGACACCAACCCTACAAAGGAAGACACCGAGTACGTGGATTCCATCAAGGAAGACATCAAATGGCTTGGTTTCCAGTGGGACAAGGAGCTTTATGCGTCGGATTACTTTGACCAGCTTTATGAGTGGGCCGAAGAACTTATCCAGCGCGGCCTTGCGTATGTAGACGACCAGACTCAGGATGAGATAAGGGAAAACCGCGGTACCGTAGACAAGCCCGGCACCCCCAGCCCCTGGAGAGACCGTTCCGTGGAAGAGAACCTGAGGCTGTTCCGTGAAATGAAGGCCGGCAAGTATGCCGAAGGCGAAAAGGTGCTCCGCGCAAAGATAGACATGGCCCATCCCAACATGATGTTCCGTGACCCTCTCCTTTACCGCATCAAGTTTGCGCATCATCACCGTACCGGCGACAAGTGGTGCATCTACCCCATGTACGACTTCACCCACGGTCAGTGCGACTCCATCGAGCACATCACCCATAGCATCTGCACCCTGGAATTCGATGTCCACAGGCCCCTCTACGACTGGTTCATCCAGACCCTGGGCATTTATCCCAGCCATCAGTATGAGTTCGCACGCCTTAACCTCACATACACCCTCATGAGCAAGCGCAAGCTTCTTGAGCTGGTCCAGAAAGGCCTTGTGAGCGGCTGGGACGACCCCCGTATGCCCACCCTTTGCGGTGTGCGGCGCCGCGGCTATACCGCAAAAGCCCTTAGGATGTTCTGCGACAAAATCGGCGTATCCAAGCGTGACCAGCTTATGGACATCCAGCTTCTGGAGTGGTGCGTAAGGCAGGACCTCAATGAGCGCAGCAACCGCTACATGGTGGTCCAGGATCCCATTAAGCTCACCATCACCAACTGGCCGGAGGGCAAGGTGGAGTGGTTTGACTGCCCCCTCAACCCCGCAGATCCAGAAGGTGCAAAGCGCAAGGTTCCCTTCACCGGAAATCTCCTCATAGACCGCGCAGATTTCATGGAGGACGCCCCCAAG
>DGXO01000074.1:30536-30915 GCA_002395605.1 Bacteroidales bacterium UBA4230
CTATATCGTAAAATGCAACGAGGTCATCAAGGACAATAACGGTGAGGTTGTTGAACTCAAGTGCACCTACGACCCTTCAACTGAATACCGTCCCGTGAAGGGCACCATCCACTGGGTAAGCGAAGCCCACGCCAAGGAGCTTGAACTCCGCAACTACGACCGCCTCTTCACCCTCGCAAACATGTCCGAGGTCCCCGAAGACCGTGACTACAAGGATTTCCTGAATCCTGATTCCCTCATCATCGGCAAGGGTTACGCAGAGCCCGCCCTCCTTGAAGACAAGTCCGGCATTGCCGTCCAGTTCGAGCGCACCGGCTACTACGTCCTTGACAAGGACTCCACCCCGGAGCACCCCGTCTTCAACAAGACCACTGCCCTG
>DGXO01000033.1 GCA_002395605.1 Bacteroidales bacterium UBA4230
GCCCGCTTCGTGCGCTTCTGCGACGCCTTCAACATCCCCCTGGTTACCCTGGTGGATGTCCCCGGCTTCCTTCCCGGCACACAGCAGGAGTACGGAGCCATTATCACAAACGGCGCAAAACTCCTCTACGCATACGGAGAAGCCACCGTCCCTAAGGTTACGGTAACGCTCAGGAAAGGTTACGGCGGCGCCCACATAGTCATGAGCTGCAAGCAGCTTCGCGGAGACATCAACTACGCCTGGCCCAGCGCACAGATTGCCGTAATGGGTGCAGACGGAGCCGTCAACGTGCTCTACGCAAAGGAAATAAAGGCAGACCCCGAAAACGCCAAGGCCATCTTCGAGGAAAAGAAGAAAGAGTACGAAGACCTCTTCTCAAATCCCTATCAGGCTGCCCAGAAAGGTTACATCGACGACGTAATAGAGCCCCGCAACACCCGCTTCCGCGTAATACGCGCCCTGGAGCAGCTCCAGTCCAAACGTCAGGAAATACCGGCCAAGAAACATGACAACCTACCTCTTTAGCATACTAACGGCAGGATCCGACCGCATGGCCCAGACGGATCCCCACGGCTGGACGCTTACCATCATAAGCGTAACCGTGGTGTTCCTCGCCCTCATAGTGCTGTACTTCCTATACAACCTCTCCGGCAAAATCTTCACCGGGGCCTTCAAACGTAAGTCCTCCACAAAGAAGAATGCCCAGGTTCCAGATGCCGAAGTTGCCGCAGCCATAGCCCTGGCGCTTGACATGGAAGAGGATGGAGACACCTATGCGGCCATAGCCGCGGCCATTCACCTTTACCTTGCCACCGGCGTCCATGACACCGAGCCCGGCATTGTGACAATTACGCGGAAAGACTCCTCTCCTTGGAGTAGCAAAGCATTGACATTCAGAAAATTACCCAGATAAATCCATGAAAACATACTCTTTCAAGATTAACGGCAAAGACTATAAAGTTGCAATTGGTGAAGCCAATGGCAAAATGCTCAGCGTAAACGTAAACGGCGCAGACTATGAGGTGGAGCTGGAAGGAGATTTCTCCGCTACGCCTTCGGCTCCGGTCGAAATGACAAAAGGGCCTTCATCGCCGGCAGAAATGACAAAAACGGCGGAGGTATCCCCTGCCGCCGAAAAACCTGCCGCCGCAAAACCCGCCGCCGGAGCAGGCAAAACCGTGAAGAGTCCCCTCCCCGGCATCATTATCAGCATAGATGTCAAGGAAGGCCAGGCCGTAAAGCGCGGCCAGAAAGTTGCCGTCATTGAAGCCATGAAGATGGAAAACGACATCCTGGCCGAATCCGACGGCACTGTTACCGCCATCCACGCCTCCAAAGGAGATTCCGTCCTTGAGGGTGCAGACATTGTAACTATCGGCTGATGGATACCATTATAGACAGTCTGCAGCAGTTCTGGCAGTACACCGGATTTGCAAACTGCACATGGCAGCACCTGGCCATGATTGCAATCGGCCTCATTTTCATTACGCTTGGAATTGTAAAAAAATGGGAGCCGCTCCTCCTTGTGCCCATCGGCTTTGGAATGATAGTGGGAAACATCCCGCTGTTCTTTGACCCTGCAACGGGTGCAGGCCTCAAAATAGGCATCTACGAGGACGGTTCCGTGCTCAATATCCTCTATCACGGCGTACGCAACGGCTGGTATCCGCCGCTTATCTTCCTTGGAATAGGCGCAATGACGGATTTCAGCGCCCTTATTTCCCAGCCCCGGCTCATCCTCATAGGAGCGGCCGCCCAGCTTGGAATCTTCGGCGCATACCTTCTTGCGCTTCTCCTTGGATTCGCGCCCAACGAAGCTGGTGCAATTGGCATCATCGGCGGCGCAGACGGTCCTACGGCCATTTTCCTTAGCTCCAAGCTTGCCCCGGAACTGATGGGCGCAATTGCTGTGTCGGCTTATTCCTACATGGCCCTTGTACCCGTTATCCAGAAGCCCATAATGCTGCTTCTCACCACCAAGAAGGAGCGCCTCATACGCATGAGAAAGCCCCGCGAGGTCAGCCAGAGGGAAAAGATTGTCTTCCCCATCCTTGGCTTCATCTGCACGGCCTTCATAGTTCCCAGCGGCCTTCCGCTCCTTGGCATGCTGTTCTTCGGCAACCTCCTCAAGGAAAGCGGCGTCACAAAACGTCTTGCCGCCACGGCCGGAGGCCCGCTCATCGACATCGTCACCACCCTCATAGGCCTCACGGTGGGCGCTTCAACCCAAGCCGATGTCTTCCTCACAGGCCGCTCAGTGCTCATTTTCGGCCTTGGACTGGCCTCCTTTGTGATTGCCACAACCTTCGGCGTGGGATTCGTGAAATTCATGAACCTCTTCCTCTCTGAAGAAAAGAAGATCAACCCCCTCATCGGGAACGCCGGAGTTTCTGCCGTGCCTGATGCGGCGCGCGTATCCGAAACCGTTGGCTTGGAGGCCGATCCATCAAATCACCTCCTGATGCACGCCATGGCTCCAAACGTAGCCGGCGTCATCGGCTCTGCGGTTGCAGCGGGTATTCTTCTGAGTTTCCTGGGTTAATCCAGAATTGAAGAGCCCACAATTGAAGCGATTGTGGAGCGCATGCGCGACAGGGACCCTATATCCGAGGGGTGCACCCTGTTGGCAAGGATAATCACAGCCGTCTTGGTTTCAAGGTCCAGAAGGACGGAAGTGCCCGTGTAGCCTGTATGGCCGCGGGTGGTGGAAGTATTGAAGACGTCTCCGCAAAGATAAGGGCTTAGGTCGTAGGCATCCCATCCAAGGGCCCTTCCCACCTTAGGCGCGTTGTCCTTAGGCACCGTGAACATGCGCTTTACGGTAAGCGGAGAAAGTATCCGTTTACCGTTCCAGGAACCCCCGTTCATCAAGGCCGAACATATTACGGAAAGGTCTTCCATGTTTGAAAACACCCCGGCGTTGCCGGAATTACCCATGTTCACAAGGCGGGCGGTGGGGTCGTGGACTTCGGCCTTGAGGGTATGGCCATCCTTGAGGACCTCCGTAGGGGCGCAGAGCCTAACAAGGGCGGTGTCACGGGATAACAAGCTTACGGAATCCAGCGGGAAATAGCAGGTATGCCGAAGCCCCAGCCTGTCAAAGATATTGGCCTTGGCGTAGTCACAGAGCCGCTGCCCCGTTATACGCTCCACTATCCTTTGGAGGACTATGAAATTGAAGCAGCTGTAAAGGACATCCGTGCCGGGCTCAAAGCTCCTGGGGCCGTTTGAGATATATTCTATAAGGGCATCAGAGTTACCCTCACCGTACTTTTCCACAAAACCGGGCACATCCTTCAGGAAGGCCTCCAGGCCGGAAGAATGGGTGAGAAGGTCCTGCACGGTAATGTGGACCTTCTTCTTGTTGACGGGATTCACCCAGGGCTTGAAACCCGGGATATAGAGGCGCACCTGGTCTACAAGCCGGAGCTTCCCCTCCTCCACAAGCTGCATCACCGCCACGGTGGTGCTCACGCACTTTGAAACCGAAGCTAGGTCGAACATAGTCTCCACCGTCATGTCCTCCTCATAAGGCACTACGGTTTTGAGGCCGTAAGCCCTGCCGAACACTATCTTGCCTCCATGGACAACGCCCACCACGGCTCCGGGGATGTCGTGGTTCAAGATAGATGCGTTTACCGTGCTGTCAATCAATGACAAGCGCACGGGATCCATGCCTGCCGATTCCGGAGGGGCCCACGGCACACCGTTTCCGTTTCCCGGCACATGGGCCGACGGCAAAATGAAAAGAGACAGCAGAGCAATAGCAAAAATAAGGATACGGCGCATTTTATATAAGGTTTTCCCTCGCAAATATAAGAATTATTCGCTATATTTGTACACTTATGGAAAACACTAAAAATCTTAATATGGACAAACTCCAGGAACTGACCAAGAAACTCTACGAAGAAGGTCTTTCAAAAGGAAAAGAAGAAGGAGAGGCCATCCTCTCAAAGGCTAAGGCAGACGCCCAAGCTATTGTGAAAAAAGCCAATGAAGAAGCGGAGGCCATCCTCGCAAAGGCCCGCAAAGAGGCCGAAGACTACCGCATCCGCGTGGAAGGAGACGTCAAAACCGCTTCGGCACAGGCCCTTCAGGCTACAAAGGCCAGCATTGAATCCCTCATAATTGCAAAGGCCGTGGAGCCCGCCGCAAAAGACCTCAAGGATTCAGGTTTTCTCAAGGAAATCATCACAGAGGTTGCAAAGCATTTCAGCGCAGAGGAACCCCAGGACCTTGCCGTAATTCTCCCGGAATCCCTCCAGAAAGAACTGGAGCCCTTTGTAACCAAAGAACTTTCCAAGACAGTGGGGAAAGGCATTGAGGCATCTTTCTCAAAGAAGATCGCCGGCGGCTTTTCCATCGGCCCCAAGGACGGCAGCTATTTCATCAGCCTCACTGAAGACTCCTTCAAGGCCCTTGTGGGGGAATACATGCGCCCCGCCACTAAGAAGATCCTCTTCGGCTAGAGTATGAGCAATTTCGAGTACATAATTGCGTCTCTGCCCTTCCTCACCCAGGATTTCCGCTATCAGGAAGGCCGTGGCTGGACAAATGTCATAGAGGAAATCAAGGACAACCTCTCGGAAAAAGACTCGGAGGCCCTGGATTTTCTCCTTCGCGGTTTCGGCCCGGAAAACCTTGTGCCGGATTTCTATGCTTCGGCCCTCTCCCACCCCGTGAAATTCATCAGGGAGTATTTCCGCTTCGACCTCAACCTGAGGAACGCCAAGGTGCGTTACCTCAACAGGCAGCTTGGAAGGGCCCAAGAGCAGGATGTCATGGACGGCAAAGGAGATGAAATTGAGGTGGAAGGCCTTGACATAGACCTCTACCGCTTCAGGGGCGGAGAATTCCCGCAGGCCGAAAAAGTGGAAAGCGCCCTGGCGCTTCCAAGCCTCCTGGACCGCGAACAAGCCCTGGACGACATCACCTGGGAAACCGTGGACTCCCTTGCCACCTTCCATTACTTTGACCTTACCGCAGTGCTTGCATATGTGGCAAAGCTCCACATTGTAAACCGCTGGCTGGCCCTTGACAAGGAAAGGGGCATGGAGCGCTTCAGGCAGCTTGTAGCCGAAGTCCGCGGCTCATTCAAAGGAGTAGAATACAAAGAAAAATAAACATATATGAAAACTAAAGGAATAGTAAAAGGAATCGTCTCCAACCTTGTCACCGTAGAGGTGGACGGTCCCGTTTCCGAAAATGAAATCTGCTACATCACCTCCGAAGGCGTGAAACTCATGGCAGAGGTCATCAAGGTAAACGGCAACATGGCCTCCGTGCAGGTATTTGAGAGCACCCGCGGCGTCAAGGGAGGCAACGAGGTAGAGTTTGAGGGCCGAATGCTTGAGGTCACCCTTGGCCCAGGCCTGCTTTCCAGCACCTACGACGGCCTCCAAAACGACCTCACCACCATGACAGGCGTTTTCCTCAAAAGAGGCGAATACACAGACCCCCTGAACCGTGAAAAACTTTGGGACTTCACTCCCCTTGCAAAGCCCGGAGACACAGTGATTGCCGCCGACTGGCTTGGAGAGGTGAAGGAAGGATGGCTTCCCCACAAAATCATGGTCCCCTTCAGCTTCAAGGGATCGTTCACTGTGGAATCCATCAAGGAGGCAGGTCAGTATAACGTAGACACCGTAATTGCAGTCCTCAAGAACGAGGAAGGTGAGAAGGTTAACGTCACCATGACCCAGAAATGGCCCGTGAAGGTTGCCATCAAGGGTTACAAGGAAAAACCGCGTCCCAACAAGATAATGGAAACCGGTGTCCGCGTCATCGACACCCTCAACCCCATAGCAGAAGGCGGCACAGGCTTTATCCCCGGCCCCTTCGGCTGCGGCAAAACCGTCCTGCAGCACGCAATTGCAAAGCAGGGAGACGCCGATGTCATTGTGATGGCAGCCTGCGGTGAGCGCGCCAATGAAGTTGTGGAAATCTTCACTGAGTTCCCGGAACTCATAGACCCCCACACCGGCCGCCACCTCATGGAGCGCACCACCATCATCTGCAACACCTCCAACATGCCCGTTGCAGCCCGTGAGGCCTCCGTCTACACCGCCATGACCATCTGCGAATACTACCGCGCAATGGGCCTCAAGTGCCTCCTTCTCGCAGACTCCACTTCCCGCTGGGCACAGGCCCTCCGTGAAATGAGTAACCGTATGGAGGAACTCCCCGGCGCAGACGCATTCCCCGTAGACCTTTCGGCCATCATTTCCAACTTCTATGCACGCGCAGGCATGGTGGTCCTCAATAACGGCCAAACCGGAGCCGTCACTTTCATCGGCACGGTATCTCCCGCCGGCGGTAACCTCAAGGAGCCCGTCACTGAGAGCACCAAGAAGGCCGCACGCTGCTTCTATGCGCTGGAGCAGAACCGCGCCGACCAAAAGCGTTACCCCGCCGTAGGCCCTCTGGAGTCCTATTCCAAGTATCTGGATTACCCTGAAATCCGCCAGTATCTGGATGAGACAGTTGAGCCCGGTTGGGTTGACAAAGTGCTTACCGCAAAGAACATCATCCGCCGCGGCAAGGAAGCCTCCGAGCAAATCAACATCCTTGGAGACGACGGCGTGCCCATGAGCTACCACGTGAGCTTCTGGAAGAGCGAACTAGTAGACTTCGTAATCCTGCAGCAGGATGCCTTTGACGCCATTGACGCCCTGTGCCCCATCGAGCGCCAGCGCTACATGCTGGACCTCGTCCTTGACATCTGCGCCCGCGACTACGACTTCGAGGACTTTGAAAAGTGCCGCGAATTCTTCAAGACGCTCATCAACGAACTCCGCCAAATGAACTATTCGGCCTACGAATCAGAGCAGTTCAAGGCCTACAACGACACCGTACAGAAAATGATTGCATAGCCTTATGAACAAAGCATACCAAAAAGTATATACAAAGCTGGAAGGCATCACAAAGGCCACGGTTTCCCTTAGGGCCAAGGGCGTTTCCAACGACGAACTTGCCGTTGTGGGCGGCCGCCTGGCCCAGGTGGTGCGCATCAAGGGAGAGGTCATCACCCTGCAGGTATTCTCCGGCACCGAAGGCATCCCCACCAACGCAGAGGTCACCTTCCTTGGTGAGCCCCCCACCCTCAAAGTATCCGACTCCCTTGCCGGAAGGTTCTTCGACGCTTACGGCCACCCCATTGACGGCGGCCCTGAAATCGAAGGCGAGGAACGTCAGATCGGCGGTCCTTCCGTGAACCCCTACAAGCGCCGTCAGCCCTCTCAGCTCATCCCCACCGGCATTGCAGGCATCGACCTCAACAACACCCTTGTCTCCGGCCAGAAGATTCCGTTCTTCGCAGACCCCGACCAACCCTACAACCAGGTCATGGCCGATGTCGCCATCCGCGCCGACGTCGACAAGATCATCCTGGGCGGAATGGGCCTCACCAACGACGACTACCTCTATTTCCGTCACAGATTCGAGGAAGCCGGCGCCCTTGACAAGATCATCTGCTTCATCAACACCACGGAGAATCCTCCCGTAGAGCGCCTCCTGGTACCGGATATGGCCCTTACCGCCGCCGAATACTTTGCCGTGGACAAAAACGAGAAAGTGCTGGTGCTCCTGACAGACATGACCCTTTATGCCGATGCCCTTTCAATTGTGTCCAACCGTATGGACCAGATCCCTTCCAAGGATTCCATGCCGGGTTCACTCTACAGTGACCTTGCCAAAATCTACGAGAAAGCGGTTCAGCTTCCAACGGACGGTTCCATCACCATCATCGCAGTTACCACCCTCAACGACGGCGACATCACCCACGCCATCCCGGACAACACCGGTTACATCACCGAGGGCCAGCTGTTCCTCAGGGCCGATTCCGATACCGGAAAGGTTATCATAGACCCGTTCCGCAGCCTTTCGCGTCTGAAGCAGCTGGTGCAGGGCAAGAAAACCCGCGAAGACCACTCCCAGGTCATGAACGCCTCCGTGCGTCTTTACGCAGATGCCCAGAACGCCAAGACCAAGCTGGAGAACGGCTTCGACCTTAGTGACTACGACCACCGCTGCCTGGCATACGCAAAAGACTACGCCCGTGAGCTTCTGGCCATTGACGTCAACATTACCATCACGGAAATGCTGGACACCGCATGGAAGCTCTTCGGCAAGTACTTCTCCCCCGCCGAAACCGGCATCAAACAGGCACTTATTGACAAGTACTGGGTTAAATAATGGCAATTAAATTCCAATATAACAAAACGTCGCTGACAGAACTTGGCAAGCAGCTCAAAGTCCGTCAGAGGGCTCTCCCTACCCTTCAGAACAAGGAGAGCGCCCTGCGCCTTGAGGTGAGGAAAGCCAAAGAGGAGAGCACCCGTCTCACGGAAAGGCTGGAGAAGGCCCTGAAGGACTACGAGTATCTTTCGGCCCTTTGGAACGAATTTGAGCCAGGTCTCATAGCCATCACGGACGTAGACCTTTACACAAAGAAGGTTGCGGGCGTGAAAACCCCCGCCCTTGGGGAAATCCACTATGAGGTGAGGCCTTTCAACGCCTTCGTAAAACCGGCCTGGTACGCAGACGGAGTACGCATCCTTCAGGAACTCAGCCGCCTTGGCATAGAAAGCGAAGTCTATCTTGAGAAAGCCCGCATCCTGGATTACAACCGCAAGAAGACCACCCAGAAGGTGAACCTCTATGAGAAGGTCCAGATTCCCGGATACCAGGAAGCCATCCGCAAGATCAAGCGGTACATGGAAGACGAGGAAAACCTCTCCAAGGCATCGTCCAAGATAGTCAAGACAAGGCATGAAGAAGAGGAAGAGGAGGCCTCGAACAACCTATGATAGCCCCCATGACAAAATACTCCTTCATTTTGCTTAACGGAATGCAGGAGGAACTTCTGGAAACTCTTCAGGAGACCGGCCTTGTGGACATCACCCGCAGCACAAAGCCCGTGGACGACCACTCCAGGAACCTTGTAGCAGAGATTGAGCTTCTTGACGGCCTCATCAAAGGCCTTCAGAAAGCCGAAGTCCCGGAAGGGACGGAGCCCGAACAGATAGACGGAGACATAGAACGTCTTGCCGGCGGAATGCTAATGCGCTACACCGACGACAGAGAGGAGATTTCGGCCCTCAGAAGAAAAATCGAGCAGCTGAAAATCTGGGGCATATTTGACAAGGATATCCTTGAAAAGCTTGGCGCGGCCGGGGTCCCCATCCACTTCCATTCCCTCCCGGAAAAGCAGTTCAAGGCCTCCTGGCCCGATGAATATGCCCTTTCCGTGGTAAATACCGTAAAAGGCAACACCTGGTTTGTGGTGGCAGGAGAAGACAACCTTCCCGGAGAGCTTCCCGCCCCCGAAGGAGATGCCTCCAAACTTGAAAAAGAGCTTGAGGAAAAGGAAAAGCACTACGCACGCGTGCTTCAAAGGATAGCCGGAGCCAAGTCCCGCATCCCGGAGCTTGAGAAAAGAAAGGCCGAATACCTTTCACAGTTGGACCTCTATCTTGCAGGTTGCACTGCCGCACCCGCCGCAGAAGACACCCTTGTCACCCTTGTAGGCTACGCTCCCACTGAAAAGGAAGAGGAAGTTTCGGCCAAACTTGACAAGGGCGGGTTCTTCTACATCAAGGAAGAGGCACAGGTGCAGGACAATCCTCCAATCAGCTTCAAGAACAACAAGTTTGTCAAGATGTTCGAGGTCCTCACGGACATGTACGGACGTCCAGCATACAACGGTTTCGACCCCACTCCCTTCATTTCCGTTTTCTTCCTGCTGTTCTTCGCACTTTGCATGGGAGACGCCGGATATGGCCTCATCCTCATTCTCATAGGACTGGCCCTCAAGAAAGTGGACAGTTTCAAGAGCCTGGCTCCGCTTGTGGTAACCCTTGGCATAGGAACGGTTGTGGTGGGATTCTTCCTTCACACCTTCTTCTCCATTGATATCGCAAAATGGGAGGTGTTCAAGCCTGTGAGCTTCCTCTTCCTCCCGGACCAGATTGCCGGATACGCAGGAGGAATGGTCCTTTCGCTTATAGTAGGTATCATCCATCTTTGCCTTGCAATGTCCGTGAAAGCCATTGAGGCCGTGAAGGTCAACGGTTTTTCGGCCTCGCTTGGCACCCTTGGCTGGACCACCCTCATTGTGGGAGGCGTAATTGTTGGCGCACTGGCCCTTGCCGGCGTGCTTTCGGCCCCCGTCACAAAAATCGTGGTCATAGTCCTTGGCATAGTTTCGGCCATAGGGATCTTCCCTCTCAACACAAAGGGCCGAAGCCCGGTTGTGAATTCGGCACTTGGCCTCTGGGACACCTACAACACGGTTACAGGCCTTCTCGGAGACGTCCTTTCGTACCTCAGGCTCTATGCCCTTGGCCTTGCTGGCGGCATGCTTGGAATGGCTTTCAACGACATGGGCAAAATGGTGCTCGGAGACGGTTCAAACGCCGTGCTCTGGATTCCGTTCGTACTTCTTGTAGTCATCGGCCACACGCTCAACATTGCAATGTGCGCCCTTGGAGCATTTGTTCACCCTCTGCGTCTTAACTTCCTGGAGTTCTTCAAGAATTCCGGCTACGAGGCAAAGGGACAGGTATACAATCCACTCAGAAAACAATAAACAAATAAATAAAAAAAAACTATGGAACAAATTTTAGGTTATCTCGGACTTGGACTTGTACTTGCACTGGCTGGTATCGGTTCTTCCTACGGCACCACAATTGCCGGCAACGCAGCTGAAGGCGCACTCAAACGCAAACCGGAGGCATCAGGAAGCTACATGGTTCTCTCTGCACTTCCCGCGACTCAGGGTATCTACGGCTTCGTGGCCTTCTTCCTAATGCTTGGAAAATTCACTTCCGGCACCGTCTCCGGCGCTCTCTGCTTCGGCATCGGCGCCTCTGTGGGACTTGTGTGCATGCTTTCCGGTATCCGTCAGGGCCAGGTATGCGCCAACGGTATCGTAGGCGTTTCCCAGGGCCACGACGTCTTCACCAACACCCTCATCTACGCCGCTCTCCCTGAATTCTACGCAATTCTGGGCCTGGTTGGTGCCATTATGGCCAACTAAAGTTGCCGCACAAGTCGCTGGTTCACAGCGATTTACTAATAATCGGGTGCACTTGGCGGTGCACCCGATTTATTGTATATGGCTGAGTAGTAAAGGTTTACGCGCCAGGTTAATATTCACGCGGGCCGAAGATATCTGTGCCGATACGAACCATTGTGGCGTGATGCCGCACGGCAACTGGCCAGTCACCTGACATGCCGATGGAGAGTTCCGTGATCTGGGGATTCACGGCCTGCAGTTCCAGAAACAGCCTCTCAATACGCTCAAAGTCCCTTTCCACCACCTCCATATCATCCGTATTGGTTGCCATTCCCATAAGACCCCTGATTCTTATATTCTTCAGTTGGGCTGTACCCGCCCGACTGACAACTGTGAGAATCTCCTCGGCCGTGAAGCCTTGCTTGGTTTCTTCGGCACCAAGGTGGAGCTCAAGAAGGACGTCGGTCACCTTGTTATTGGCCATGCCCCAGGCGTTTATGGCCTCAAGGAGATGGAGGGAATCTACGGACTGCACAAGTTCCACATACGGGAGAACCAGTTTCAGCTTATTGGTCTGGAGATGGCCGATAAAATGCCAGCGGACATCTGAGGGCATCTGAGGGACCTTTGCGGCAAGCTCCTGAGGGCGGCTTTCGGCAAAGATGCGCTGCCCGGCGTTGTAGGCCTCCATGAGGCGGTCTACGGGGTGAAACTTGGAGACGGCAACAAGCTCTACCCCTGCGGGCAGGGCTTCCTTGATTGAAGAAAGTGCCTTTGCTACCATTGTATACTCATTGTTAAGCCATAACAAGCTCCAGCGGGCGTAGAAGCCACATAAGGCGAAGCCTGCCAACTGTAGTGAGATGCTCCGGAGAGTTTTGAGTCCATGCGGAAAAGCTTCCTCTCAAGCGGAAGCAGCCAGTACGCTGCGTTGGCGCTGAGAATGCCGATCCCTGCGCCTGCTATTACGTCAGAGGTCCAGTGCCAGTTGTTCCATACGCGGAGAAAAGCCGTGGCTCCGGCAACGGAATATGCCGCCAGACCCCACCAGATGCCATATTCAAGACGCACGAGTTCCGCTCCCATGAAGGCCGTAGCTGTGTGGCCTGAAGGGAAGGAACGTGGGTTGTCATTGGGACGGGTGACGTTTGCAGCAAATTTTATGGCCTGGGAGCTGGCAAGCATAAGCCCAAATGCAGTAACACCTGCAACAAATTGCTCCGGGAGGCTGTGCTTCCCCGCCCCGCAGAGAGCCGCTATTCCGTAGGCTGCAGACGGCACATACTGCAGATATGTCTCCGGGCAGTCCATGATGGGCAGGTTATACACTCCCCCGTTATTTGCAAGGGCCCATTCCTTTACCCCCATATCCATACCGGTATGGATGGCCGGTGTAAATGCACAGACTGCCCCCACGCCCATAAGGGACACGGGGGCTATGAGTTTCTGCCATCTGAACTGCTCAGATGCCGTATATACGGAATCCCGCCGCTGACCGGCGGCAGGAAGGACACTGAGTCCAAAGGCCAGAACAGCGGCGAGAATACCCCTAAACATCTTTATTTGCGACCGTTTTTCTTTTGTTTTTCCATTTCACGCTGCATCTTCTGGGCCTCTTCAAGGCGCTGCTGCCATTTGCTCTTGGGAGCGGGCTTGCCCTCTTTCTGTGCAGCTTCCACCTTTGCCACAACGGCCTCCGGCTTCACAATCCATTTCTTGATAATCCAGGTTTCAAGCATGGTGATGAGGTTGGAAAGGAGGTAGTAGTAGCTGAGGCCGGACGACAGGTTGTTACAGATGAAAAACATCATGATAGGCATCATGTAAAGGCTCATCACCTGCATCATCTTGGCGTTGGGGTCGTTGCCTGTGCTCTGGTTCTGCATTGTTATCTTGGAGTAGAAGAACATTGAGAGAGCCATAAGGAGGGCAAACAGGGAAATATGGTCCATGCCGAAGATGCTGGGACTCCAGTGGATAATGTCGTCATATGCGCTGAGGTCCTGGGCCCACAGGAAAGGCTGCTGACGCAGCTCAATGGAAGCCGGGAAGAAGCGGAACATGGCCCACAGGATAGGCATCTGGAGCAGCATGGGAAGGCAACCTCCCATAGGGGAAACTCCGGCCTTGCGGTAAAGGTCCATGGTTTCCTGCTGCTTTTTCATTGCGTCCTCCTGCTTGGGATACTTGGCGTTGATCTTGTCCATGTAGGGCTTCAGGGCCTGCATCTTGGCACTTGAAGAGTAGCTCTTGTAGGCAAACGGCAGCACCACAATCTTGATGAAGATGGTCATGAGGAGAATGATGATGCCGTAGTTGGAGATAAACTTGCTCAGCCAGTCGAAGAGCGGGATGATGACCCACTTTGTGAAGTAGCCTATGATCTTGCCGCCCAGCGGGATAACCTTCTCATAGGAGTGTCCGTATGCCTTCAGGCCCTTGTAGTCGTTGGGGCCGAAGTAGAACTCGAAGGGAATCTCTATCTTATCAGAAGGCGTAATGTCCGTCCTGAGCTTTGCGCTGCAGTTCATGAGGTCGTGGGACTCAGAGTCCTTGGGCACAAAGTCAATCTTGAACTCTCCGTAGCTGAAATTGCCGGGAGCCCTCATGATGGCGCTGAAGAACTGCTGCTGGAAGGCGAACCACTCAATGTTGTTGTTGAAGCGCTTCTCTCCCTTTCGGCCATTGCCGATATTTGCCGGCTTGTTGTCGTCGGGGAAATAATAGTTGAGGCGGGAGTACTGGGTTTCGTTCTTGTAGCCTTTCTCCATGCGGGGAAGGGTGGCGCTGAAGTCTACGTCAATTCCCGTAACGTTGCGGGGAATGAGGTGGCCCATGCCCACCAGGGACATTGCCTGGTCTACTGAGTACGAATCCTTTTTAAGGGTATACTTCTGCTCAATGAAACCGCCTCCGGCAAATGGAAGACGCATGACAACAGAGCTGTCGGTTACCTCCGATACCTCAAAGTTGAACTTGCGGGTATCCACCGCGGTGGGGGCGTAAACAATGTAGCCAAGATCCGACTTCCCTTCCTGAAGAAGGTAAACGGGATCCTTGCTATAGGTGAGGTAATCCTTTACCATAACGGAGTATGGCTGGGCACCCTTAGTGGAGAAGACCACTTTAAGCTTCTCATTTTCAAGGGTTACGAAGGAAGCCTCAGAGTGAGCGGCTACGTTGAGGAGGGAGTCCGAGTACTGGGCGGCGGCAGGTGCCTGAGGGGCATCTGCAATTACCGGCTGGGCCTCAAGCGCCGCGGCCTCCTCAGGGTGTTCGGCCTTCCAGGCGCTGTCAAGTTGCCACTGGGCATAAGCCTCTGCGGCCGCAATTGAATCCAGCTGGGCCTGATACGCCTGCTGCTTTTTTACCAGAACGCTCTGATACCCGAAGAAGCCCATCATGATGAGGGCTATAATTACAAATCCTATGATTGAATTCTTGTCCATACGCGCTCTTCCTTACTCCTCCACTGATTCTTCCTGCTCCTTTGCGCGGATCTGGGCTTTCAGATCCTCAAGCTTTGCCTTGGCGGCATCTATCCTCTCCTGCATCTGGGCTTTCAGTTTCTCTGCGCCCTTAGAAAGGCCGAAGAAGCCGATATTGTTCTCATAGGTCTGGATTTCCTGCTGGAGGGCGGCATACTGCTCCTTGAGACGGTCCTTGGGGCTGGCCTGAGGACGACGGCGGTCTGCGCCGCGGGGCTGGGCTTCCCTTCTTGCGTGGGCTTCCTTGCGGGCTGCCTCACGGGCCTCGAAGAAGGAGTCGCAGGCGGTGCGGAAACGCTTCCAGAGCTGCTCGCTCTTCTTGCGGGGCACTGCGCCAATTTCCTTCCACTGCTTCTGGAGTTCAATCAGGCGGTCCGACGTAGCCTTCCAGTCTGTGCTGGAGGCAAGGGATTCGGCCTCTTCGATGATAGCCATCTTCTTTTCAAGGTTCTCGTTCATGGCGTCCTTGAACTCCGCAAAAGATGCCCTCTTGCGCTCGAAGAAGGAATCGCAGGCGGCGCGGAAGCGGTCGTAGACCTTCTGGTTTTCCTTGCGGGTGGCATAGCCGATTTTCCTCCATTCGGCCTGGATGGCCTCAATCTCCTTGCTCAGGTTGTTCCACTGGGTAGAGGAGGTGATTTCGCGGGAAGCTATTTCCTCCACTTTCTCACAGAGGGCCTGCTTTGCCTTGAGGTTTTCCTCCTGGCGGGCCTTGATCTGCTCAAAGTGGCCCTGGTAGAGCTTGTTGATGACGGTTGTGGCGGCGCGGAAACGCTCCCAGATTTCGTCGCGGTACTCCTTGGCAACGGGGCCGAGGTCTTTCCACTGCTCGTGGAGTTTCTGGAGTTCCTTGAAGGCCTCAACTACGTCTTGGTCCTTGGAGAGGGCCTCTGCGCGCTCGCAGAGAGCGGTTTTGGCCTCCAGGTTTTTCTTGAAGTCAAGGTCACGGAGCTCACGGTTGATGTCTACAAGGTCATAGAACTTTGTGACAAAGAGCTGGTAGGTGTCGTTGACGTCACGGAAGCTCTGCTGAGGGACGGGGCCGGTTTCGCGCCAGCGGTTCTGGATGTCGCGGAACTTGGGGAATGCTTCCTTCATGTCTGAGGGCTCTTCCACAAGGGCCTTGAGCTCCTCTATGATGCCTTGCTTAACCTTGAGGTTTTCCTCACGGGCGGCATCCTGCTCACGGTTGTATTCGGCGCGCTCTTTCTTATATTGTACATACAGGGACTTGAAGCCCGCCTCAATGGCTGCGAAGGGGCTTACGGGGCCGCTTTGCATGGGGACGGTGCTCTCTTCCTCTGCAACTGTAGATTCGTCCGGTTCCTCTACCGGAGTGTCTTCCCCGGCTTCGGCTTTTTCTTTGGAAAGCTTCTTGTAGAAGGCCGATTTAATGGCCTCCGCCTCTTTGTAACGCTTCATGCGGTCTTCGCTTTCCGTGAGGCTTTGCATAAGCTCAGAGAGCTCTGCGAGGGTTTTTTCAGAGTAATTTACGGTTACTTCTGCAACTACATCTGCGGTTTCCTGTTCCTGGAGTTCCACAGGCTTAATTTCTTCACTCATTGTAAAGTTTAGCTTTTTGAAAATTTAACATTAAGTCTAACTCACAAATATAAGAATTTTTCCGAAGAAACTAACTATCTTTGCACAGTAAACACTACATGCATGCTAAGAATAGACATCATATCGGTTGTGCCGGAACTCCTTGACAGCCCCCTGAGCTACTCCATCCCGGGGCGCGCAGTGAAAAAGGGACTGGCTGAAATCCACATACACGACCTCCGCAAATACGGCCTTGGCAGCCGCCAGACCGTTGACGACTACTCATACGGCGGTGACGCCGGCATGGTGATGATGGTGGAGCCGGTGTTCAACTGCATCGCCGATCTTAAAGCGGAACGCCACTACGACGAAGTCATATACATGGCCCCGGACGGCGAAATCCTCACCCAAGGCATAGCCAACGAACTCTCCCTCAAGGAGAACATAATCATCCTCTGCGGCCACTACAAGGGCATTGACGAGCGCATCCGTGAGCACCTCATCACCCGTGAAATCTCCGTGGGGGATTTTGTGGTGAGCGGCGGAGAAATCCCCGCAGCCCTTCTGGCCGATTCCATCATCCGCCTTATCCCGGGCGTTCTCACAGATGAAACTTCGGCCCTCTCCGACTCCTTCCAGGACGGTCTTGTGTCCCCTCCCGTCTACACCAGGCCTGCCGAATTCAACGGCTGGAAGGTCCCGGACGTCCTTCTCTCCGGAAACCCCAAACTGATCCAGGCCTGGCAGGACGAACAATCAGTCCTACGTACAAAAGAACGCCGGCCCGGCCTGCTGAAATAGTAATCGAAAAAACCTCGCTTCACAGCGAGGTTTTTCTTGGTTAGTTAGTAGTGTATTCTTACCTTAGAAGGTTAATTTGTTGGTTAGAAGAAGCGTTTATTGCCTGCAAAGGAGTTTTCACCCGTTTGCTGATGCAAATATAAATCAATTATTTGAAACTGCAAAATTTTTCAAACTACTTTTTCATTAATAAAATATTTTAAAAATAATATTCTGCCTTTATCATGAAGTTTACCGGAGGCTGAGGATACACCCCTATTCCGCCGTACACCTTATCCTCTGCCTCACTGTAGCTTTCCCAGCGCCAACCGGCCGCGTAATACATTCTGTTAAAGATATTGTTGACATAGGCGCTAAGCGTAAGGCCGAATCCGAAGCTGTGGGAGACGGAGGCGCCGGCGGTCCAGTAGAAGGGCACGGCCATGTCCTCGCGCATTGAATTGTCAAGGTACTGCTTGCCCACGAATTTTGCATTGGCCTGGAGCTCTCCGCCTTTCCACGGCATTACGCGCACCCTGGCCATTCCCAGGGCCGAAGGGCTCATGAGCATGGTCACGCGGCCGTAGTTAACCTCGTGCATTCGGCCGGAATCGTCGTCGTAGGGGACATAGGACGTATAATTCTCAATCTGGTTCATTGAAAGAGTGGCGTTTCCGTCAAGGATAAGCCAGGTCACAGGCTGCCATCCGGCCTGCAGCTCCACTCCCCTTCTCCATGCCCTGGGCACGTTCTCCTTTATGGCGTAGCCTGAAGAAGACAGGCGCCCGGTTTCAAGAAGCATGTCCTTGTACTCCATTGCATATAGGTTGGCATGGAGAGTAAACTTCTCAAGAGAAAGCCTGTAGCCAAGCTCCACGTCCAGCATCTTCTCCGGCTCAATGGCGCTCATCTGTCCCTTCACGTTCTCCTTTATGTCTCCCCTGCCGGGCTCTCTCTGGCCAATGGAGGCCGATATAAACCACCTGCTGGGGCCTTTTTCGAAGGTAACGCCGAGCCTGGGGTTGAAAAACCTCCAAATTCTCCTGTAGTCGAAGCGGTCGGCGGGGTTGGCGCCATAGTCCAGGAAGTCGTCATCCAAGCCATCAAGGGTGTACCTGATGGCCCTGTACTGAAGGTCCGCGTGAGCCGTGACCCATTCGGCCGGGCTCCATTCGGCACGGGCGAAAACGCTTGCATCGGCCTTTATTCCGGTATTGTCGTACCAGCCATTGAACTTGTCCTGGAGGTTTATCCCGGCAGCTTCCAGGCTCTTTACCCAAAGGACGTCTCCCCAGTGGCCGCCGGTATAATGCGACATGTTGACGCCCGCCGTTGCCTTGAGGGTGCCGGCGGTATATCTCAGAGAAGAATTGAGGACAAAGAGATTGTTACCCATCATCTTGCGGTAAATCATGTCGCTTTTGGCGGGGACCTCCGTAACGCCCGGGAAGCCGTAAGAAGGGAGTTTCCGGTTCATCTTGTAATACTCGTCGTAGCCGTCTCCGCGCGTATAATTGACGGTGGAAGTCCAGGTAAGGGACGGGAGGAAGGAGTGGGTGTAATTGAGCTGAAGGTGGGTCTGGACATAGTTGTCCGTCTGGTTGGGGTAATAGTGCACGTTGCCATCTTCGTCGTAGTACTCCCCGGCGCCGTTGTAGCGGCGGTCTTTATTGTACTGCTCAAGGTCTATTCCATCCCAGGTGATGCCGCTTTTCTGCTGCCCGTGAAGGACGGTGAGCCTAAGGGAATTACGCTTTCCAAGCCACCCAAGCACCCCGAAAACCGAAGCGCTTTCCACCTGCGCGTTACGGATATAGCCGTCCGTGTGGCCCTGGGAGAAGAAAATGTCCATGTACCACCTTCCGGGAAGAAGGCCCGTGGACACCCTTCCCTGGAACATCCTGGTGCCGAATGAGCCTGCCGAAAAAGAGACGTTTCCGGAAGGGTCCGGCTTCACCAGGGCGGTGTTCATGTTTATGGATGCGCCGAAATCCCCTGCCCCGCTCATTGTGGTGCCAAGTCCCCTCTGCACCTGCACCCCGGACACAAGCCCCGTAAGCGAAGGGATGTTCACCCAGAAAACCTCCTGGGATTCGGCATCATTGAGCGTGATGCCGTTTAGGGTGACATTGATCTGGGAGCCTTTGCTGCCGCGTATTGTCATGGCCGAATTCCCAAGCCCCGTGCCACCCTCGTTGTAGGTGACCACGGACGGCAGAAGATCCAGCGCCATTGGCAACGAAAACGACGGATTGGAGGCCCTCAACGCCTCTTTTCCCACATTTGTAAAACTTACCGGAGTTTTTTCGCCGGCCCTTGAGGCCGAAATGACAACGGAGTCCAGACGCTCCGTCTTTTCTTCTTGCGCGCCTGCGCAGAGAGGCAGCACAACCAGTGCTGCTGCAAACAGTAATTTTTTCATTTCCTTACGACGGTATCAACCGTATCAAGTTCAATGGGTGTTTCTCAATCCGGACTTTCCGGATACCCCAAATATTATTTTTCTATCAACTCTACCTGGTACACATGGGGCCAGTTTTTACCGGTGAGGTAAATTCGGCCTTTAGAGTCCAGTGCGATGCCGTTGAGGACATCGGTGTCGCGTCTTCTTTCCTTATCCGGGAGAAGGCCTTTGCAGTCTATGGTGGCGGTAACCTTGCCACTTATTGGATTAATGATCACAATAGTGTCCGTGAGGTACACGTTTGCCCAGATTTTGCCATCTATCCACTCAAGTTCGTTGAGGTTCCGGAGCGGGTGGCCGTTGAGGGTAACCTGAATCTTCTTTTCCAGGGTCAGGTTGGAATTGAGGAAAAACAGGTTTGAAGTGCCGTCAGAGGCTATGAGGCTTTTTCCGTTTGTGGTAAGTCCCCAGCCTTCACGGGAGTAGCCCACGGTTTTTATGTACTCAAGGGTTTCGGGGTTGTAGCGGAACGCCACGCGGCTTGTCCAGGTGAGGACGTACAGTTCTCCGTTGAAGACACATGAGCCTTCCCCGAAGTATTTCTGGTTCAGGCGTTTGGTCACAATGGGCTTCCCGGACTCAAGGTCTACGGTACGGATGGAGCTTTCTCCCCAGCCGCCGGTAGTTTCATATAGGGTGCCGTTATGGAAGAAGAGTCCCTGAGTATACGCCCCTCTGTCGTGGGGGTATTCCTTCACGGGTTTTGCCACATAATGCTTGACCTGGGCCCCGGAGCAGGAGCCAAGGCATATAAGCGCTATGGTAAGTATAACCCTTGAGAGTCTCATATTCATTTGCAAAGATAATGATTATTCCGGGATTTTTGCGTAAATTCGCATCCTCGAATATAATTATACAAAACAGTATATGATTAAAGTAGATGTAAAAGGCTGCTCCTCTTTTGCAGATGCAGCAAAGTTTGAGGCCTATGTAGCAAAGGCCATGGACGCATTTGACACCCTCAAGGAAGAAACCGGCGCCGGCAATGACTTCCTTGGATGGAAGAAACTCCCCCGCCAGATTTCGGACCGCGAACTTGGAGAGTACGAAGCCATTCGTGACAAATGGGTCAAAAAAGGCATCAACCTTGTCATTGCCATCGGCATTGGAGGTTCATATCTTGGCGCAAAATGCGTAATTGAGGCCCTCAGCCACAACTTCGCAAAACAGCTTAAGCGCAAGGATGCCCCTGAAGTTGTATTTGCAGGCAACAACCTCTCTGAGGAATACCTGGCAGAGCTCATGGACCTTGCCGCAGAGCGCAACGTAGCTTGTATCGTGATCTCCAAGAGCGGCACCACCACGGAGCCCGCTGTGGCCTTCCGCATTGTAAAGCAGTTCCTGGAGAGCCAGTACGGCAAGGAAGAAGCCTCAGACCGTATTGTAGCCATCACGGATGCCAAAAAAGGCGCACTCAAAACCCTCTCCACCCAGGAAAACTACCGCACTTTTGTGGTCCCTGACAATGTAGGCGGCCGTTTCAGCGTCCTCACTCCCGTGGGTCTTCTGCCCATTTGCGTAGCCGGCTTCGATATCCGCGCCCTCGTCCAGGGTGCCCTGGATGCCATGAAAGGCCTGGAGATCAAGAGCGAGAAAAACCCCGCCATCATCTACGCCGCAATGCGTAACCTCCTTCACTCGGAACTTGGTTTCGGCACGGAAATCCTTGTAAACTACAACCCCAAGCTCACCTACGTGGCCGAATGGTGGAAACAACTTTACGGTGAATCCGAAGGCAAGGACGGCAAGGGCATCTATCCCGCCAGCGTCAACAACACCGCAGACCTCCACTCCATGGGTCAGTTCATTCAGGAAGGTTCCCGCATCATGTTCGAAACCGTCCTTCACGTAGAGCGTGCACAAAGGAGCGTTGTCATCGAGTCAGACTCCCAGAACCTTGACCAGCTCAACTTCCTTGCCGGCAAGCACGTGGAGCACTGCAACCATATGGCCGAACTCGGCACACGCCTGGCCCACATAGACGGCGGCGTTCCGCAGATTACCGTAAATATGGAAAAGGTGGATGCCTTCAACCTTGGCGGCCTCCTGTACTTCTTTGAGTTCGCTTGCGGCATCAGCGCCTACATCCTTGGCGTGAACCCCTTCAACCAGCCCGGCGTAGAGGCCTACAAGAAGAACATGTTCGCCCTTCT
>DGXO01000022.1 GCA_002395605.1 Bacteroidales bacterium UBA4230
GTGTTTGCCGCATTCACTATGGTCTGGGTGGAGCGGTAGTTGTTCACCAGACGGAAGATGCGCGCGCCCGGGAAATCCTTCTGGAAATTGAGGATATTCTGGATCTGGGCGCCGCGGAAGCCGTAGATGGACTGGGAGTCGTCTCCCACCACGCAGATATTCTTGTGTCCGGCTGCCAGTTTTTTTAATATAAGGTACTGGGCCATGTTGGTGTCCTGGTACTCATCTACCAGGATGTGGTCAAAGCGGCCGGAAATGTCCTGAAGAGCCTCAGGGATATTCCTGAGGAGGATATTGGTGTAGAGGAGGATGTCGTCGAAGTCCATTACGCCGGATTGCTTGCAAAGCTGGCAGTAGGCAGCGTAAATGCGGTAAATCTCCGGCTTCTTGTGGTGGACGTCTTCTTCTTTGTATCCCCCGGAGCCATTTGCGTAAGGGGTTGGCGTCACAAGGTCGTTTTTGGCCTTGGATATGCGTGAGAGGACTTCGCGGGGCTTGTAAACCTTGTCGTCAAGCTGAAGGTTCTTGATGCAGGTTTTCACCGCGCTCACGGAATCTGTCTGGTCATAGATGGTGAAAGAGGCCGGAAAGCCGATTTTTTCGGCATAATCCCTGAGGAACCTTATGAAAACGGAGTGGAAGGTGCCCATCCATAAGCGGCGGGCCTTCCTTTCACCTACCATGAGGCCTATCCTCTCCTTCATCTCCCCGGCCGCCTTTTTAGTAAAGGTAAGGGCCAGGATGCGCTCAGGAGCCACCCCATTCTCTATAAGATATGCAATTCGGGAAGTTAATACCCGGGTTTTTCCAGACCCCGCTCCCGCTACTATGAGCATGGGACCGCCAGTGCACTGGACGGCATTTTTCTGCTCATTGTTCAATTCCTTCAATACTTCACTCATATCGTCCCAAAATATT
The DNA here is from genome assembly GCA_002395605.1 of Bacteroidales bacterium UBA4230. Lineage (GTDB taxonomy): Bacteria > Bacteroidota > Bacteroidia > Bacteroidales > UBA932 > Cryptobacteroides. Next base: position 919 of record DGXO01000022.1, read on the forward strand.
ACGCGAAATTAACGAAAAAATTCGTAACTTCGCACGTTATTTTAGCTAGATGCACAAAACCTTATCAATAATGTCAAACAATCTCGCTTTGAAAAAGGGCCTGAACGTTCCCCTAAGTGGTGAAGCGGCCCTTGAGGTCATTAAGAAAGTGAGTCCGGACATTGTTGCCGTCAAGCCTACAGACTTCAAAGGTTTCCTTCCAAGGCTTCTTGTGAAGGAAGGTGACGCGGTACTTGCCGGTTCTCCTCTCATGGCCCACAAAAACAACCCCGAGATCCTTCTCACCTCGCCCGTCAGCGGCACCGTTGAGAGCATCGTCAGGGGTGAAAAGAGAAAATTGCTTGCGGTTCTGGTAAAGGCCGGCTCTAAGCAGGAAGCCGTAGATTTCGGCACAAAAGTTCCTTCCACAGACCAGGAGGTCAGGGAACTTCTCCTGAAGAGCGGTCTCTGGGGTTCCCTTGTTCAGCGCCCTTACGGCGTAATGGCAGCCACGGATTCCACGCCCAAGGCTATTTTCGTATCGTCATTCAGCACGGCTCCGCTTGCACCCAATGAGGACTTTGTCCTTGGAGAGTCCCTCCAGGATATCCAGGCCGGTGTAAACGCCCTTTCAAGGATTGCGCCCGTACACGTTTCCATCCGCGGTGAAAAGGCCTCCTCAACGCCTTTCCACAAACTGGAAAACGCCGTAATCCATGAGGTTACCGGTCCCCATCCGGCCGGAAACGTAGGCGTACAAATAAGCCACATCTCCCCCATCATGAAGGGTGAGATTGTCTGGACCGTATCCCTTCTGCACCTTGCAGCCATCGGCCATGTGATCAACACCGGCAAGCTGGACCTTACCCGCAAGGTGGCCATTACCGGTCCCGCCGCAAACAAAACCGCTTATGTAAGCTGCCTCCCCGGCACTCCCGTAAGTGAAATCGCAACCATCGCCCCGGATGTACGCGTAATCGGCGGAGACGCCCTTACCGGAGAAAACCTTGGCAAGGACGGTTACCTTGGCTTCTTCCAGAACCAGCTCACCATCCTCTCTGAGGGCTATGAGCGTGAATGGTTCGGCTGGGCAAAGCCCTTCCGTCCCAAGGTCCACTCCTCTTCATGGTGCTACTTCTCATGGCTCACCCCCGGCAAGAAGTACGCTATGGACACCAACCTTCACGGCGGTCCCCGCGCGTTTGTCGAGACTAAGTGCTTTGAGGACGTAACCCCCATGGACATCTTCCCCATCTACCTCATCAAGGCCTGCCTTGCCGGTAACATCGAGAAGATGGAGCAGTTCGGCATCTATGAGGTTCTCCCCGAAGACCTTGCGCTCTGCGACTACGTAGACCCTTCCAAGAACGAAATCCAGGACATTATCCAAAAGGGTATAGACCTGATGATCAAAGAAATGGCATAAGCTATGGCAGAAGAAATCAAACCCGGCCTTTTTGAAAAAGGCGGCAAGCTATACTGGCTTCACTCTTCCATCGACGCCTTTGACACCTTCCTCCGCGTTCCCGGCACCGTAACCTTCAAGGGCGCCCACGTGAGGGACGGCATAGACCTCAAGCGCGTCATGATTATGGTGGTGGTGGCCCTCGTTCCGGCAGCCCTCTTCGGCATGTACAACGTCGGTCTCCAGACTTCCACCCTCTACGGCCTCGGCTGGGGCTTCTGGCAGATGTTCTTCTACGGACTTCTCAGGATGCTCCCCCTGTTTGTGGTCTCCTACATCGTGGGCCTTGCAATTGAGTTTGCGAGTTCCCAGATCCGCGGAGAAGAGGTGAACGAAGGATACCTGGTAACAGGCTTCCTCATCCCCCTCATCGTCCCCGTGGACGTTCCCCTATGGATGCTGGCCCTTGCCGTGGCATTCTCCGTCATCTTTGTGAAGGAGGTCTTCGGCGGCACCGGCATGAACATCTGGAATCCCGCCCTTGTGGCCCGTGCATTCCTGTTCTTCTCCTACCCTTCAAGCATGTCCGGTTCAAGCGTCTGGGTATCCAAAACCTGGGTATCCTCACTCAAGGACGTGGATGCAGTGAGTGCTGCAACTCCCCTCGCAATCGCCCATGACGGCGGCGTGGAGGCCCTCAGCTCACAGTACTCCTTCATGGACATGTTCTGGGGCTTCATCCCCGGCTCCACCGGTGAAACTTCCGTAGTGGCCATCCTCCTTGGAGGTCTTCTCCTTGTCTGGACAGGCGTCGCTTCCTGGAAGATCATGGTTAGCTCCATCGCCGGCGGCCTCCTGGTAGGCTGGCTTGGACAGCTTGCCGGCGCAACCACCCTCCCCTGCTACTACCAGCTGGTTATGGGCGGCTTCCTGTTCGGCTCAGTGTTCATGGCAACAGACCCTGTAACCGCAGCCCAGACAGAAGTTGGCAAGTGGATTTACGGCTTCCTGGTTGGTGCGCTCGCAGTTGTGGTGCGCCTGTGGAACCCCGGCTACATGGAGGGCATGATGCTGGCCATCCTGTTCATGAACACCATGGCACCTCTCATTGACCACTGCGTGGTAAGCGTTCACACAAGCCGTAGGCTTAAAAATGCAAAAGCATAGAAAAGGAGGATCGCCATATGAATACCAACAGTAATGTATATACAGTAGTCTACACCACAGTCATCGTTGTGGTGGTAGCAGCAATCCTCGCTTTTGTTTCCCAAAGCCTCAAATCAAGGCAGGAGGCCAATGAAAAGGCCGAAACAATAGCCCAGATGCTTACTTCAGCCAAGTACGGCACCAAAGCCGAACTTGACAAACTCTCAAACTCCGAGAAGCTTGAGAAGTACGCTCAGGAAATCTCCGAGGCCTACACAATCGGCCTTGACGGAGAAAAGATAGAGGACCTTCCCCTTGACAAGGTGTACAGCCCCTCGGAGCTCAAACGCCAGAACTACAACATCAAGGGCGGTGCCAACAAAACCGCGGAGCCTTCGCTTCCCGTGTTCAAGTTCAAGAACGGCACGGTGGTGGTTCCCGTATACGGAGCCGGCCTGTGGGGCCCTATCTGGGGCTACATTGCCTTCGAGGGCGGCACTTCCACCATCAAGGGAGCTTACTTCGACCACGAAAGCGAAACTGCCGGCCTTGGCGCTAAAATCAAGGACGACCCTTCCTTCCAGGCCGAATTCGAAGGTGAGAGAGCAGACTTCACTTCCGCTTCAGTATTTGAAATCGTGAAGGGCGGCGCCCCCAAGGATGCCGAAGGAAAGTCCGTGGTTGACAACAAGATAGACGCCATTACCGGCGCCACCATGACTTCCCAGGGCCTTGACGCAGCCATCAACACATGGCTGGGCGCATATTCCAAGCACCTTTCGGCAAATGTAGCCGAATGCGACGGAAAATGCTGCGAAGGCAATGAGGAAAGCCATGAGTGCCAAAAGGAACATAATTGTCAGGAGGAGGAATAAGAGATGGACGCAAAACTTAAAGAAACCATTCTGAACCCTATTTTCAAGGGTAACCCCATTACCGTACTGGTTCTGGGCATCTGCTCTTCGCTGGCGGTCACCGTCACCATGAAGGGCGCACTGGTCATGGCTCTTTCCGTAATTGTGGTTACGGGAATCTCCAGCCTTATCCTGTCACTCCTTCGCAAAACCATTCCCGGCCGCGTACGTATCATCGTCCAGCTGGTTGTGGTTGCCATGATGGTAATCCTCGTAGACCAGCTTCTGAAGTCCTTCGAGGCCACCTACGCCATCGACAAACAGCTGAGCGTGTACATCGGCCTTATCATCACCAACTGTATTGTGATGGGCCGAATCGAGGCTTTCGCCCTTGGCAACAAGCCCTGGCCCAGCTTCCTTGACGGCGTTGCCAACGGAGCCGGATATGGCCTTATCCTAATCATCGTATCCTTCTTCAGGGAGCTTCTTGGAAGCGGAACCCTCTTTGGATTCGACATCCTGAACCGCTTCGGCTACGTTCCCAACAACCTGGTTATCCTGCCGCCCTTCGCCCTCATCCTCCTGGGATGCATCGTTTGGGTGCAGCGCTCTATCCAGAAAGACCTTCAGGAAAAATAAAAGTACAGCCCTATGGAATACCTCAGCTTATTTGTAAAGTCCATCTTCGTGGACAACATGATTTTCGCTTACTTCCTGGGAATGTGCTCTTTCCTGGCAGTATCCAAAAATGTCAAGACAGCCGCGGGCCTCGGCCTTGCCGTTATCTTCGTGCTGCTTGTCACCCTTCCCATCAACTACCTCCTCAACACCTACGTGCTCCAGCCCGGCGCCCTCAAGTGGATTAGCCCTGAGCTTGCAGGCGTAGACCTCAGCTTCCTGAGCTTCATCGTGTTCATTGCGGTTATAGCCGCAATTGTGCAGGTGGTGGAGATGGTGGTGGAGAAATTCTCCCCGGAACTCTACTCTTCCCTTGGTATCTTCCTGCCCCTTATTGCAGTTAACTGCGCCATCCTTGGCGGCAGCCTGTTCATGCAGCAGAAGGACTTCCTGAACATAGGAGAGGCAACGGTTTACTCACTTGGTTCCGGCCTTGGCTGGTTCCTTGCAATTGTTTCCCTTGCCGCCATCCGCGAAAAGATGGCCTATTCCAACGTTCCGGCAGCCCTCAAGGGCCTTGGCATCACATTCATCACCGTGGGTCTCATGGGCATCGCCTTCATGACCTTCATGGGTATAGCACTGTAGGAGGAACCAGGATATGACAAACACAATCATTGCTTCAATCGCAGTCATCGTAGTTGTGACTCTCATTCTGGTTGCGCTCCTTCTCTGGATCAAAACCGCACTCACCCCTTCCGGTACCGTAAAGATAAATATCAATAACGGCACCAAGGAGCTTGAGGTCACCCCCGGAGGTGACGTAATGCACACCCTCGCAGACCACGGAATCTTCCTTCCTTCGGCCTGCGGCGGTAAGGCCAACTGCGGCCAGTGCAAACTCCAGGTACTCTCCGGCGGCGGCACCATCCTCCCCACGGAAACCGGTTTCTTCTCCCGCAAGCAGATCAAGGACGGCTGGCGCCTGGGCTGCCAGGTTAAGGTCAAGGACAACATTGAAATCGCTGTCCCTGAAAGCGCCCTCTCCGTCAAGAAACTGGAGTGCGAGGTTATCTCCAACGAGAACGTTGCCACCTTCATCAAGGAATTCACCGTCAAGCTCCCCGAAGGCGAACACATCGACTTCAAGAGCGGTGAATACATCCAGATTGACATCCCCGAATATGAGGCCGACTTCTCCGACATGGGCGTGGCCGATATCTACAAGGGTGACTGGGAAAAGTACGGCATCACTTCCCTGAAGTACAAGAACACCGTTCCCACCATCCGTGCATACTCCATGGCCAGCTATCCCGCCGAAAAAGACCTCATCAAGCTGAACGTGCGTATCGCAACTCCCCCGTTCGACCGCACCCAGCCTAAGGGCGTGTTCAAGTTCGTGCCCGGCGTTCCTCCGGGAATCGCCTCCACCTACGTGTTCTCACGCAAGCCCGGTGACAAGGTCATGATCAGCGGTCCTTACGGAGAATTCCTTCTCCCTAAGGACGACCCCGACACCCAGGAATACATCTTCGTTGGCGGCGGCGCCGGCATGGCACCTCTCCGCAGCCACATCATGCACCTGTTCAAGACCCTCAAGACCAAAAAGCCCGTGCGCTTCTTCTACGGCGCCCGCGCCCTTGTGGAAGCCTTCTATCTTGAAGACTTTGCGGAAATCGAGAAAGAATTCCCCAACTTCCACTTCACCCTGGCCCTTGACCGTCCGGATCCCGCAGCAGACGCCGCCGGTGTCAAGTACACTCCCGGCTTTGTGCACAACGTGATGTACGAGACCTACCTCAAGAACCACGAGGCTCCCGAGGACATCAAGTACTTCATGTGCGGCCCGCCCATGATGGTCAAGTGCGTGAACGAACTCCTGGATTCCCTTGGAGTTGCCCCCGAGAGCATTCTCTACGACAACTTCGGAGGTTAATCGTAAACCAAAGCGCTTTTATCAAGCCGCCAGCCTTGTGGGCAGTCAAGCCCCGTGGCTGACGGCTTTAAAATTATGGGATAGCAGGTATTGCGGCAGGCGTCCCGGTTGTCCGAGACATAAAAACGAAAGATCAGGTACTCTCCGGGGCGGGTGTGGCATGAGGAGGAGAAATAGTCGGCCTTTACCTCAATATAGGACTGCGCAAGGCCGCCGGAGAGGTTTTCAAGAAGGTACAGCTTCACAGTTCCGCTCATTCCGTCCAGGGTGTCATGGTTGAGAGGGTATATCCCGGAGCCGGTTTTCAAGTACCCTTCACCAAAAAGAGAGTCCCAGTATTCTACGGTACTGCCTCCAAAGAGGAGTACCGACGACGGTGAATTGCAAACCCGTGCAGAGGTAATGCGTAAACTAACATCCTCATCAAGGCCTCTGCGGTCTACCCGGAGGTCTACCCTTGCCATAAGCCTCTCCAAGGGCACTTCAATCTTTCCGTCTGCTCCTGCAACCGCATCCTCCAAATACGCTGCCATGGGGATGCCGGCCTCAAACTCGTCCGGGTACGCCAGGTGGAACCTGTATTCCAGAGCCTCCTGATATGAGCCGAACTTGAGTTCATATCCAAGATTGGCCGCCGCGAAGACCATATAAGGGCTGTCCTTGAGAAGCCTTGCTTTCAATGAAGGGATTTCTCCGCGGTAATCTCTTCTGGAGACATAAGCGCTTGCCTCCAAAAGGCCGAAACTATTGTATACCAGGATATTGTAGTCGGAAATGAGGTTGTCGTCAGGGTCGCCTGAACGCGTGTGGACTCCCTGGGGAAGAAGGGATATGGAAACTTCTTCCACAAAAGGCTTCTCCACACGCGAACACGCGGCCACAAGAACAACAATTAATAACCATCTAACGCCACTTCCAATCATCAGAATATCTCCTTTCTTTGATCACACATATTCCAGGGCACGCACGAGCCGCCAAGCGAAACCATATCGGCCGAAGCCGGGATGTCCGGGTCCGGCGTTCCCATTTTTTTCAGAGTCACGTCAAGGGAGTAGGTTCTCCCGGCGCGAAGCCCCGG
>DGXO01000057.1 GCA_002395605.1 Bacteroidales bacterium UBA4230
CACCACGGCCAACCGCATGGACCCTTACGTGGACGAATTCCAGGACCACGGCGCATCGCTTGTGATGATTGCCAAGGGCAACCGTTCAAAGGTTGTCACGGACGCCTGTGAGAAACACGGCGGCTTCTATCTAGGGACCATCGGCGGCGTAGCTGCAGTCCTTTCCCAGAGCAGCATCCGCAGCATAGAATGCGTGGAGTACCCGGAACTTGGCATGGAAGCCATCTGGAAAATCACCGTGGAAGACTTCCCGGCCTTCATCCTGGTAGACGACAAAGGCAACGATTTCTTCAAAAGCATCGGCCTTTAATGGACAGCATTGACACCTTACTGAGGGAGCTCGCCGAAAAATACGAGACTCCCTCTTTCATTGAAGGAGACCCCTCTTTCTGGATGCACCAGGTTTCCGGTTCGGCCAACCAGGAGGCCATGGCGTTTGTGGCCCAGGCGCTTGCATACGGCTCCCGCGCACAGTTTATGCCGAAGATAGGATGGTTTCTGGAGCGCTCTGGCGGAGACATGGACCGCTGGATTCGCTCAGGGGCGTTCAAGGAGGATTTATCCGCCGGCTCAAAAGCCTGCTATTACAGGCTTTACACCGTGGCCGACATTCACGCCTTCCTGGAGGCCTACCGCAGGCTGTTGGACGATTACGGCACGCTTGGGGCTTATGTGGGCTCCTGCAGCACCCTGGAGGCCGTGGAGGCCATTACGCGCTGGTTCGGAGACACCGCTCCTGTGCCGAAGGATACCTCTTCGGCCTGCAAGAGGGTGTGCATGTTCCTCAGATGGATGGTCCGTGACGGCTCCCCCGTGGACCTTGGACTCTGGGCTTCCAGGATTGACAAGCGCACGCTCATTATGCCAATGGACACCCACGTCCTGCAGCAGAGCGTCCGGCTGGGGCTGCTCACTTCAAAGACCGCATCCATGAGCGCCGCCCTCCGGCTCACCGCCCGCCTTTCACAGATTTTCCCTGACGACCCCCTGAAAGGAGACTTCGCCCTCTTCGGGGAAGGGGTAAATCAGTGATTATTTTGTATCTTTGTGAATGTTAATTGTATAACAATATGAAAAAAGCGTTTATCCTTATGATGTCATTCCTTGCAATGGCGGCGTGCGCTCCCAAATCCGGAGCCCCCGCATTGGATTTGACAGACCTTGACACCACCACCTCTCCCAAGGTGGATTTCTATCAGTATGCAACCGGCGGCTGGCAGGCCAAGAACCCCCTCAGGGCCGAATTCTCCCGCTACGGCAGCTTTGACGCCCTCCGTGAGCAAGCTCAGGAAAACCTCAACGCCCTGTTCCAGGAGATGACAACCCTGAAGGCCAAGCCCGGCACAGTGGAGCAGAAAATCTCCGACCTCTACAAGATGGCCCTCGACTCCACCACCCGCAATAACCTTGGTGCAGAGCCTATCCAGCCCTATATCGCAGAAATTCAGGCAGTCGATTCAAAGGATGCCCTTGCCGCGCTCCTTGGCAGGATGAACCTCTACGGAGAAGGCGGATTCATGGGATTTGGCGTGGAGGCCGATCTAACCAACTCCGACATGCAGGTCCTCTACCTTGGCCAGGGAGGCCTTGGAATGGGAGACCGCGACTACTACCTTAAGCCGGAGAACGCAGAACTTAAGGCCGGTTATGAAAAATACCTTAATAAAGTCCTTGGCCTTGCAGGCGTAGAGAACGCGGCAGAACTTGTTGCAAAGGATATGGATGTTGAGAATGCTATGGCCCAGATCTTCTGGAGCCGTGAGCAGAACCGCGATATGGCGGCCATCTACAATCCCATGTCCACTGAGGAGATTGCCTCAAGGTGGCCCGCAGTCCGCTTTGACGCCATTACCGCCGCCGCAGGCGTAGAGCCCCAGGAGAAGGTGATCGTTGAACAGCCTTCATACTTTGACGGCCTTACAAAACTAATGGAAGAATGCCCTCTGGAGACTCTCAAGGCATACCTCCTTTGCCAGTTCGTAAGCGGCCAGGCAGGTGCCCTCTCCGACGAATTCTACACCGCAAGCTGGGAGTTCTTCTCCCACCAGATGGCCGGCGCCCAGGAGGAAACTCCCCGCTGGAAGCGCGCTATGAGCGTCCCCAACGGCATCCTTGGAGAGGCCGTGGGTGAGATGTACGTAGCCCGCTACTTCCCGGAAAGTTCCAAGAAGAAGATGGTGAAACTTGTGGAGAACCTCCGCACAGCCCTTGGACAGCACATTGATGAACTTGAGTGGATGAGCGATTCCACAAAGGTCCGTGCCCGCGAGAAACTAGCCGCTTTCACCGTGAAGATCGGCTACCCCGACAAATGGAAGGACTACAGTTCAATGGACATCAACCCGGAGAACACCTACTATGAGAACCTCCGTAACGCCAGCGCCTGGTATGTGAAGGACAATCTCTCAAAACTTGGAAAGCCCACGGACAGGACCGAATGGGGCATGACTCCCCAGACGGTGAACGCCTACTACAACCCCACCACCAACGAGATCTGCTTCCCTGCTGCAATACTCCAGAAGCCTTTCTTCGATCCTGAGGCCGATGATCCCGTGAACTACGGCGGAATCGGCGTGGTTATCGGCCATGAAATGTCTCACGGCTTTGACGACCAAGGTTCTATGTTTGACGCTTCCGGCAACATGGTGAACTGGTGGACCGCTGAGGACAAGGCCAAGTTCGACGCCCTTGGAGACAAGCTTGCAGCCCAGTTCGATGCCGTTGAGATTCTCCCCGGCGTACACGCCAACGGCCGTTACACCCTTGGAGAGAACATCGGAGACCACGGCGGCCTCTCGATTGCCTTCACCGCAATGGAGAATGCCACCAAGGGCAAGAAGGATCCCATGATTGACGGCTTCTCACGCGCCCAGCGCTTCTACCTGAGCTTCGGCGCCATCTGGGCCCAGAACATCAGGGATGAGGAAAAGGTGCGCCTTACCAACCTGGATGTGCACTCGCTGGCAGAAAACCGCGTGAACGTGAGCGTACGTAACTTCGAGACCTTCTTCGAGGCCTTTGACATTGAGGAAGGAGATCCCATGTTCCGTCCGGAAGAGGAGCGCGTCCATATTTGGTAGCGGAGTCCTTCATATCGCGTAAAATCAAGTTCAAAGGAAACATCGCGGCCGTTGCTACGGCCGTGAGTTTCTTTGTTATAATAGTTGCCGTGGCGGTAAGTTCAGGCTTCCGGCACAGCATCAGAAACGGAGTCGCAGCCATGACCGGAGACATAAGCATAAGCCCTTATGCCTCCGGCGGCTCAGACCCTGTCCCTATGCCCCGGCACCTTCCCTCGGAGGATAAGATTCTCTCCATTCCCGGAGTGGCCGAAATCGTCCCCGTGGTAAGCCGCGCCGGAATTGTCAAGAACGGGGAAATTGTGCACGGGGTCATTGTGAAAGGGATGCCCGATCAAGTCGGGCATGACTGGGGCGTCATGGCCTGGGGTGACGGGGGCGTCATGGCCGGCCCCGACCGGCCATCTTTGGCCGTCTCCATCCCCCACCGCCTGCAGGAAATCACCGGCCTTCAGCCAGGGGAAGACCTCACAACCTATTTTGTTGGGGAAAAGGTGCGGGCGCGTAAATTCCACATCACTGATACTCACCGTGACATCATAGAAACCGACGACAACCTCCTTGTCTATGCCGGCCTTCAAGACATGCAGCGCCTCAACGGCTGGGATTCAACCATGGTTTCACAGCTGGAAGTAAAGGTGAAAAACGCCTCCCCTAGAGCCCTGAAGGACATAGAAGCCCGCATAGGATTCATCCTCACCACCAGTGAACACGAGGAAGAAAACGGCCTCTTTGTCATTTCTTCGGCCCGGAGTTATCCGCAAGTTTTCGACTGGCTGGGGCTTCTGGACGTAAATGTCCTCATTATCCTTATCCTCATGATTCTGGTGGCAGGATTCAACATGATAAGCGGCCTACTTGTCATGCTCCTTCGGAACATCCCGCTCATAGGCACGCTCAAGGCCCTTGGCATGCAGGACAGGGCCATCGGCCGGTTATTTGTGCGCATAGGGGCCGAAGCCGTGCTTAAAGGCATGCTCATCGGCAACGCCCTGGCCTTCCTTTTCTGCCTTGTTCAGGGTACGACGCACCTCATCAAGCTGGACCCCGCCAACTACTTTGTCTCCTATGTTCCGGTGAATCTCCCCGTCTGGGGCATCCTGGGGGCCGACCTTGTTGCCTTTGCCGGCATAGTCCTCCTCATGTGGCTCCCCTCCCTCTACATCTCCAAGATAGACCCTGCCAAAACGGTCAAGGCCGACTAATACCTCCTGTAATAATCGGCATAAGTGTCCAGCACTTTCTCTACGTAGGCAACTGTGTGGTGGCCCTTTGGAAGCTGCGTGGAGGCAACGGTGTCCCATCTGGAGGCGTCCAGCCCGGCTTCTTCGGCCTGGCCGATTAGACGCCACACTTTCCCCTCCCCTAGATTGTACGCCGCAAGGGCGAATTTGAGGGCTTCAGTAGGATTGGCGGCCTTTGCCGAAAACATGTTCTGGAGGCGTTTGAGATATCTTGAGCCAACCCTAAGGTTGTTTGCAGGCTCCAGAAGATACTCCTGGGAATAGCGGCTGCTGAGCACCTGCATCAGGCCCACGGCGCCGCGGCCGGATTCGGCCTCGTTGTGGAAACGGGATTCGTGGTAGATAACGGCCGCTATGAGGTGCCAGTCAAGGCCGATGGAATCGGCGGTGGCTTTTATCACGTTGTCGTATGCGCTTAGGGGCTCTCCGGAGCGTTCTTCGGCCATTATTTCCTCCGGACTCTCTCCGCCTGGGATTCGGCCCGGAAGGGGAATCAGGAGAAGAAGCAGCGTAAGTACCGCGTATATAAGGGGATGCGCCTTCATGGCTATCGGCCTCCTCCGAGCATGCCGCCAAGGCCACCGCCCAAACCGCCGCCGAGACCGCCGCCACCGCCCATGCCGGTGCCGGAACCGGCCCTTGACGACAAGGTCTTGTTCTGGCCCAGAGGCGGATAGAAGGGCCATGATATGCCGAATTTGAAGACTGCCGGCGGCTCTATGTAATGGTGGGCGCTGAAGTAATTGTGCTTGTCCAGAGGCCAGCCCTTACCCATGTTCTCTATCTTTATGAAGATGCAGGCCTTCTTCCACTGCAGGTTTATGAAGGGGTCGAAGGTGGGGGCGTTGCCGTAAAGCTGCTGGTTCTGGGCCATGAATACGCCCGCCACAGGGTTGTACGCGGGAGCATACCAAAGCGTTGTGTACCTGAGATTTACGCCTGCCTGGAGTTTCATCACCTTGGGATCCACCACGTTGAACTGGAGGTACCACCTGAGGTTAAGCGCAACCGTGGGCAGAGGGACCACATTCTGGTTGGAGGACAGCTGGAACAGCACTTTGTTGTCAAGATGCACCGGGCCGAATTTGAAGTTCTTTGTGAGTGCCGCCGTGAGGATACTCATGGGAACGGTGTTCTGACGCGCTATTCCAAGGGTATCGTAGTAGACATTATTTGCAAGGAGGGCATATCCGGCTTCGGCCTTGAGGTCCCATCTGGGCACGCTGAACGTGGCGTGAATCTTGGTGGTGGACACCTTCTGGAAATTGTTTTCCCAGATATAGTGGTTGGAGTAGAAGTGCTGCTGATAGAAATCCGGTGCCTTCAGGGAGGTTTCAACTGCGGCCTCCAGTGTCATGGGGCTGGAGGGATGGCGCCTGAAGGGGAAGACATTCAGTTTTATCCGGCCTCCAAGGCTGAAGTCGTTGGCTTCCAGTCCGGTAAAATGGTATCGGCCGGTGGCGTCCCATTCCATGTACCGGCTCAGGCGACCTTCGGCCCCGGCATACACATACATGGTGTTCCAGACGGTGTTGACGGGTTTTATAAGGCTGTAGCCGGGCTGCCTAAGGTAGAAAGTCTGGAGCCTGTCACCGATACCACCCTCTATCTTTGACACAATGGCGTCCTCCTTCCAGGGCTGCAGGCGGAAGATTATGCGGTTGTCAAGGCGCATCGTGCGGAGGGAATCCGAGCTCTTGGAGGGATTCACGTAGAAGACGTCGTCGTAGAAGTCCGACAGCGTGGTGGAGGTATTGTCCACGTACTTCTTGCTGTAAGTGCTCCACTCTGTACCAGTGCCGATAAACGCGGTGGTGGTGTTGGTGTTGAGGGTATCCGACGGCACCCAGGTGGTGTCCTTGCGGTGCCTCAGTTTCTCTATGAACTCGAACGGGATACGGTAGTTCTGGTCAAAGAACACCGTAGTTTTCCTATAGCGGTTTGTGGCCGAAGGAAGGTTGACGTCTATTTCCCTGATCTGCACCGACGTATCCCTGATCCAGAAATTGTCCACAACGCCGCCGCTCTCCTGGCGCGTTATGCTGTTGGAGATGAAGCCTGCGTGGGCAAGCCACTTCTTTCCAAGCCAGTTGGCGGTGACAAAATAGGTGCGGTTGTCGGTTTCCTCGTTCTTGAGGTTGCCGGCGCCGCCGTGCCGCTTCATTTCCAGCGACAGGTTTAGCTGCGGCAGGATGTTTTGGGTTGTGAAAATACGGAAGGCGTCGCTGGCCTCGGTGCCGCTGGAGAACAGGGAGCCGTAGTATTCCCACTCCGTGTAAGGGGTCTTGGTGTTGAAGAAGCGGATGTTATCGGCCGAATATGTCCAGGTTTCCATGGCGTCGTAGAAACTTGGGGTGAGTTCACGGCCGCGCCTGAAGAAGTTGTAGTGCTGGACGGCCGAACCGCCAAAGCCAAGCCAGGTGGCGCCTACGTCCTCTTTCATGAAGGGGTAGTCATAGAAGCGGTAGTTGGCCGTGGTGTCCCATTCCTTGTACTCTATGCCGTTGTAATTGCGGTCACGCTTCCAGGAGATGAGGCGCTTGTAGTACAGGGTGTCGGGGAGGAATGCGGTTTCAAGTACCCTGGGGGTGCTTTGCCGGATGCTGTCCTTCACGCGCTTGATGCTGTCCTTGCGCTTCAGGATGGAGTCCTGGCGGTGAAGGAGGATGGGAAGTTTCTGCTGGTAGTCGTAGCGCTTGCGTTCGGCCTTAGAGAGCCCGGCGTACCACTTCTCGAATTTTTCCTTGGCGGTGCGGGTGGAGTCGTCAAGGTACAGGGAGTCAATGCGCGGCCACAGGAGGGAGTCTCCTTCGGCCTTGAGGGAATCCACCACAAGCCTGTGCGTAAACGAGTCTTTTACAGCAATATACCACTCATAGAGGAAGGGATCCGTGAGCTTCAGGCTGTCCGGGACCTTCATGGTGTCACGGGCATAGACCTTTGGCATGGTGTCTTCCGGGGGAATGGCAAAAAGATCGAAGTCTTCTTCGTCGGCAATGCTGTCAAGAGGGCTCTTTGAGGCCGAATCCAACTGCAGGAGGATGCTGTAGAGGGAATCCATGCGTGCGGTGTCGGCCACGGCCTTGAGGCTGTCGATGACGCTTTGCAGGGAGTCTTTGAGGTGCCTGAGGCTGTCCTGGGCGGCGCCGAGGGTGTCTACGGCGGCGGAGTCCGGAGCGACTGAAGAGTCTTTCAAGATACGTGTGGCGGGGCCTGAGGCAGGAGCCTTGCCGGAATCGGCCTCTGTGCTTACCGTATCCTTTACGGCCGCAGGGAACCACTTGTGAAGGCGTGCGGCACGGCCAGCCTCCACACCCACGGTCTGGGCCAAGACCAAACCGGCCACAGCTATCGGCAGAAGTATGTTCCCTATCTTGGACATAGCCTACAAATATAACGTATTTTCCGCATTTTCCCAACCCCCCTGCGTAATGCCAGCGTCGTGCGGTTTCCCCTCCCCCTGCGTAATGCCGATGTGGTGCAGCCTAAACCGTTGACTAATAAGTACTTGCATGGTTCTTTGGAAAAAGATTTAATCCCAAAGCATTCAGTAAGCAGCTATGTATCAACCACTTAGGCAACACCGTATCGGCATTACGCGAAGAGCGTCACGGCAGCACGGAGGGGAAACGCATGCCGGGGGCAATGAGTCACGCGTTTTTGGCATTTTTTGCGTAAGTCGCTGCCCGGAGGTGGACCTGGTCCAGCATAGCGAAGAGCCACATGGAAAATATTCGGCCAAAATTTCGTACCTTTGCAGCCGCTTATGAAAAGTTTACTTAAAAGATACGCAATATCCACATTGGGGCTCATCATTGTGGCCCTGGGAGTTGGTCTTTCCATAAAGAGTAACCTGGGAATTGCTCCGCCGTCGTGTCCTCCAACCATTTTGTCACTTAAATGGAGCGCACTCTCCGTGGGTACATTCACCTGGATAACCCACATTGTGTATATCCTCACCCAATGGCTTCTGCTTGGAAAACGGTTCGAGCTTAGGTATCTCATGCAGATTCCCGCCGCCTTTGTGTTCGGCTACATGTGCGACGCCTCAATATGGCTTTTCAACGCCATAAATGCTCCCGCCACCAACTATCTGGTACAGATACTGTTAAGCCTGGCGGCGGTGGTTCTTACGGCTATCGGCATAAAACTGGAGGTTGTGGGAGACGGCTGGATTCTGGCCGGAGACAAGCTGGTTGCCGTGCTGTCGGAGGTTACGCGCTCTCCCTTCAGCAGGGTAAAGGTGATTTTCGATATTGTGCTGGTTGCCATTACGGCGGCATTCTCACTGGTGGTTTTCGGCCTGCTGGACGGCAATGGTCACACCGTGGTAATACGCGAGGGCACCCTCATACTTGCCATACTCACAGGCATTTGCATGAGATTCACGGATCCCCTGATAGACCGCATTTTCTCTAAAAAATGAGTCCCAAAACCAGGCAAGTTCTGAACGACTGGATGCTTCCCGGCGCCATAGTGCTGGGAGTGAGCCTGTACCTTCTCTACTACTTCACCCCGTGGCTTCACAGTTATGAGCGCACGCTTCATATCTGCGCCTCCGAGGGCCAGCGGCTTGTGATAGCCGTCCTGCTGTTTTTCCAGTTTGTGAAGATTTCCCCCCATGACCTTCGGCTCACCCGGTGGCACGCCCTGGCCCTGGCGCTTCAGGTTGGCTCCTTCCTTATCCTGGCTTTTGCCGTTTCCAGGGTCCCGGAAGGGGTGGGCCGAATGCTCCTTGAGTGCGCCATGCTGTGCATGATATGTCCTACGGCATCGGCCGCGGGGGTTATTACGGAAAAACTGGGAGGCAACCTTGCCGGCACCGTTACCTATCTTGTTATGATAAACCTTACCGGCACCTTCCTTATCCCGCTGGTGATTCCCATGGTGAATCCTTCGGCCACAATGGGCTTCTGGGCCTATGTTGGGCACATTGCGCTTAAGGTTTTCCCCGTGCTGGTGCTGCCCGGACTTCTGGCATGGCTTATCCGCTACACCACCCACGGACTCCAGCGGCGCCTCATGAGATGGAGCGGCAATTCTTTCTATGTATGGGGCGTAGGACTTACCCTTGCAATGATTCTGGCCACCCGGGCTCTCATGGAAAGCGGCCTTGGCGCTGCGGCCGTTGCCGGAATTGTGCTGGTGTCCGTGCTCTGCTGCTTTGTGCAGTTCTTTGCCGGCCGCCACATGGAGGCCGATAAATCAGCCAGCCTCACCGCCGGCCAGGCTCTTGGCCAGAAGAACACCGGCTTCCTTATCTGGCTGGGTTACAATTACATGACCCCCGTCACATCCGTAGCCGGCGGCCTCTACGCCATTTGGCAAAACCTCTTCAACAGCTGGGAACTCTACCGCAAGCAGCATTCGGGCCGATAATGATTTCTCCCGGACCATCTGGCCACACAAAAACGGCTCATTCCGTGTAACCAAAAGCCCTTTGGCCGCGACGTCACGCAAAAAAGCTCGAAAACGTGTTAACAACTGCCCCCGACATGTATTTCCCCTTCGTACACACCTCGCGTAATGCCGACGTGGTGTTAGTTAAGTGATTGACACACAGGCGTTTGCCGGATTATTTGGGATTAAACCTTTTCCCAAAGAATCTCGTAAGTGCTTGTTAATAAGCGATTTAGGCCGAACCGCATCGGCATTACGCACGGGGGCGGGCTAGATCCGGGCCTCGCGGAAGACTTCCACTATGGAGGGATAGGTGTTTTTGAGGAAGGGCGGCAGGGAGGATTTGGCCACCCAGGCGGCTTTGGTGATGTCTTCTTCGCGCTGGGGCGTGAGGTTGGTGGGGTCTGTGTAAAGCATGTCGTACCACCAGGTGTGCTTTAGGTGCCAGAGGCCGTCACGAAGATACACGTGGTCCGTTATGCATATTAGGCGCCGAAGCTCAAGCTGGTCTACCCCGGTTTCCTCCTGGACCTCACGGACGGCACATATCTCAATGTCCTCTCCGGGCTCCTGATGACCCTTAGGAAGGTCCCAGAGGCCGTTACGGGAAATGAGCAGGAAGTCTCCGCGGCGATTGCTAACAAGCCCGCCGGCGGCGTTCACTTCCTTAAATTCTGCACATAACCGCCTATACGTCTTCTCCTCATCTGTAGACGGAATATATATGCGTGACAGCGTGTCCTGGACCTCGAACATGCGCACAAGGTGATGGATGTCCAGTTTCTCCCCCACATGGAACTCCACGGAGTTGGGATCTGACAGTGATTCGTCCAGAGGAGAACAAATAATGATGGTACGCTTGCCGAAATATATTTTATGCATAGTTTTTGTTATCTTTGTAACCGGCAGTCCCTTTTCTGCCGAAACATACAAAGATACAAACTTATGACAACAATAGAAAGCAAACACGGCATAGTTTCCCGCCAGCCCCATGAACTCTACATATCTTTCACGGACCTCCAGAACTTCAAGGCAATGCTCCCTGAAGACAAGAAGGACATGATAGAGGCCACCTTTGACACCCTCCAGGCCACGGTTCAGGGCTTCAACATTGGCGTAAAAGTGCACGAAAGGGTCCCCTACTCCCGCATAGAACTTGTGGATTACGGCGCCCCCTTCGCCTTCCACATTGTCCTTCACTTCGACCCCGCCGCGGAGGATCCCTTCAAGACAGATTTCCACATAAAAGTGGAGGCAGACCTCAATCTCATGATGAAGATGATGCTCTCCGGCAAGCTCAAGGAAGCCCTTGACAAGGTTGTGGACGGCATTGTCGATGCCTCCAACGGCAAGATGCCGGAAGGCTTTGATCCCAAAAACTGGATGAAATGAGATTTCTCGACTCCGCCCTTCGGGCTCCGCTCGAAATGACACCCCACCCTGTCATTTCGACCGAGCGAAGCGAGCGGAGAAATCTCAAATATTATGACAGAAGAATTCAAAAGGTTACTGGCCGAATCAATTGGAGCGGAACTTGCCGCCAAAGTGCTTGAGGCGCTTGGCGGAGAGCCGTCCGTATCTATCCGCCTTAACCCGGAGAAACTCAAGGATTGTCCGTTCCCGGAGGCCGAAAAAGTGCGCTGGAGCCCGTACGGATATCTTCTAAAAGAGCGGCCATCATTTACCCTGGACCCTCTTTTCCATGCCGGATGCTACTACGTCCAGGACACCAGCGCAATGTTTCCCGGCCATGTGGCCCGGCGCTTCATGGACACACCCGGAATGACCGTGTTGGACCTCTGCGCAGCACCCGGCGGCAAAACCACAGACCTTGCGGCATCCCTCAGGGAACGCTTCGGAGACAACTTCACCCTCCTTTCCAACGAAGTAATGAAGGCGCGCTTCGGCACCCTCAAATCCAATATTGAAACCTGGGGAGACCCTCGCGTGGGCGCCGTATCACGTGACCCTTCGGCCTTTGGTGGCAGCCCAATTTTTGACATGATTGTGGCCGATGTCCCCTGCTCCGGAGAAGGCATGTTCCGAAAAGACCCCAAAGCCGTGGAAGACTGGTCCCTCCAGACAGTGGAATTCTGCGCCTCCAGAAGCCGCCGCATCCTTGCCGATGTCTGGCCCGCGCTTAAGCCCGGCGGCATCCTCATCTACTCCACCTGCACCTTCAACCACTTTGAAAACGACGACACCGTGGAGTGGATTTCAAAGGAACTCGGGGCCGAAACAATCCCTCCGGAAGACTTTCCTCCTGCCGTAAGAACCCGCTTCGGGCAGCTTATGCTGCCGGGCCTTGTACCCGGCGAAGGGCAGTACGTTGCCGCGCTAAGAAAACACGGCAGCTCCGACGGTGTGCGTACTGGGGATCCGCTGAAGATATTCAGGGCCGAGATGCCCGGTCAGGCCGGGCATGAAGATGGCCTTCCCCACGTGAACGTAGACCGCAAGACGGCGCTGCGATACCTCCACGGGGATGCCCTGAGGCTGGAAGATGCGCCCATCGGCCTTATAAAAATATGCTACGAAGGCCACCCGCTTGGAGATGCAAAAAACCTTGGGACAAGGTGTAACAACCTCTATCCCAAGGCTAAAAGAATAAGGATGCAAGTTATCCTAGACTAACGCATCTCAGTGTAAGGAATCTTGTCCATGTCTCCGTAGTCAAGATTCTCTCCGGCCATACCCCAGATGAACATGTAGTTGGATGTGCCTGCCGCAGCGTGGATGCTCCACTCCGGGCTCATGATAGCCTCTTCGTTGGCAAGCCACACAACGCGCTCCTGCTGGGGCTCGCCCATCAGGTGGCAGATCATATTGCCCTCAGACACATTGAAATAGAAGTAAGCCTCAATGCGGCGTGCGTGCGTATGGGCGGGCATGGTGTTCCACACAGATCCGGGCTTGAGTTCCGTAAGGCCCATCTGAAGCTGGCAGGGGCCCTCTTCCAGGACATTGTTCACAATAAGCTGGTTGATCACGCGGTCGTTGGAGTCTTCCATCTTTCCGGCGGCAAAGGAATTTGCCTTGAGGGAACCCTTCCGGCCGTCAATTGTGATAAGCTGGGTCTTGTAGGCCTTATGTGCCGTGGCCGAATTGAGGTAGAACTTTGCGGGCTTTGAGGCGTCTTTGCTGCGGAAAGTTACGTCTTTGTTGCCGCGGCCAACATAAAGGGCCTCCTTGAACTTGAGGACATACTCCTTGCCGTCTACGGTCACGATGCCGTCTCCGCCAATGTTGATGACGCCAAGTTCACGGTTGAAGAGGAAATACGGAGCCTTCAGGGGGTCTATGGTTTCCAGCTTAAGTTCATGGGTTGCAGGGAATGCGCCTCCGAAGATGAAGCGGTCGTACATGGAGTAGGTGAGGCGGATTTCATCGGCCACCATTACCTCATTCATCATGAAACGCTCACGAAGGGTCTGCGTGTCATAGCCCTTGACATCCGAGGGATGACAGGCTGTCTGGATTGTGTACTTTGTCTGTGCGCTCATTGCAATTGTACTAAGCAGCAGTGCTGCCGTCAGGATTTTTTTCATATGATGCTTTAATGATTCTGCGTCTGTTGATGATTGCCATCACGGTGGTTCCGGCAACAAGGATGCCTGCGCCAACCCACTTGAGGTCATGTACAAGATGGAAGATTACCCAGGAGAAAATGCTGGAGGCAAAATCCAGCGCTCCGCCCTGGAAGCCTTCCGGAATGGCCACGGCGGCGTCTGCGGTGCGGGCATAGACGTCCTGTGCGGCCTGGGTGAAGTACGGGGCAAGGTCCGTCACAAAATAGAGGCCCACGGTAAGGGCCACAAGGCCGATGATGAAGGTTTTCACCACATTGCCCTTTGTCACGGGAAGCACTGCCGGGAACACGTAGAACATGCCGGCCAGTGATGCCAGGGGCAGGAACTGGTTGCCGGGCAGGATAACCGCCAGAAGAAGGGTGCAGGGGATGAGTAGAAGGGACACCACCAGCGTTGTGGGGTGGCCTATCACAAGGGCGGGGCTCATGCCGATATTGATTCCGGCGGAATTCTTGAACTTCTTGGAAACCAAGCTCTTGGTGGCTTCGGCAATGGGTTTGAGGCCCTCGATGAAAAGGCTGGTAATGCGGGGAATGAGTTCCATTACGGCGCCCATCTTGATACCAAGGCCAAGGATGGCGGGGATATTGGCCGCTATCTCGCTCCATGAAGGATAGCTGAGGCAGCCTATGATAAGGCCCACAATTACACCAAGGAAAAGAGGTTCTCCAAGAAGGCCGAACTTCTTTTTCATTCCTTCGGCGTCAATGTCCAGTTTGTTGAAGCCGGGGATACGGTCCATGCACCAGTTGAGGCCTTCGGCAAAGGGCACGAAGCCCTGGCAGAAGGGCTGGGGGATGGAAATTCCGTCAAGATCTTTGTAATAGCTTTGGAACTTCTTGGTTGTGAGGTCTGCCATCACAAGGGTGATTACAAAGCAGATGATGGCGGCGAAAAAGCCCCACCAGATATTGTCACAGGCAAAGTAGACCACCGCGCCGATGAATGCGTAGTGCCAGTAGTTCCAGAGGTCTATGTTGATGGTGTTGGTGGCTTTGCAAAGCAGCAGCACCACGTTGATGGCAAGGCACACCGGGATTATGAAAGCGCCCACGGTGGTGTTGTACGCCACGCTTGCCGCCGCCGGCCAGCCCATGTCAAAGATGCCAAGCTGCAGGCCGTAAATCTCCGTAACCTGCTTCAGGGGGCCTCCAAGGCTGGATGTGAGAAGGGCCGTAACAACGCTGAGGCCCACGAAGCCCACGCCCACCAGAAGGCCGCTTTTCAGAGCCTTTCCAGGCTTGATGCCGATGCACACCCCCAGAATAAAGAAGAGGATGGGCATCATCACCGCCGCCCCAAGGCCGATTATGTAACTGAATACTTGTTCCATTATTTAGGTTGTTTGCCGATGTATGCCAGGATACCGCCGTCTACATAAAGGATGTGGCCGTTGACGGCATCGGAGGCATGGGAGGCCAGGAACACGGCAGGGCCGCCCAGTTCGTCGGGGTCCAGCCAGCGGCCTGCGGGAGTTTTGGCGCAGATGAAGGAGTCGAAGGGATGGCGGGAGCCGTCGGGCTGCCTTTCGCGCAGCGGAGCGGTCTGGGGCGTTGCAATGTAGCCGGGGCCGATGCCGTTGCACTGGATGTTGTACTCTCCGTATTCGGAGCAGATGTTGCGG
>DGXO01000047.1 GCA_002395605.1 Bacteroidales bacterium UBA4230
GGCGGGATTTTCCCTTATGGCCTCAATGACCTCGAAGCCATCCATCACCGGCATCATGATGTCCAGAAGGACAATGTCCGGAGTAAGGTAGTAGAACTCCTTCAGTGCCTCAAGGCCGTTTTCGGCCTCACGGACATTGAAGCTGAACTGCTCCAGCATCTTCTGAACCACAGGGCGGTTGAGAGGATAAGATCATCCCAGGCTTCTCCAACCCACAGTTCCTGAAGTTGGGCTTTCCTGTTCTTTCCGGCCACCTCTATAATCTTAAGGGCTTCGTCCTTCCAGGGTTTGTCAGAGCGCCTCAGATAGGCGGCCACCCCGTTCCAGTCTTCATCAACTGTCTTGACCACAAACAGGGAATCCGAAACACCGTAACGCTCCCGAAGGAACATCACGGCATAGAATGCTCTCTCGCCGGCAAGGCGCTTGTTCACTGAATAAGGGCCTTCAGGAGAAGATGAGGAAGTAACCTCAATCCTGGAGACGGCTGCGCCGGAGTTAAGGACATTGTCCAGAGTGCTCACGGCCTTACCGTTACCGCGGTAATCCTGGTTAACTTCCGTCTTTCCAACCGGATAGCCAATTTTGGCCGACACACTGTGCTCCTTAGGGGCAGCATATGCCCCAATGCAGCCGGCAAGCAGCGCCAGAACCGATATGAATCCCCTTACTTTCATTTAAGGTCCAGCGTGCCATTAACGGGAGACTTCCCTGATACGAATTCCGACGGCGACTGCTTGTAGTAATCCTTGAACGCCGTGGAGAAATAGGAGGCCGATGCGAAACCGCACTCGCGCGCTACATCGGCAATGGTGAGTTTACCCTCCAGAAGAAGTCTGGAGGCGTGGTTCATACGGATGAACTTGAAAACGGCCGACGGAGAATATCCGGTCTGGGCCTTTAATTTACGGTTTACGTGGATACGTGAGATCTCAAGGTCTGCGGCTACCTGCTCCACGCCATAGGCCGGATTGGAAAGATTGGCAAGGACAAGGTTCCACACCTTCTGCCCAAATTCAGAAGCCTTAAGCGCTTCCTCAATGCCAAGAGGGGCCGATGATTCATCCTTAGCCGCAGAAGCCTCCTCTTCCTTAACGGGAGTGGCCTCTACAACAGGGGCTTCTTTCTTCTGGACAACCGGCTCAACCTTCTGGACTTCTTTCTTCTCCTCCTCACGCTTTCTCCTGAAAAGAAGGAAGCCAAGCACAAGGCCAAGGCAAAGGCCGAGGGCAATCCAGAGGATTGAAGAAAGCGCAGAACCTTTCTTCATTTCCGATGAAGGTTCAGATTCCTGAGCCTCTTCCGTTTCATATTCAAACTCCGGTAATGAAGGAGCGGAGACACTGAAAGGAAGGGTTCTCACAAGTTCCGGGGCATTTCCGGAAAGAGAATACAGCAGGCTGTCCTTTATTATATAAGGTATACCGGCCGATTCTGAAAGCGCTCCAACTCCGGATTCAAAAGATGAAACCGCCGAAAAGCCTTCTACGGAAGTGTAGCGTGTAAGGGCACCGGAAGCATCCAGGATATAAAGCGTACCGGAAGCGTCAAAGACCAGGGACTGAGCTGCAACATCATACTTGATGACGCGGCCGTTGCGGCCGAACCTTAGAAGGCCATCTGAGTCCGTTGCCATCCAGAGAGAACCGTCTGTGGGGCTTACTGCCGTAACGGGAGAAGTTTCGCAAGCAAAGCATAAAACCTGCACCTGAAGGGCCAGAATAGGGCAAACGGTATGAGCAGTTTCCAATTCAAAAAAAGTACGCCTAATATAAGACGTACAAATTTAATTTTATTTTTGGAACATTACAAGTATTAAAAACCAAAATTTATTCGGTGTAATCTACAACCGTCCAGTTGGATGGGATACCGCTGGCACTCCGAGGATAATTCACCCCCGGCGCTCTGTAGAACGTTCCACTGTTACTTATGTTTGACATCCAGGTGTTCAGACAATCCTTTGCAGAGATGTCCGTGGCCAGGCAGATAATGCTTGTAATCTTGGAATCAGAAAACATCTGCCTGTAACACTCCTGAACCAGTGTCGGGGCTGGCAGCTTGGGTGCAGCCCCTGTCAGTTTTTTGCACAGTCTGAACAATTCCCTGTAACAATCCTGGGAAAGAGTCATGGCCGGTAATTCGATCCCACTTATATCCGTCAAATTTGCGCAATCACGGAACATATTGTAGCAGCACCTGTAAGCGGTACTTTCCACTCGAAATTGAGGTGCACGTGTAAGACTGGTACAGTTGCGGAACATCTGCATATAGCATTGACTGGCCATCTCCGTCACGGGAAGAATCAGAGGGTCATCCGGGTGGATATCGATATAGCTGATTGCTGTTTTACCTTTTGAGAAAGCTCCTTGGAAAGCACTCTCAGAAAGATGCTCATTGTCGGCAAGAAGACTCATAATATTCCCGGAAATATAACACAGTTTATTCGCCTCAAAAATTGGCTTATTTGAAGGGGTCCCATAGTCATCTGTCCCAGGGTTGAAATACTGGGTCCGGCTCCCCCTTATGCAGGCAATATCGTCTGCATTCAAAGTAAACTGCGCCGAATAAGAAGTCCAGGTATCACCGTCATCCAGGCTATACTCAATACCATCATAATTGAACTTGATTGTGGTACCATTTGAAATGCCGGTGATAGTAAAGCCTTTGTATGAGAGCGCAGAACGGGAGATTGAATAATATGTGTTTGCAGCAAGGGTCTGGTTTGCAACGGTATAATTCAATTGATCCGTATTCTCAGAATCAATGACCAGCTTAGCATCTTCCAACGACACATCTCCACCAAGAAACGCAAATACAAACGGAAGTTTGCCGGCGCTTGTGACCTTAACGCTCACTTCCCGGAGAGTGGCGCTATTATTCAGCAGTTTTGCCGTAAACACGCTGTTGACGGGAGCCTGACTGGGTTTCATCCTCACTGAACACTTCAAAAAGCTTGACTGCTGATGAAGGGTGAAACTCTTATCCTTCATAAGGCCGGAGCCGGTAAAATGGCTCAGACGCCTTACAGCATCCTCAAGGGAAGCGGCCCAGGTGTCCTGGCCATAACTACCGGCGGTAACTGCAGCAACTTTTCCCTCCGATACGGTATGCAAAGCGTCCGTCGCGCTCACAAGGACCAGTGAAATAGAGGTTTCTGGATCACGGGGAAGATCTCCAAGATAGTAAAGCTCTCCCTCAAAATAAGCCTCATGACTCCCCACTCCGTTTTCATCGGCCAGATCCAGGAAACCATACAGTTTACCATCCGCACTCTCCACATACACCCTGTCTCCGGTTTCATATTTATACGCCAAGTCATTTCCAACAGTTGCCTTGGTGTCCACATCCGTCCGGACAGAAACCCTGTAATGAATGGTTTGAACTTCCGGAGTGGAAGAGGGGGTTTCCACCTCTTTTTCACACGCCGTCAGAAGAGACAGAGCCATCAAAAGGAGAACCTTTGCATCCATTAACTTACTCATAGCTTGCCTCCGTTGTTAAGATTATCGCCTAAGTCTATATTACCGCCATCCTTACTGGAATTTGTAAATGAGACGCTTCCCAAGTAAAAGAAATCATTGGCCACCCAGATGGTTGTGGCGCTCTCTTCCCGGTTAGTCATGAAATAACAGGAGAACGTACGGAAATTATCCACCGCCGTAATGCCATTGTACTCTTCCAGCGAAAGGGTACGCACAAACTGGATGGTCTGCTTCCCCTTGTAGGCATCATTCTCCGATATAGACTGTCCGGATAAGACGGGAAGGTTGTTTCCATCAACGGTATTGTCCGGGGTAAGGGTAAGACGCTCTGCCTCAATGATAAACTCCAGCGGGAACATTGAAGAAGGAAGGCCGTCGGGAATGGATATATTAAGTATCTGCTTTGCTCCCTTTTCCATACGAAGTTCCGGTTTACTCAGGCTAAGCTGCAGGGGCTGCTTATTCTGAAGGGAGATCTCCACCTCCCTGTAAAGCGGATACTGCTCGTGGGTATAGAGGTTACGGCCCGTAATCTTTATCTTCTGGGTCTTGGTCTCATTTCCTGGAATCTTTGTATTGAAGCGGATTATCCTGAATCCCGGCACTCCGCCCATCTCCTGGGCCGACGGATAGAAGGCGTGAACCTCGTTCCCGACGTCATCGTAAAGGGTAAGAATATCATCCTCGTTCCCGTCCATGGGCATAAGTTCAACAGACACTGCGCCCCAGTCAGTATTGGGATCAGCGGAATTCACGTCATTGAAGAAACGGGCATAGAGGTAATAGTATCCTTCTTCGTTGGGGCCGGTGTATGTCCTGGACATGAACGGCTCAACCACAAGGCGCGTAATACCGTTGGAGATGTCCCCAAGATGCTTCATTGAAATATCGGCCGATATATCCTCAGCGCCGGAGGAGACGGCGGCAAGCTGAGGGGTTGCAACACCGGCAGAGGATATCCTGTTGAGCCTGATATTGTAACGGAAGTTCCTGTAGATGGGATAGTACTGATAGACGGATTCATTATCCACCACCTTGGTTTCCATAAGGTCCAGGCGATAGTAGTAATACTCATCGCCGTCCCCAAATTTGCCTCGGATGATTACGAACGTAGGGTCAAGGTTCTCATTGGGGATTGTGCGTTCATAGATGTGGAAGCCCTGGTTGGAATTGGCAGGGTTGTACCTCAAGACCCTTCCGCCGCTGGTTTCGGGGTTGATAAACATCTCATCCGAAGGGATAATCTTATCTATCTCCACTTTTGGAGGAATGTAGCCAAGATATCCCAGGGTTTCATCCAACTTGGGGAAATCGCACTGCTCATAGCCGCTGAAGCGATAGCCTGATGCTGCGCCAAAACTGAATGGGTCCTCCCCCTGGCCGGCATTGCCGCGGTACGGAACCACGGATCCGTTCTTGGGGAAGTAAATGACTGCGTAACTGTAAAGATCAAATTCATCTTCTTCCGCCGTTGCGTCCGTCACCTGGATCTCTGCATAGTTGCGGATAAGGGGGATATAACTCAGTGCATCCTTGGTGTCATCATCCGGGATGTAGGAGCCATTCTGGATAACTGCCTGGCCATTGTCATACTTGGGGTGAATGAATTCAAGCCGGACCTGCTGCCAGTAAGCCTGCTTTCCGGGATAGGATACAATCGTTGGAAGGATCTGATAGGAGTAGGAACCCGTATTTAACTGATTCTCGTCAATGTTTCCAAGGAAATGGATGGTACGCGGACTGTCGGAGAGTTCAAGTTGGACAGTGAACTTGTACACCGTAACCACCGTCACCCCGTCCGTAAGGGGATAGTCCGTAATCTTAGAAATAGAAACCTCCTCCGTTACAGGCTGGCCATTGCCATTCTTCACAACTTCCGCCTTCCTTATGTATTTTATGCTCTGGGTAGAGCCGCACACAACAAGATAAAGTTTGTCGGGGTCAAGATAAGGACTGGCGGTGATGTCACCCTCCGCCCCTTCTACGCCTTTTGTCATAGACGCAAGACGGACTGCCGGAATGGAGAACGTAACGGTGACGGGCTTTCCTTCCAGTGACGGGTCCATACCATAGGCTGCCTCCTTCTCCTCAAAGGAAGAAGTGCAGGAGGACAGAATGGCCAGAAGCACTGTCAGATATGCCCATAAACGTTTCATCATCTTTCCCTGTCTCCCCAGACAAATTTATTGCGAACAGGCTGCCTGGGATCACCTTCAAGGCCGTCAACCTTGTCCCAATACCAGGAATCATATACACAGCGAAGCATGGCCGATGTAGACTTGTCATCCACGACATTTGCTCCGTTTATCTTGATGGCACCATTGGCCGACCAATACACACCGTTGTTGTTGAACAGCAGTTCAATGAATCCCTTGGCGGATAGCTGGGCTATGAAATTTACTTCGGCCTTGGTAGGAAGGCGCCAACGTCCCGCGGGGAAGCCATCTTCCTGATATGCGGCGCAGCGATACTCCGCATAGGGCTTGGTGATAGTTCCAAACTCGGTCCCGTTGAATTTGGAGGAAACGCGGTAGCTTGGTGCCAGCATGTTTGCTGTACGGTCAGACTTTTCTGTAGGATAATACCAGGTGAGGGTACGTGGCGATTCCCCATAAAGGGCATCGGCCTCATTGAATCCAGTCCTTTTATACACACCGGGACTCACTTCCGGGTAGTCGGTAATGCCGGATCTGAAGTTTTCAAGGATTGCAACATCGTGCAGTATTGCACTCGAATTCTTACCGCCAACTACAAACTCATAAAGCCCCTTATAACCCACCGGGTCATCCAAATTGTTCACGTTGTCCTCACGGGGGTCACCAATCACAAAGCTGGAGCTGGACGGAAGCACCGTCACATGGATGTCAAACATATCTTTGCTACCACCGGTGTACCACACGGTCTGCCACTGATACTCAGGTTTATTGGAATCGGCCAACTTATAGTAATTGTCCTCCTTCCCTGTATGGCTTGATGTCTCGTGCCTTATGAAACGTCCTCCGTTGACATAGACATATCCCCAGGGCTTGTCCGTCCAGGGCTCTTCGCCATCGGGATACCCGCAAAGGGTGGGAGGAGTAGCATTGGGGTTACGCTGACGAACCTCCGTATCCGAATTCCTGAGCCGCTCGATATAGATACCGGGACGCTGGGTAATGGTGATATGCCTTACGTACTGTTGATAAGTATGCGATTCCGGATTATCGGCCAAATCTGTATGGACTATATCAAATTCAATGGTATAGACAGAATAGTCAAAGTCATTCAGGGTGTTGTTGTTTACCAGAGGGTGGTTGAGCTCTATGGATGTGGAGGTGTTTGTGAGCCAGGTTGACGGTTCCCATTTTTCCTTGCCTGCCGGCTGGTCATTAAAGTCAAGATAATATGAATTATCATCCTTCTGCCTTATCCACCCGTGCAGATTTTGGTGATAGGAGTCTACAGACTGGGTGGTGGTAATCGTACCAAAGTAAGGCCTTGTTGCCTTCACGCTGCCCGGAACCACGGTCACGTTATGGCTGGACATAAACGGGATGGAAAGTTTCTCCACATTATTGATATCCCACGTGGTCTTGTCCACGGACAGGTAACGGGCCTTGCTGATAACGGCGAACTTGTTGATGGCAAAGGACTTGTTCTGCCAGTCAAGGAGGTAGCAGGTGGGCGTCAGGACGGCCTTTCCTTCGTCGGTTTCAGAGCCAAGGATGGATACGTCCAGATACAGTCCGTACCAGTTGTTCCTCTCAAGTTTATCCGTGGGGAGGAATATCTTGTAGTAGTATTTACGGCGGTCGTAGGAATATCCGTTTTCAGCCTCCCTTCTCCAGTCCATCTCCAGTTTGAAGTACGGCGGCTCCGCGGGAAGGCCTCTCGTGTAATCGATATTAGGATAATCCGGCATACCGGCCGACCAACTGACGGGATATGAGTACATGGGCCAGGAGTGGTAATAAGTCTTTCCACCTTCGGTCTCTGTGTTAAGATAAGGGGTTCCGGTATCCCTCACATATGCTCTCTGATGAGCCTCCTCGCTATATGAGAAGTATTCCTTGTCAGGGTCGTTTCCTCCTATAAGTGTAGTCTTTACGCCGTTCACAAGGTACACTCTCATAGTATGCGGGACAGGAGTCCAGACCTCGACAGGAAGTTGCTCCTGGTTAGGGTCGGCAGGGGCCTGGTGCTTAAGTTCCACGCGATCCGCAACGCTTAGCGCCACGGTAAGTTTTGACGCAAAGCGCTTAAGGCCGATTTCTCCAGTGGCGTTTGGCGTTGCATCGGCATCATAAGTGATTACCGTGCTGCCGTCCATAAGGAAATACGGCTGGGTGTATCCGGATTCCGCAGCGGCAAAATCCGTGACTATGCGCCGCGCATCAAGTTCTGCCCGGGAAGTCCCTGAAAGGTCACCTACAAAGCCCCTTTCAAAGTTAACAAGGGCGTAGACAGTAGCCTTATTATTCTCATCGAACAGGAGCCCTATCACGTCTTTCTTTATCACAAGGTTGAACGTTGCCTCCCAGAGACCTGGCTGCATAGGATCCTCTGAAAGTTCCTTCCTGATATGATGGATTGCGTCTGTATCATCAGAGGGGTCACTACCCGGATAGAAGAGGAAATCAACGGACTTGATGAGGTTCTCGTTGAAGCCCTGCTCTCCGTCCTTTTCACCGTCGGCCTTGGTGGTAGAAAGAGGATTGTCACAGCGCACCGTAAGGGTGATTCCGGGCTCTTCAAATGACGGCACGGCCTCCCTCACGCACCCCGTAATAAGGAGCGTCAGGCACGCGAGCCAAGCCATATTAAAGCGCCTCAGTGTCATTGATTCCAGTCCTTTTTAAGAATGAACCGGTAATAGTCTATGGACTCGGACCCAAGGTCTATGAACTTTCCATCCTGGGTTTCCACACAGAAATGAAGGTCTATGTAATTGCCTTCAAGTTCTTCATCCGAGTATCCTTTTTCCGTGTTGCAACTAATAGTAATTGGTATGCGGCAGTCCTCTATGCGGCCGCCATCATTGGCAATATTTGGATAGATGATGGCCGATGCCGGCGAAACCGTAATGGCATCCGTTATGGCCGATTTCCCATCCCTTCCAGGCACCGGAATAACGTGGAGGGTACCTCCAACGGGGGTTGCAATAATGATATCGCCTACAACGGCATTGTTTTCAACCGTGGCTTCGTCCAACTGAACCGTATACCAGAAACTTACATCGTAGAATCCGTCCTGAGTCCGGGTCTTCTTGAACGTGGGCACAGCGGTGTCAAACACGGTGAAACGGCGTATGACGTTTACCGTGGCCTCCTTGAAGTCCTGATGATAACTGTTCCACTCCCAGGGCAGAACAACCGTCTTCAAGGTAAGTTTCATAGTCTCTTCCATAAAGGAAGCAAAGACAATCCAGGTATGGTTGCGGGAGAATACGTCTCCGGCCATTGAGAAGTGCGCGGTCCTGGTTTCCCCGCTGGAGTCAACGCGGTAAGATATTGTGCCTGAGATGGGCTTGTCCGTTTCCCTGAGGTAGATGGGGCCCACCTGGGATTCTGCCGCCACGGCAGCATCCAGCCTCTGCTCATAGTGCTCGGCCGATTCCGTTTCATTTCCAAAACCGCGGAAGAAAAGAACTTCGGGGTCCTCAACTATGGAGAGTTGTTCGTTTGAAATCAGAGGGCTTCCTGAAATGGAAGAAGACAGCGGCGTGTATTCCGGAGAATCTCCAAGGTCAAAGGTACTTGCCGTAAACAGGCGCTCGGAGGAGCCTACCTGGCAGTCTTTTCCGCCATCAGTACCGTCAAATGAGATCCCAACAATCTCACATTCCTCATTACCCGGCGTTGCAGGGGCTGTATCCGTTGCAGGGAGGCCCTGCTGGCAAAAGACAAAGCGTATCTTGGACACCGCCCTGATGAGTTTCAGGGTAGTAATGTTGAGAACGGGATAGCCGCCTGTTACATCGGCCTTCTTGAGGACGCCGGACATGGGAAGACCGGCCTCGGGTACAGCCATGGTAAGGGGCGAATTGCCGCCTATCTGATTGACTATAACAGCGTCAAGGGCATCACGGGTGGTATTTTCATTCAATTGGGCGTCTGTGGCCGATGCAACGTTTGCAACGGCGTACACGTCCACATTGGGACGGGGGTCCGTGGTGAGTATCTTGAACATTCCCTGGGACAGGGGCAGGCCGAACCTTGTGATGGTGCTTCTGGAAACGCCGGACTGCTCAAGGCCGTCAGTGAAACTCTTGTAACTTATGAGACGTCCGTCACTGGAGAGGAAAGCCCATATCTGGAGGGAAGTTATCTTGAGTTCCCCCTCAAGAGGGCTCACCATACCAGTTTCGGCCTTTGTCATAGTGGAGCCCGGGATGTACATAGATACACTAAGGGAGGCGTCCGGAAGGTCCGGATTGACCCTCCTGCAGGACGTACCCGGCAGCATCAGAAGTAATGCCGCAAGCGCCGCCATATGACTTAGTACCCTATGCATCCTAGTAATCCAAAACTATTGACTCAGGTGTAATCTGGTTCCACTTCATCTCTGCCACAAGACCTATCTCCAACTGGGGGTCGTGGAGGTCCGGAACGGTGGTATAGGCATTCCTGAGGCTGTTTATCCGTACCGTTACACTGGTAATATGGTCCTTTGAGAACACGCTGCCTCCGTTTTTAGGGGCTTCCAGTACCCCGGCTACATAGAACTTGCATCGGGGAAGGATGTCTCCCTGCTCACAGCGGCGCGTAGTACCGGTGTTGTTTCGGAATTCCAACGCGATATGCACCGGACTGCCTGCCGCAGTCTCCAGCACAAGCGTCTGGGTGGAGGTGCCAGTGGAACCAATCTTAAGCACACCGCCCATCACATTATCATAGATATACCTGCTGGGACCGGTTCCCGGCATAAAGCGGAAATCCACATCCTTCTGGTCTCCCACTATGATGCCGGTGAGGGGGCAGCCGTCAACAAGGTCTGTCCCGGCAGTGCCAAGGCTCAGCGACAGGAGCCCAACTCCGTATTGCAGCGGGTCCTTGATAGCCACAGACTCGGTAAGGTTATTGACGCTTCCGCCATCCGTATAATGGACAAGGATGTCGTTCCATTCCGCATTTGCCGAAACATACTGGTCCACTACCTTTGGATCGTCCGACGTCTCAATGGAACTGTTGGCATAGTACCAAAGACCCGGAGGATAGCAGTACGTCGCCGGATCCACAAGGGCTATGTTCACCCCGTTCACCATACGCACGAATCCACTGCCATTCCACCAGAATCCGAATGTCCCTTCAGGAATGCCATAGGATGCGGGAAAGGTGGATCCGGCATCCGAAAGTGTCTGGGAGAATGCGCTCACCGCCTGGCTTACAAGACCTATCTCCTCTATCAACTCCATGCTTTCAAAGGGAATTCGCAGAAGGGCCGACTGAATCTCGTTGCGTAAATGGTCGAATGTAGGATAAGAGCAGGCCAGAATATGGTTTTCCCGCTTGACGGCATCGAAAATGTTCAGGATAGAGGCATTCTTGGAACTGCCCATCATGGACATTACAACGTTCAACTGTTCCAACAGGTCATCGGCTACATTCTGCGCTTCCTGAAGTTCCTGACGCGTTTCCAGGACGGGTTCCAGATGGAATACGATATCGTTCGCAACGGAAGGATTCTCAATACCGTCGGGAAGCAGGACGCCGTAACTGTGTTTAGTCTCCTTTGACTCGCTTCCGTCCCCGTCCGGCGCCTTTGCATAGGTGAGCACCCGGTTCATGCCATTGGGAGGATATGCACTGTTAAACAGGTGGGAGTTATTGTTCTGAACCAGTCCTCCCCTGTTGATACCTACACTTCCAAGGGACACATTGTGGTCTCCAAGACGGGGAGCATCCGGCTCAACCTCAGATGTTTCCGTGTTAAACGGCACGATGTAAAGCCTTTCTACCCCACGGAAAACGCCATCGGACTGGGTAATATCCGCCGTCATTTTGGTAGGGTTCTCCTGTCCGGGAAGAACATTCTTAAGGGACATAGCCAGCGAAACGGCGTGTCCATCCCCTGCATCAGGGACGGCGTCACGGGTACACCCTGCCCCTGCCCACAGGAAAACTGTGAGCAGGAGAAGGATGGCCGATGAAGGCGCGTATGATGCCTTTTTAGTCAAGATTAAAGATCCAGTACGTAATCAATACCAGGAATCCACTGGAGGTCTACGGAAAGACCCAGTGACATCTGGGATGCACGGAGATCAGGTACGGAATAGTAAGCGTTCTGGAGAGAGTACTGGCCAATCCTGAACGTTGCGTTGGTAACAAAGTCCTGAATGAATACACGGGCAATCTTCTTGGATTCACCGGCATACTTTCCATCAGGGACAGTCTCTCCGTCAACACCGTACACAGGAGGAATCTGGTGGTCACTAGGGAATTTGCCGTGGAGCGTATTCCGCTGGTCGGCATTGGGCTTTTCAATCTTTGCTACAAGATAGAATACACCGCCGTTAGGAATCATATTGTCACGTCCGTAGAAGGCATCGCCGTTGTTTACAAACTCCAGTGCCACATAGACATCATTCTGATTGGCTTCTTCCTCAGAAGAATTGTAGTTGTCGTACACCAAAGTATAGTTAGGAGAGTCCGCAGGAGTAGGAATGGTAGCGCTGGCAATGGAATGGTCGTAGATAACGCCGTCAAATGCAGAGAGTTCGCCAGTTTCATTCTTACGGGTAAACTGCCAGTTCATCCTGGGGTTAACGCCGCCCACAAGAACACCGCGGAGCTCAAACTGAGCATCTGCAGTTGCAATTGTCTTATTGCTTTCTGCATGGTTGGTGAGTTCGTAACGATTGTCCTCCAATCCATTGTTTTTTGCATCATCCTTAAATATGACAGTGGTCTTGAGCATTGCAACGCCGTAGTTGATGCTGCTCGCAACCGCTACGCCACGGGTAGAGCCTTCCACCTTTCCGGGGAAAGTCCAACCGGTCCATGCCCCTTCGTTCCAAGGGGTGACGCCATCAGGATAACTGGCAACGGTGACATCGTTACTTGTAGTACGTATGGGACTGTTTACATAGTACCAAAGTTCGGCCGGATACACGTATTTGCGGGGCTCAAACTCTTCCATGGTGGGATTCACCAGCGGGAAGTTGGGATGACGATAATAGAATTCGTCTTGTTCCTTTACAGTACCGCCAACGTTTTGTCCCTCGTAATAGAAGCCCAGTTGAGCAGCACCTTCCGGCACACCAAAATCCTCAAAAGGATAACCGTTCAGATTCTGAGCGCCGCCATATTTCATATTCCACTGATCTTCTGTATATATTTTATATGAAGTCACCAGCAGAGACTTAATCTCGTTGACTGCCTTGTAATCGCCAGGATTTCCGCCCGGGGTTCCGGGTGTATAAAAGTAGAGCGCCGCCCTGTCGAGGATAACATCTGCAAGACGTTTGGCATTGGCTTCCTCCGGAGTAGTGGGTTCAGAACCACTGGCCGCAGAAATAACCTTGTACATATCGGATACCATCCTCTTGACAGAGGCAGAAGAACCGCCACGATATTCGCCTTTGGGTCTTACAGGCTCACTCGGGGGGACAATGTATGTAAACAGGTAATAACTCTTACCCAGAATCTCCTCCAGACCTTCAAGTGGATGGTCAATAGTAGTGGTGCCCTTATAACGGGATGCATCTCCCAATTTGTCATTCTCATACCGATGGCCGTACTGTGCCCAGGTGACTGCAGGAAGGGTGCCGAACTTTTGAACGAGAGCTGTAGTTGGATCCGTCAACGCATCTACACCTCTAGCCAGAATGTCATTGATAATACCAATCATAAGGCGCCCTGTAGCGTCATATTGGTTGGACTTGGTTACATCCCCAAGGATGCTTTTCGCGGCAATAACCGTCTTTCCGGGTGTACCGCTGATTGTAGTGGCTGTAGCATTGGTAGCCCCAAGTTCAGCATCGTTTACGGCACTTTCAGAGCCGGACTTTGTAGCCTTGCCGTAGAAAGTGACAGCATCTACACCTACTGGAATAGACAACTGCAGAACACGCTTGGAGGCCACTGCCTTATCTCCGGACTGATTGTTGCCAGTGCTGTTGTCAATGCCGCCGCTGGCAAAGAAAGCCCCAAAATCAAATTCCTTTTCCTCAGCACCAGTAGTGCTCAGAACATACGGAGTGCCGGAAGTCATTCCAGTCTTGTAGGTAAACAGCTTTACATCCTGGATACCACGGAAATTCTGGTTCTGCTGAACGGCATCGGCCGTCATCTTTGTAGAGGGGGCAGCAGCAATGTTAAGCACAAACTGCGTTGTCACCTCCTTCACTCCATTATTAGGAGGAGTGTCCACTGCCTGCTGCTGCTTCTGGCAGGCTGCCATTGCAAGCACCGCTGCGCTTACAAGGAGAAAACTAAAGATTTTTTTCATACGCTTTGTTATTAGAAATTATTGTTAGTTTCGCTTAAAAATCCACTTCCCAGCCGGGCTGGTCTATCCAGTCAAGGGTGACCAGAGAGCCCACCCAGGGGGCCATGGGCACGCAGGCGCCGTCGTTCTGGATGGCTGCCTTCACCACCTTTAACTGACCAGCCTGGAGCGGAAGTTTCACGCAAAGGATGGTCTCCGTAACCGTTCCGTCATCAAGGTGACAGTACACCCTGTACTGCCAGAGGGAAGTTTCGGACGCATCCGTCACAAAATCTTCCGGAGACTCTATGGTAACCTTGGAAGCGGGCACGTCCTTGGAAGGGAAGGTGACCGTGGTAAAGCAAAGGGGGGAATCGGCCCCGTCCACGGCAAGCCTGTTTGCCTTTACCACCGGCGTATATTCATACCTGTATGTGCTGTCGGCAAGGCTGAAGCCCGTGGCAAAGCCGGTAGCATACACGTCTATGTCCTTGATATGGCTCCCAAGGGTGTCCAGCACCAGCGCGGTGGCGCAGTTGGCCATATACAGTTTCACGTCAAACTGCTGGTCCTCGCCTTCCTTTATGTCCATAGGGAGACGGGCCGTGAAAACGCCCGTGCTGTGGGATTCCACGGTGTCACGTATGGGCTGGAACAGGCGGGAAGTGTGGCAGAGTTCATCTTTTTCAAGCCCTACCTCGTGATTGTCGTCAATGTTTGCTATTGCAATGTGCATATACTTTCTCACGGGGATGAAGAGCGTGTAACTGGACTGGTTGGCGTCCATTATGTGGTGCTCGTTGTGAAGCCTGGTTGAATCCCCGTAGACGTCGTAGAAAGACAGGTTTACGTCGTGGGCGTAATCCGTGAAGATTCCGGACATATACTGCTTCAGGGCGGCGGAAACGTTGACATCGGCCGCCATACTGAGCTGGGTCTGGAGTTCCGTTGTCATATTGGTGACAAGCCTCAGTTCATAATCCAGCGTATAGTCTGTCTCGCAGTCGCTCATGTCCTGGTCCACCAGCACGCAGCCGGTGAAAAGGAGGGCCGATACGCCGATGAGAATATATTTCAGGGCATTTCTCATAGCTTATCCTCCTTCTCCATCAACTCCTGCCAGGCCTCGAATTCCTTCCTGGCGGGGCCGTAAGTTTCTATACCCCTGAGATTCTCCGCCGCAGCCTCGGAGCCGTTTCGGGCAGCGGATTGTATCATTTCTATGGCCTCTTTTTCCTTTTCCCCATCCTTGTTGTCAAGGGCGGTGAAGTAAAGGGCTATGCCGTAGGCGTTTGCGGCCTCGGCGTCCTGAAGGGCGCGTTTCTTGAGGTCCGGGGATTCATCGAACTTCCTTACCGCCTCCGCATAACGCTTAGACTTCAGGAGAGGAATCACATCCTTGTTGTACTCTTCCGTAACCGGATCCGGGGCGTTTCCGTAGTAGATGCGGATGTATCCGGAGTTTCTCTGATCGGCAAGGAAATTCTCCTTCACGTCTTCATAAAGCCTTGAATCGGCCCTTATGAGAGCCTCACGGCGGTCAGGATCAGGCTCATTGTAGAGTATGTCCAGAAGCCTCTCACGGCCGTCCGGCTGGGCCTCCAACTGGGCCTTGAACCAGTCCCAGGCCTCCCCCTTCCCTATTGTCTCAAAGAAGCGGCGGCTCACGCCGGTTTCACGGTTGAGGTAATCGGCCACGACTTTTGCGCGTCTTAGGGAAAGGGTGTCGTTGCGCTCCTGGGGGCCTTCGATGGACGCCAGGCCAACTATTGAAATGAGGATCTCGTCTGTTGCTTCATCCTGCTTGATGCGGTTGATGGCGCCGGTAAGACGCTCCAGCACCCATGCGTTTGACGCATCGGCAGTATTCAGTTCCCAGCTGTCCACGGGGAACCGGACGTACTGGATGCTGTCAATTCCAGGACGCGTTAGATAATCAAGAGGCCGATACCTGCCGATTGGCATCACCCAGTAATCTTCCTTTGCCACGCGGTCTCCTTCCGTTTCCGGACGCGCTACATCCTGAAGATGCACCGTAAACACCACGGGAGGAGTCATAACCGTAATGGTGTCCGTACCGGAAATCACGTAGGAGCCCTTGCTGCGGGGTTTGCGCTTGTCCCTTGCCACGGGGTTATAGGCAACGTTGAGTGCAAGTTTGGGGACCACGGCGGGGATCCTTTCCTCCCCTACCTTGGTGCCGCAATACTTGCAGTCGTACTTGTCATAAGCTGCAAGGCCGATAGCCGCCCCCGCCTCAACCTCAAGTCTCCAGTGCTGCCAGGGCCACCAGGCGTAGCCGGCAAAAAGGCCGCCTGCCCAGTAGGAACCCTGTAAGCGATGGTTCTCAGCGTCCGGGTACATATGGAAGGGAGTGGGCATGGCGCTCACGTTGAAATGCGTATAAACGGCATCTGCACCAAAGAATACGCCCTTGTAAACCTCATCCAGATAGTACCGCACTTCCGGAACCACGGCGTAGTTGCGCCAGATGAGAGGGTTCTCCTTATCCCAGTCCCAGGCAAGCCAGCGGGGCCAGGATTTGAGGGCGGCGTTTCCGCCTATGGACCAGTTGTCGCTGAGCGGAAATTCAAGGCCGATATTGGGTTCGCTTACGGCATCCCAAAGAACATTGGTCCGGATGGAGAAGTCCTGGGAGAGGGCCGCCTGCGAAAATGATAACGTAAGCAAAAATGCCGTCAGAAGACGTGCCGGAACCTGTAGAAGATACCTGTCCATAGTTTAAAACAATTTACAAAAATAACCAAAAAGCGGTAAAAATGTTCTTCCGCGTACGCGATAAAGACAAATTGAAAAAGCCCCGCCCGAGTTAACGGACTGTCAGACAGGGCCTTACGGTGGGGTTGTATTTTTGTAACCTGTTTTTTATTTTGAAACATCCGTTAACGGAAGGCCAAGATGCTTGGCAACGGTGTTAAGAAGTTTATCCATTACAATGGGCTTTGTGATGAAATCGTCGGCCCCCAGTCCATATGCCTTTACAATGTCCTCATTTGTGCTGAGGGCTGACAAAACGACAATCTTTACGTTGTTCCAGGCGGGATTTTCCCTTATGGCCTC